>CAZNCQ010000421.1:0-5300 GCA_964571275.1 uncultured Myxococcales bacterium
TACCTGCACATGGATCACCTCGGGCGGCGCTTCGGCCTGCTGGTGTTCGACGAGTGCCACCACCTACCGGGCGCGGCGTACGCGCTGGCCGCGCAGTCGAGCCTGGCGCCGTATCGGCTGGGCCTGACCGCGACGCCCGAACGCGCCGACGGCCGCCACGTCGAGCTCGACCACCTGATCGGCCCGCTCTGCTACCGCAAGGACATCGTCGATCTCGCGGGCGACGGTGGCTACCTGGCGGAGTACGAGACGATCCGCCTCGAGGTCGAGCTATCGGCGGCGGACCGCGCCGAGTATCAATCAGAGCGCGCGATCTACACCGGCTTTCTCGTCGAGCAGGGGATCCGCATGGGCTCGCCGTCGGGTTGGTCGGATTTCATCATCCGCTCGTCGCGCACGGCCGAAGGACAGCGTGCCATGGCGGCTTACCGGCGCCAGCGCGAGATCGCGTTCGCAGCGCCGGCCAAGCTCGATTTCGTGCAGCTGCTGCTCGAACGCCACCGCGACGATCGCGTGCTGCTGTTCACCGACGACAACGCCACGGCGTACACGGTGTCGCGGCGATTTCTCGTCCCGGCGATCACGCACCAGACGAAAGTGCGCGAGCGCAGCGAGATCCTCGCGCGGCTCGCTGACGGACGCTACGGCGCCGTGGCCACGTCGAAGGTCTTGAACGAAGGGGTCGACATCCCCCAGGCCAACGTCGCGGTCGTGATCTCGGGCAGCGGCTCGGTGCGCGAGCACGTTCAGCGCCTGGGCCGCATCCTGCGCCGCCACGCGAGCAAGAGCGGCGGGCGGCCGGCGCTCCTGTACGAGCTGGTGACCGCGGCGACGACCGAGACGTCCACCAGTGATCGCCGGCGGGAGCACAGTGCTTACCGCTGACCTGGTCGCGGCGCGGCGTCGCGGCGACGTGCTGCAGATCCTGCCGCTCGACGACGGGGCTCGCGCCCGGATCGAGGAGCTGGCGGGTGTCTACCTCGAGATCGCGCGCGCGCACGTGGGCCGCACGCGCGAAGAGGTGGAGGCGACCTGGCGTGCCGTCGAGGTGGCGCCGCACGAGCGCCGCCTGGGTGACGGCGTGCTCAAGCTGGTCAGCGACCGCTGCGTCTTCGAGACGCCGGCCGAGATCGATCCGGCCGAGCTGCGCGCCGAGGTCTTCCTGCGCGCCAGCGCCGCGCGGCGCACGACCGACGCCGGCGGCCGGCTCGCGCGCGAGGCGGTGCTCGCCGAGGTCGCGGGCGCGCGCGGCCTCTCCGTCGAGGAGCTGGAACGAGCGCTCTACGCTGATCTGCACGGCGCCGAACGGCTCTGCTCGGTCACGCCGATCCGGCCCGCGCACCTGGCGGCAGGCTTCGACCGCGCGCAGGTGCAGGCGGTCCTGCTACGCGCGACTCGGGTCGTCGCCGAGGTTGCGGGCGCCGACGCGGCCGGCTACCGCCGTCTGTTTCACAAGCTCAAGTTCCTGCGGTTGCTGCACACGATCACCCCGTCCAAGGACGGCTACCGCATCGAGATCGACGGCCCGTTCAGCCTGTTCCAGGCGGTGACGAAGTACGGCTTGCAGCTGGCGATGGCATTGCCGGCGATCGCCGACTGCGGCCGCTGGCGCATCGAGGCGCAGGTGCTGTGGGGCAAGGAGCGGCGGCCGGTCACCTTCCGCGCCGCGGGTGGCGATCCCGGCGAGCGCAGCGCGATCGCGCCGGACTCGTCCGACCTGCCCGACGAGATCGCGGCCTTGCTCGCGCGCCTGGCCGCGCGCGAGAGCTCAGGTGACAGCGACTGGATCGCCTCGCCCGCCACGGCGATCCTGGATCTCCCCGGCGCGGGGCTTTGCGTCCCCGATCTGGTTTTCCGCCGGCGCGGCGGCGCGGGCGCGCCGGTCTATCTCGAGGTGCTGGGCTACTGGAGCCGCGAAGCGGTCTGGCGGCGCGTCGAGCTCGTCGAGCGCGGCCTGCCGCACCGGATCCTCTTCGCGGTGAGCAAGCACCTGCGCGTCAGCGAAGCCGCGCTCGATGAGGATCTCCCCGGATCACTCTACGTCTACGCGCGGGCGCTCGATGCGCGCACGATCCTGGAGCGCGTGGAGCGATTGTCGGCAGCGTCGTTCAGATAACCGGCATGACGCGCAAGACGCCGGGTGCGGACGCTTCAAATCCGGAGCCTCTAGAGTCCAGATCTCGGTGTCCCCGGCGCCTTGGCGGTTTCACTTCTGCCCGTGCTCGCGGACCGTCTCGACTAGGCGACCGGCCAGCCCTTGGCGTCTCGCTTCGGGCCGCCGCCGCCGTGCGGGCCGCCGCCCGGTGGGCCGCCGCCGCGCGGACCGCCACCGCCGCCACCGCCACCCCCGCCGCCACCGCGCGGGCCTCGTCCGCCGCCGCCGTGAGGCGGGCGCGGGCCTCGCGGCGCGTGCTCGCGCGACTCGCCACCGGGGCCCCCCGGTGCGCGCGCTTCACGTGGCTCACCGGTCTCCGGAGATCGCGCACCGAATCGGACCGGACCGGCCGCAGCCGGCGCACCGCCAGGACCGGCGCCCCGGGGCGCGCCGCCAGGAGCGCCGGGACCGCCGAAACCACCAGGACCACCGGGGCCACCGGGCCGACGACCCCGGCCACCACCGGGACCGCCACCTGCGCCACCGGGACCGCCGCCCGGACGCCGGGCGCCGCCCGGACCATCAGGACGCCGCCCGCCCGGCCCGCGCCGGCCGCGGTCGCCGCCGCGCTCGCCGGGGCCCGCGGGTGCGCGGGTGACCATCCATCCTTGTCCCGCCGCCGGGACCTCGCGCGGCGGAAGATCGCGCTCCAGACGCGCACCGCCGGCGAAGCCGCCGGCACCGCCGGGACCTCCGGAACGCCCGCCGCCGCCACCACCGCCGCCGCGATCCCGACCGCGCCCGCCGCCACGGTCGTCGTGCCGGCCGTGTCCCTTGCCGCCGCCTTCGCGCCGGGGCATGAGGTCGACCAGATAGTAGAAGTCACCCTGCTTCTTCGCGTTCGGCGGCGGGTTCTCGCCGCTCAGGACACGCACCAGGCGTACGTTATCGGTGCGCCCGCCGACGACGTCGAGGGCTTCGACCAGACGCGCGAGGCGATCCCCGCTCAGCTTCATGGCCTCTTCGAGCGCTGGTAGCGCCGGATCGGGGCCAAGGTCGACCGGGGGCGCCTCCACTGCCGCTTCGGCGCCGCCGTCGCTCGCGGCGGAGTCGGCCGGCGCGGCCTCGGCACCGTCAGCAGCGCTCGCGTCTCCGTCGGTCGCTGGGGCGTCCGGCGCCGCACTCGCCTCGGCTTCGCCGGCGGCTTCCGCCTCCGGTCCCGCGCTCGCCTGGTCTTTGTCGGCGGTTGTGTCGTCCGCTCCGTGAGCCGCTGCGTCGTCCGGCGCCGCGCTCGCCTCGGCTCCGTCGCCGCCGGCGACGGAGCTGTCGACGTCCGGCGGTGTGGTCGCGTCGCTCGCGGTCTCCGTCGCAACGCCTTCCGGCGCGAGCGCTTCCGTCGCCCCGGCGTCGGCCGGCGCGGCTTCCGCGCTCTCCGCCTCGGCGGGGACCTTGGGCTCGGGGCGTGGCGGGGTCGGCCGCGGGTGCAGCTTGCGGATGCGGGCGGCCTCCCGCAGTACAGTGCCGGAGAACTCGGTGACGGTCTTCATGGGCAGGGCCTTTTAACTGATCTCGAATCCCGAACGACGTCCCCGCTCCGCGAGGCCGCAGACGATCTTCGCTCTGTTGATGGGAGCTTAGTTCTACTTCATTCCGGACGCTGTCTGGAGCTTCTTGTAGTCCTCGACGGCGTTCTTGTTGAGCTCGTAGGTGACCACGTCCTTGTGGCACCCCTCGCAGTCGAATTTGCCCCCGTTCTTGTTGGCGGCGGTCACCATGTCCTTCATCACCCGTCTCGCCTCGGCGCGGCCTCCCTTGGCGCACGCGCGGGCCGTCGGCGATGCGCCCCTGACCGCGATGGTGCAGCTCCCGCCGGCGGCGGTGGCGTTACCCGGGTGCGCGACATACGCGGCGCCCAAGGTCAATGTCACTGGCAGAAACAACGTGGCGAGCCTGGCAAACGGGCGTTTCATCGCATTCTCCTGGCGCGAAAGGGGACTGCTTATAGCTCGGACGGGACGGCGCGCACAATTATTCGGCCGCCCTGGGAACAGCCCTTCGGGCGTCTTGGAAGAGCCCCTCGGGCGTCTTGGGAACAGCCCCTCGGGCGTCTTGGGAACAGCCCTTCGGGCGTGTTCTCGACGGGGCCGCCACTTCCTGCAGCGCGGCGAGAGGTATATAGTATGCGCGGCATGGCATACGTCTCCGGGATCCGGCAGGGGGTTGGAGTCTCTGCCGCGGTAGTCGCTTCGCTTCTTTTTTCCCTCTTGCTCCTGCTCTTGCTCGCCTCTCCGGCCCGCGCCCAGGACGACAGCGACCCGGGAGTGCAAGTCGAGCTCGGGATCATGGGCGGCTATGAGGTCTTCGCGCACAATCTGGAGCTGGGCGTCGCCGACGATCCCGCGCTGCCCAGCCCCAAGAGCAACGGGCTCTTCGGCGCGCGCGCCGCGCTGGCGTTCAATCGGACCCTCTCGCTGGAGATCGAGGGCATCGGCGTCCCGACTGGCGACAGCCTTCACAACTATCGCCTGCTCGTGGTCGGCTGGCGCGCTCACGTGTTGTGGCACATCCCGGTGCGCATCCTCGACGGCCGTCTCCGGCCCTTTGTGCTCGCCGGCGTCGGCGCGCTGTCGGTCGTCGACACCGTGGGCACCGAGTACGACGAGATCAAGAAGGACACCGACTTCGCGTTTCACGGCGGCGTCGGTCTGAAGTACGCGATCACGCCGCTCTTCGGGCTGCGCATCGACGGGCGCGTGGTCGGCGCGCCGAACACGACGCAAAACGGCTACTCGGCCAATTACGAGGTCATGGGCGGTGTCTCGTTCACGCTCGGTGGCCACCACGGACCGCCACCGCCCCCGGCACCTCCGCCTCCGCCCGCGGCGCCCAAGGACAGCGATGGCGACGGCATCCCCGACAGCGTCGACAAGTGCCCCAACGCCGCCGAGGACAAGGACGGCTTCGAGGACGAAGACGGTTGCCCGGATCCCGACAACGATCACGACGGGATCCCGGACGCGATCGACAAGTGCCCCAACGAGCCCGAGACCAAGAACGGCATCGACGACGACGACGGCTGCCCCGAGAAGGACGAAGACGGCGACGGCATCCTCGGCTCGAACGACAAGTGCCCGCTGGAGGCCGAGGACAAGGACGGCTTCGAGGATGACGACGGCTGCCCGGATCCGGACAACGACAAGGACGG
>CAZNCQ010000422.1:0-5271 GCA_964571275.1 uncultured Myxococcales bacterium
TCTCGATGAAGGGCGCGTCGCCGGGGTACATGCTGCAGGCGAACATGAAGTCCTGGAAGACCAGGATGCCCAGCTCGTCGCACAGGTCATAGAAGCGATCGTCCTCGTAGATGCCGCCGCCCCACACGCGCAGCATGTTCATGTGCGTGTCGGCGGCCGACTGCACCAGGAAGCGGTAACGCTCGGGCGTCACGCGATCGACGAAGCTGTCCGACGGGATGTAGTTCGCGCCCTTCATGAAGACCGGCGCGCCGTTGACCTCGACGGTGAAGCTCTTGCCGCCCTTGTCGTCGCGGTGAATGACTTGCAGCGTGCGCAGGCCGACGCGGACGGCGCGCGTGTCGCGCGCGACGCCGGCGACCGACAGCTCGGCCGCGATGGTGTAAAGGTGCGCCTGGCCGAGGCCATTCGGCCACCAGCGTTCGGGGTGCTCGATCGCGACGTCGGCGTCGATCGCGTTGCGGCCGGCCTTCAGGGTCGCGCCGACCTCCGCCAGCGGGCCGCCGCCGGCGAGCGACAGGCGCAGCTGCGCGCGGCCCGCGTGCGACGCGACCACCGTCGTGGTCACCTTCAGCGTCGCGCGCGCGTCGGTCAGCGACGTTTGCAGCGCGTGGACGTCGTCGATGCGTGCCGCGTCCCAGGCCTCGAGCCGCACCGGCCGCCAGACCCCGCTGGTGACGAAGCGCGGCCCCCAGTCCCAGCCGTAGTGATACGGCGCCTTGCGCGTGAACATGCTGACCATCGGCGTCGCCTGGTCGTTCGCCGCCGGCAACACGTAGCCGAGCCGCTCGTAGGCCGGCATCACGTGCTTGATCGGCGAGCGAAAACGGATGAGCAGCGTGTTCTCGCCCGCGTGCAGGTGCGGCTTCACCGCGACTCGCCACGAACGAAACATGTTGTCGGCGCTGAGCACCGATGCGCCGTTGACGAAGACCTCCGCGTAGGTGTCGAGGCCCCGGAAGTCGAGCTCGATCCGCTCGCGCGCGAGGAGCGCGTCATCTGCGACGAACGTCGTGCGGTACTCCCAGTCTTCCTTGTCGATCCACTGCTGGTCCTTCTCGTTCGTGCCCACGAAGGGGTCGGCGATCCTGTGGTTCGCGAGCAGGTCGGTGTGCACGCAGCCCGGCACCGTCGCCGGCAGCCAGCCGTTCGCGCCGGCGGCCGGGCTCCCCGCGTGCGTCGCCTGGCGGAAGACCCACGGCCCGCGCAGCTCGACCGAGAGCCGTGCATCGGACGGCGCCGCCACCGCGCTGGCAGGGGGCAGGGGCGCGGCGGCCTCGACGTCTCCCGGCGCGCCCAGGCTCATCCCGACCATGACACCGGCCGCCAGGAGCGACGAACGAAGGGCCGTCGGTGGAACCCCTGATCGATCGGTCGGGTGCGACACCCGCCCGAGAATGTCAGAACCCGCCGCGGTGATCCATCGAACAGATTGCCCGTCAGATTGCCCGTCATCGGCGCCCGCCCGCGCATTCTATTTGACGACCACCGACCGAGGGCGCTAGCCTCTCCTCGTCTTCATCCCGGGCGTTTAACTCAGCGGAAGAGTGCGACCTTCACACGGTCGAAGTCGCAGGTTCAATCCCTGCAACGCCCACCGAAAAGGCGGCGGAATCGCAGAGATTCCAGCCGCCTTTTTTCTTGGCCGCGTACGGAGCTCCGCTCTTCACCAGCCGCAGCATCCCGTCCAGCGCAGCCTTCTTCCTCACCGACGGGTATTTCCCGCGACTCGAACCTGCGTCGACCCCGCCACCCCGAAGATCCGTCGCCACCATCTTCACGAAAGCATCGTTCAAAAGGAGAGCGGTCTGGCCGCCATCACCGCCAAGATTCCCAAGCAGGTCACTCCCCAGCCCTGCGCCACTCCTTCGCGGCTGGCCTCTTGGATCCGGTTACGACATCCGCACGATCCAGGAGCTCCTCGGTCACAAGGAGGTCACCACCACGATGATCTACACCCACGTTCTCAATCGAGGCGCCGGTGGTGTCCGCAGCCCCCTCGATCACTGACCAGCCCGCGACCCTTGCCATGCCGCTCGCGGCCCTGGTCGCGGCCCTTATCGGATTATCCAGCGAGACCATGCGTCACAAGCTCGCGAGATCGCGATGGATCGGTCGTGCAATATGGCCGCGAGATTGCTGTGGCCAAGGATTATCCAACTGTGGGAAATATGAGTTCGGCAGACGGAGACGCAGTTCGGAATGTGGGTGCCCGACAAGTCGAAAATTGGTAAAGGTGCGGCTGCACAACCAGGGTGAGGACGTCGAGACAGCCTGGGCTGAGGACCTCGGACCGATCGTCCAGACCAGCCGGACGCGAAGAGTGCGGCTGGGGAACGTGCCCTTTCTCCACGCCAAGCCAACTTACGGCGATGTCATTGAGGTCCGACCGGACGACGGCGATGGCATGCTGGACTGGGACAGTGAGGGGGTCGCGGTCGAGCACATCGGTCGTCGTATTCACCACGACGGCGGTCGCTGGGCGATGATCATCGACTACAGTCTGTCGTCCAGCAGTGACCTAAACGCCACCTTCAGGGCGCTGGACGTTGCGGGCGAGCAGGCCGACATCGCCGTCGAGGGTGCCTTCGTCGAAAAGGACGGCCGCAGTGGTCGCGCCTACCTTGCCGTGCCGCGTTCGCAGAGCGTCGCGGATGTGTTGGGCTGGCTCCGCTCCCCGGACGTGGCCCTGGCTTTCACGCTGGTCCACCCTCGGGACGATGAGTAGAGGACGCGCTGCCGAACCGCGCGTTGCAGCGGACGGCGCTTGCGCGCCGCCGCTGAACGCGTGATCGTTCGACGGACTGGAGGCGGCATGTACCCACGAGCTGCGTTGGTGGTCGGAGTACTGATTCAACTCGCGGGAGCGGACCTGCACGCCGGCCCGTCCTACACGCTGGGCCAGAAGGCAATATGTGCGGAGTCCGCCGTCGAGATTGAGCTGAAATTCGGCAGGTCCCTCCCGGCGTCCGGAAAGGACGGAGTCGAGAGTGGGCGAGCGAAGAAATTTCCATACGAGCTAGTCCGGTCTGCGATGGCTAACGCTCGCGTGGTGAAGGTGTTCTTCGGGAGCGCTTCCCAGCTGCCCAAGGACGCCGGCCTCTATCTCAAAGACCAACTGTGGTGGAAGGCTTACGAGCAAGGCCACATGCGAGCAATTGTATTCGTCCGAACCATCAAGGGTCGTCCGGAGGTGTATTTCGGAGTGGAAGGTGTCCTTGCCGATGTCGCACCCGGATACGCCGACATCCGATCGGCGATCGAGAAGTTCGCCGAGTGGCGCGACCCGAAGCGCGAAGGCGCGGCGATTGCGGAGGCCGAGAAGATGCTAACACGCGCGAAGCATGACGACGTGGTGTACCTGGCATGGGAGTATCTCTGTTCCCGACATCAAGAACCCGTTCTTGAGCGAGCCTCGACAGCAGCCGCCTCCGGATCGCGAACTGCCACCTTTCGCAATTACCTCCGCGGCCAGAACTATCCGATCTGTCCGGCCGAGCCAAAGGACTGTTCATCGTGGTAGGCGGAGGCGTGTCGCCGTCGAACAAGCCGTTGCAGACGGACGGCGCTTCGCGCCGCCGCTGAACGGCAGGTCGTTAGGCAGCTTCCGATGACTCCATTCCAGAATCGGTGGATCGAGATTGCTCGTCGATTCCAGCTGGCCGTGCGCACCGACGTCCACGTGGCGCTCGATGAGGAATACCTTGTGGCGCCGGTCTTGCTCGAGCACTTCGGGGCCGCTCACGGGATGGTGTTGGTGACAGAATACGCGGCGATCCGGCGATTCACGGAACGGCTCGTGGCGGCCGGTTTTGGTTACTCGTGTCTTCCCGAGACCGGGAAGAAGGAGATCGACGAGGCCATCAACGACGCGAGCATCATCGAGATGCTGCGCGACTGGAGCTGGTCCGGTCCTGGAACTCCCCCGGCCTGGTACGCTGCCTAACCCGCGTGTTGCAGCGGACGGGCGCGTCGGTCGCACTGTGCAGGCTCCCTCTCGCATCCGCGGCTGAACGGCTATATTGTTGGACAGACGAGCGATGCCGCATGCCTTGGCCGATGACTGGATTCGCTACCATGTCGAGGGGTGTAAGGCGTCGGGTCCGCTCTACGCTGCGTGGGTTGAAGTGGACGAGCTCCTTCGTCGCGATTCGGAAGCCGGATGGAGGTCACTCTCGAACTGGTCGGAGCGGCACCGGACGATCAGATCCTCGCTCATGTCGCAGCCGGTCCGCTTGAGGATCTGCTCACACGCGAGCCCGAGCGATTCGTCGAACGCGTCGAGCTTGAGGCTCGTCGAGACCCGAAGTTCCGCCGATGTCTCACCGGAGTTCGGGGAGTATCGGCTTCTCTTCGAGACCGAGTCGCGAAGTACACGTCCACGGTCGCAGACCCGCTGTGAGCTGTCGAACCCGCCGTTGCAGACCGAGGGGCGAGTCGCTCGCTCCGCTCCCTCTCGCACCCGCCGCTGAACGGCAGTATCGGTGGACAGACAGATGAAACACGCAAACGCGGACAGCAGCGGCGTCCGGGGTGACAAGGACGTACCTTGGCGAGGCTACCTCGTACGAAGCGTAATTCTCTGGATCAGCATCATCTTCTTCGTGCCTGGCATCGTGCTCTTGTTCTCATTGGCTAGGGTGGATTGGGCGACCATCGCGCTCACGCTCATCTGGTTCGTCGGGATCGCGGGCGCCGGTTCGTGGCAGTCGGCTTGGCTTTGCCCTCGCTGTCGACACTCCTTTCAGGGCGAAGGGAACTGGGGATATTCAGGCAAGTGCTCGAGCTGTGGCCTGAAGGCATGGGAAGGGCGGCCGCCGGCCGGGCAATGAGCCGTCCGACCCGCCGTTCCAGCGGGCGGCGCTTGCGCGCCGCCGCTGAACGCGAGATCGTTACGTCGACAAGATGAAGCGGATCTCGTCTCCGTGGACGACGTTCTACAAGAAGGTGTTCCCGGCCCTGTGGTTCGGTTTTCTGGGGCTCTTCGTCATCGTGGCGCTCAGCCATGGTGGTCTAGCGAGCGGTACCGTCATCTTCCTGGTCGGTCCCAGCGCGATGTCGGTGTTCGGGTACTTCGTGATGAGGAAGTTCGTCTGGGACCTGGCAGACGAGGTCTACGATGCGGGCGACTACCTGGTCGTGCGAAATCGCGGGAGAGAGCACCAGCTTCCGTTGGCCGACATCATGAACGTGAGCTCGTCGATAGCGGTGAATCCGCCCCGGATCACCCTCCGTCTCACTGGAGCCAGCGCAAGTGGTCCCCTCGGTGCG
>CAZNCQ010000423.1:0-5265 GCA_964571275.1 uncultured Myxococcales bacterium
CTCCAAGAGCGATTTCAAAGGCGAAGGGACGACCGCGCGCACCGAGTACCTGACGGCGACCGTGCCGGCAGTGGTACGCAAGGTGCTGCCGAACGGCAACCTCTTCGTCGAAGGGCACCGGGTCGTGCTGGTCAACAGTGAGGAGCAGCACTTCTACATCTCGGGTGTAGTGCGCCCGATCGACATCGACCAGGAGAACAGTGTCAAAAGCTCGATGGTCGCCGACGCCGAGATCGAGTTCGTGGGGCGCGGTGTGCTGACCGACAACCAACACCAGGGATTCTTTTCTCGCTACCTCGGGTGGCTGTGGCCGTTCTGATGCTTCGACTAGCTTTGATTTCGACAGGGAGAAGTAGAAAAGGTGGCAGCGCAAAGGAGCCGGAGGCTACGTTAACCACGGAGCTTAAGCCCTCCGACTTGTCTTCTGCTTCTCTACTTCTCCCTGTTTCCTATTCCTTCGTCGCTGCGTGGAGGATCTGGTCTTGAAGAAGATCTGCTTCGCGCTGCTGATCTCGTTTCTGCTGCTCACGGGCATGCGCGCGGCTTTCGGCGCGCCCGTGCGGGTCAAGGAGCTGGTCGACGTCCAGGGCGTGCGGGAGAACGTGCTCTACGGCTACGGCCTGGTCGTGGGCCTCTCCGGCACCGGCGACACCGAGCGCGTGTTCTTCACCGCGCAGTCGATCAGCGGCATGCTCGGGCGGCTCGGCATTCGCATCAATCCGACCGACGTGCAGGTACGCAATGTCGCCGCGGTGATGGTGACCGCGCGCCTGCCATCGTTCTCGCGGCCGGGCTCGCGCATCGATGTCAGCGTCGGGTCGATGGGTAACGCGCGCTCGCTCGCGGGCGGCGTCCTGCTGATCACGCCGCTGACCGGTCCCGACGGCCAGGTCTACGCGCTGGCACAGGGGCCGGTGCAGGCGGGCGGCTTCGACGTCGGGCTGCACGGGTCGTCGATGCAGAAAAACCAGCCGACGTCGGGCCGCGTGCCCGCAGGTGGCATCATCGAGCGTGCCGTGGTGGCGAATCTCGAGAAGAGCCCGATGGTCCTGGGTCTGAAGACGCCGGACTTCACCACATCCAATCGCATCGCCGAGGCGATCAACGCCGCGCTCAAGGACGACACGCTGGCGCGCGCCGCCGATCCCGCATCGGTCGAGGTGAAGATCCCCGCCGCGTACAAGGGCAAGACCGTGGCGCTGATGACCGCGATCGAAGCGATCGAGGTCGAGGCGGACCAGCGCGCGCGCATCGTGGTCAGCGAGCGCACCGGCACCGTGGTTGCCGGCGATCGCGTGCGCATCCGTGCCGTCGCCGTCGCTCACGGCGGGCTGTCGATCTCGATCCAGACCCTCCCGCTGGTGTCGCAGCCGAACGCGCTGTCGCGCGGCGGCCGCACGGTGCAGACCAATCAATCGGCCGTCGACGCCAAGGAAAAGAAGCAGCCGGTGGTGGCGCTGCCCGCGACCACGACCGTCGAGGAGCTGGTGAAAGCGCTCAACCTGATCGGCGCGACCCCGCGCGATCTGATCGCGATCCTGCAGGCGATGAAAGCAGCCGGCGCTATCGACGCCGACCTGGACGTGATCTGATGGCGATGCCGATCTCGGATGTGCAGAACGCGCCGGACCCCACGAAGGCGGCCGCGCAACAGATGGAGGCGACAATCCTGCGACAGCTCTTGAGCGCGAGCGGCGCGTTCAAACCGGCCGACGTCGCCGGTGGCCAGCTGCGCGCCGAGATGTTCATCGAGACGCTGGCCGACGCGGTGGCGAAAGGCGGCGGCATCGGCATCGCGCGCATGATCGAGGACGAGATAGCGAAGCCCGGCGCGAAGAGCGCCGCTAAGAGTGGCGGCCACATCGGCGCGAACGAAGGCATCGACGCTGGCAGCGACGACGACGATCCAGCCTCCTTCGCGGCGCGGAAACCCGCGGAGGGTGCGACCAAGGCCCACCCCGACAGCGCGACGACGTTGTGCGCCCATGCCTCACAGGTGCCGGTAAAGTCTGGGGAAAACGGCGCCTACACCGGCGTTGTTCATCGGGCACTTAATGCCTACCAGAAACGTGTCGAAGACACGGTTACGGGGAAGCAGGGATCCCGTACCGGAGATGCACCATGAAAATCAACGAGACCAAACCGGTCGCCGACGTCGGGAGAGTGGTACCGCCTGATCCGCCCGCGACGACAACTCCTCGAGATCGCGTCAGCGTCGACAATTCTCGCGACGTTGACCTCGCGATGGCGACGAGCAAAGCGTCCGTCGCGGGAGGGCGCGCGCAGCGACTTCAGAACCTGGAAGCGCAAGTGCGCGCGGGGAACTACCACCCCGATCCTTCACGCGTTGCCGACGAGATCCTTCAGGACGCCGAGGTCGACGCCCGCCTCCAGGCTCTCATCAAGCATTAATGATGGACAACAACAACCTCGACAATGCCATAGCCGTCACTCATCAGATCCGCGACGCCTTGCGCGCGGAGGTCGAGCGAGCACGCGCTGAGCGCGTGCTGATTCGAGCGATGGATGTCGAGGGGTTGATGAAGCGCGCCGTCGCGCGCGGCGAATGGAACGCGCTGGTGAATCAGAAGCAGGCGCAGCTCTCGGCCGAGCTCGCGCTGGTCGCGCGCGCCCACGGTTTGACCGAAGTGACCATCGACGGCCTGCGCGGCGTCGCGCCGGCGCCGACCGAGCTCCTGGCGCAAGCGTTCGCCGAGGTGCGGTCGCTCGCGGCTGCGCTGGCCGAGCTCGACGATTTGAACCGTGCGCTGGGACAGCGCGCGCTCTCGTTCGTACGTTCGTACCTGACCGCGCTCAGCCCGCGCCCCGCCGCCTACGACCGTCGGGGCATGGCGGCCGCCGCGTCGATCGCGCGTTCGTCAACCGTCGTGAGCCGGGTGGTCTGACCCGATGGCCGATCTGCTCACAATTCTCTCGCAGGCGAGCACCAGCCTGGCCGCGCATCGCGAGGCGGCGGCGGTGGCGGGCCAGAACATCGCCAACGTCAACACGCCCGGGTACTCGCGCCAGACCGTGAACCTCGAGGCGCTGACGCCGGACCAGCTGGTCCCCAACGGATTCATCGGCCGCGGCGTCGACGTTCAGTCGATCACCCAGTCGCGCGACGCGTTTCTGGAGCGGCAGATCCCCAACGCCATCGCCTCGCAGAGCGCGAGCTCGACCGAGAGCGACGCGCTGGGGGCCGTGTCGGCGCTGGATCCGGATGCCGCGGGTGGGCTGAGCTCCACGCTGAGCGCGTTCTATTCGTCGTTGCGCGCCGTGGCCCAGAACCCGGCAGATCCGGCGTCGCGGACCGCGGCCGTCTCGTCGGCGCAGGCGCTGGCGCAGTCGTTCAACCGCACCTCGCAGGCGGTCGAAGACGCCCGCAGCGGCCTCGACGACAAGATCAGCGGCATCGTCAACGAGGTGAACACCGACGCCGCCAACATGGCGTCGTTGAACGCGCAGATCCGCTCCGGGCGCGCGAGCGGCGCGGAGCCGAATGATCTGCTCGACGCGCGCCGCCAGCTGCAGGACAAGTTGACCGAGCTCACGGGCGCCACGCCGGTGATGGATTCGCAGGGCGACGTCTCGATGGCGCTGCCGGGCGGCACCGCTCTGGTGAGTCAGGATCGCGCGGCGCAGCTGTCGACGCTCCCCGACTCCAGTAATCGAGGACATCTGTCGTTGAGGATCACACGCGCTGACGGTAGCGGGCCGGTCTCGCTGCCGACCAGCGCGGCCGGGGGAGCGATCGGCGGCGCGATCTCGGCGCGCGACGGAACGCTCGGCGCGACGTCGGCGTCGCTCGACTCTCTGGCTTTCGATTTCGCGAACGCGATCAACTCGGTCTCGTCGGCGGGCTTCGCGCAGGACGGCACGACCGGGCACAACATGTTCACGGTGGGCGCGACGTCGGCGGGCGCGGCGGGGCAGATCGCCGTCGATCCCACGCTGATCGCGAACCCGGCGCTGCTGGCCGCGTCGTCGTCGGCAGCGGGGCTGCCCGGCGACAACACGAACATGAACGCGCTGATCGCGACCGAGCAGACGGCGCTGGCGAGTGGCTCGGATCCCGAGACGGCCTTCAGCAACATCGTGGCGTCGTTCGGCGGAGCTTCGCAGCGGGCGCAGGCGATGTCCGATCAGGACGGCGCGCTGCTCGACAACCTCACCAATCTGCGCGAGTCGACGTCGGGCGTGTCGCTCGACGAAGAGATGGTCAACCTGACCAGTGCGCAACGCGCGTTCGAGGCCGTGGGCAAGGTCATCACGACCACCGACAGCATGCTCGACACGTTGATGAGCCTGATGTAACCGGGGAGCAGCAACGATGCGCGTGACCGACCGAATGATGTTCGAAAACGCCGCCGCGAACGCCGCGAAGAGCCGCGATCGCGCGCAGACGGCGATGGAGCAGCTCTCGACCGGCATGCGCGTCGTTCATCCCGGCGACGATCCGACGGTGGCGGCGTCGATGGTGCGCGGGCAGCAGACGATCGATCGCATGGCCGCGATTACTCAGAATGCCGCCCGCGCCGGCGACGAGGTCGACGCGTCGGATAGCGCGCTGCAGAGCCTGACCGACGTGCTCGCGCGCGCGAGAGAGCTGACTGTGCAGATGGGCAACGACAGCTACTCGGCCGCCGACCGCCAGGGCGCGGCCACCGAGGTCGACGGCTTGATGCAGCAGGCGGTCACGTTGATGAACACCAACGTCGACGGGCGCTACATCTTCGGCGGCAACAAGGATCAGACGGCGCCGTTCGACACCAGCGGCAACTACAGCGGCGACACGGCCGTGCGCCAGGTCGAGGTCGCGCCGGGCGTGCTCGAGAACTCGTCGGTCCGTGCCGACGTTGCGGTCAAGGGCGTGGGCGGCGGCGTGGATCTGTTCGCGACGCTGCAGTCTCTGTCGACGGCGCTCAAGACCAACAACGGCAACGCGATCCGCGGATCGCTGACCGGTCTCGAGACGGCGACGACCCAGGTCACCACGACGCTGTCCCAGATCGGCGCGATGGGCGACGCATTCGCGACGGCGCAGACGCTGGCGAAGTCGACCAGCGACGCGACGACCAAGAGCGTGTCCGAGCAATCGGAGGCCGACGTGATCCAATCGTCGAGCCAGCTCGCGCTCGCGAACAGCGCGCTCAACGCGACGCTGACGGCTGCCGCGCAGTCGTTCAGTTTGAGCTTGGTCAACAAGCTCGGCGGCTGAACGCAGCCTCGCGGCGCGCGTGCCCGAGCTCGTGATCGTGATCG
>CAZNCQ010000424.1:0-5214 GCA_964571275.1 uncultured Myxococcales bacterium
ACTCGCTCTTGGAGTACGAGCTGACGATGTTCCAGGCGACGCGGCCGCCCGAGAGATGATCGAGGCTGGAGAGCCGCCGCACCATCGAATAGGGGTGCTCGAAGGCGGTCGACAGCGTCACGCCCACCCCCAGGTGCTGCGTCGCCGTCGTGATGATGGGAACGATGGTCGAAGGCTCGTGCGTCGGGCACTGCACCGCGTACTTCACGCAGGCGTCCGAGCTCGCTTGATAGTTGTTGTAGGGGGCGAGCTCGTCGGCGATGAAGATCGCGTCGAACAGTCCGCGCTCCATCGTGCGCGCCATGTGTTGCCAGTAGGGCGGTCGGGTCCAATCCCAGCCAACCTTGTCCTTGGGGTACCGCCACATACCAGTGGCGTGGCTGTTGACGCCATGCTGGATGAAAGCGAGCAGATGCGCGCGTCGTTTGTTGTTCGAGGGCACGTTGAGCGCCGAGCCGATTTGCACGACCCGTGCCTTTGAAGGACGGGCGCCCGGCGCGCCGGATTCGGTCACATGCAGACAGAAGTGGCAGCCAAGTGTTTCTGCAGCAACACGCCGACAGCAATGCGTGTTGTTGGGAAAGCAAAGCAGCTCACCCATCGGCGTCCGGCGGCCGATTGCGTGACCTCGTCGAACGGTATGCCGCGTGCAGTTGCTGGGGCCCGCGTGCCGTGCATGGCCGGACGCGATCGATGCCCCTCGAATTTGGAATCTGTGTACCGACCGGCGGCGGGTGGCTTCGCGTGCGATCGCGCGCGGCGGCGCCCGATGCGGCCGATCTGTTGCGCTTGGGCGAGGCTGCGGACCGCGTGGGATACGACTTCTGCTATTTGCCCGAGCACTACTTGAACGCCGTCTACGGTCCGGCGTATCCCGTCCTCGACGCCTGGGTGCTGGCGGCGGGGATCGCGGCGCGGACCCGGCGCATCCGGGTGATCACGGCGGTACAGCCCGGCTTCAAAGCGCCGGGCGTGGTCGCCAAGATGGGGGCCACCATCGCGGCGATGCGCCCGCATGCGTTCGGCCTCACCATCATCGCAGGCTGGTGGCAGCTCGAGGCGGAAATGCACGGCGATCGGTGGCTGCCGCACGGCGAGCGCTATCGCCGCGCCGGCGAATATCTGGCCTGCATCGACGCGCTCTGGAGGCACGAGATTGCTGATGTGGATGGACGAGACTACCGGCTGGCGCGCGGCACGGCCAGTCCGCGACCGAACCCGGTCCCCTTGGTCATGGTGGCGGGCGAATCCGATGCCGCCATCGATCTCGCAGCCCGCGCCGCCGACGTGCTCTTCGTGAACGGTGGCCCGGTCGACCAAGTTCGCGAGTTGATCGGCCGTATCAAAAGGCGCGCGCGCAACGAGCACGGTCGCTCGCTCCGGGTCATGCTCAGCGCCTTCGCGTTGCTGCGCGACACCGATCGTGAGGCGACGCGCGCGGCCGAGGCGCTGGCGGCCGACGCCGACGAAGAGACGCTGCGTTACTTCGAGAGTCAGGTCGAGTCGAGCGTCGTCGCGCACAACCGGGGTGCGGCCCGCGACCGCGTCGAGGCCAACCTGGGCCTGACCAGTGGGCTCATCGGCAATCGCAATACCATCATTCGCCGCGTCCAGGCGCTGGCAGAGGCCGGCGTCGATGCGATCGCCCTCAAGCTCGAATCCAACACCGACGAGCCCGCTCGCTTCTATCGCGAGGTGATCGGGCCGCTCCGGCAAACCACGGACCTTGCGGGGGCGACCTCGCGCGATGGGGGTTGAACCGATGCTCGAAACGACGATCGTGGGAAGTCTTCCGAAGCCGGCATGGCTCGCCACGCCGGGCCAACTCTGGGCGCCGTGGCGGCTCGACGGCGAGGCCCTCGACGAGGCGAAGCGAGACGCGGCCATCTTGGCGGTTCGCGAACAGGAGGCCGCCGGTCTCGACGTCGTGACGGATGGCGAACAGTTCCGGCAGCACTTCATTCACACCTTCGCCGCCGGTCTCGAAGGCCTAGATTTCGTGAACCGAGAGACCAAAGGGGGTATTCGGCCCGCGCTATCCGGCGCAGGTTCCCACTGTCGTGGGGCCCATTCGCCGATTGCGGCCGGTGCACGCCGAGGAGGTGCGCTTGGCACGCGCGCTGACCCAAAAGACCTTGAAGTTCGCGCTGCCCAGCCCGATGACGATCGTCGAGACCGTCAGCGACAAGTATTACCGAGACGAGAGCAAGCTGGCATTCGCCTTTGCCAGGGCGATCAACGAAGAGGCGCGCGAGCTCGCCGCGCTGGGTGTCGACGTGATTCAGCTGGACGAGCCGGCATTCAACATCCACCTCGACAAGGTCCGCGACTGGGGCGTGGCGGCGCTGGAGGAGGCAATCCGGGGGGTGCCCTGCAAGACCGCGATCCATATCTGCTACGGCTATGGGCTACCGGCGAACATCGCGTGGAAGCAGGGCCTCGGTCCCGAGTGGCGCCAATACGAAGTGACGTTTCCGCTGCTCGCCAAGACCGCCATCGACCAGGTGTCGCTGGAGGCGATCAATTCTCGCGTGCCGCTGTCGTTGCTGAGTGCGCTCAGGGGCAAGCAAATGGCGGTCGGTGCGATCGATATCGCCACCGAAAGGGTCGAAACCAGCGAGCAGGTGAGCAGCGTATTGCGACAGGCGCTCGAATACGTGCCCGCCGAGCGGCTCCCCGCCTCGACAAATTGCGGGATGGCGCTGCTTCCACGCCAGGTGGCCGCACAAAAGATGCGCGCGCTGGTTCAAGGCACGTCGGCTCTACGCAAGGAGCTGCATCACTGAGTGCCCGTCGCAGTCCGGCGGTGAAGGCTCACCCCGCATCGTCGCGGGGAGGTGAAATCAAGGTCATGCCCAAGTCATTTTCGGGCCTCGCCAAATGTTGGCGTGACGCTCGGAGTTTTGAAGGTCAAGCTTCCGAGCAAAGAGGAGAAGCCCATGTCGAAATTCGTGGTTGCTGGAGTCACGGGTCACGTCGGTTCTGTCGTCGCGCGCGATCTACTCGCCGCCGGCGACGCGGTCACGGTCATCGTCCGTGATGCGAAAAAGGGGGCCGAATGGTCGGCGCGCGGCGCCCAGATCGCGGTCGGCTCGCTCGACGACGCCGAGTTCGTGGCGTCGACGGTGAAAGGAGCCGACGGCTTCTTCACCTTGATCCCGCCGCACTATGCGACCGGCGACATCTACAGCGCGCAACGGAAGAGCGCCGATGCGCTCGCTGCCGGCATCAAGCGTGGCGGCGTTCCGCTGGTGGTGCTGCTCTCCTCGGTCGGCGCCGATCGCGCCGATAAGAACGGCCCCATCAAGAGCCTCCACTACGCCGAGAACAAGTTTCGCGAGACCGGCACGAGGCTGGTCGCCGTCCGCGCCGGCTCATTCCAGGAGAACATCGCCGGCGTCATTGCCGCGGCGAAGAACGCCGGGACCTTTCCCAACTTCCTACCGTCGGCCGATATCCCGGCGCCGCAGGTGGCCACCCAGGACGTCGGCCACGCCATCGCCAAGGCGCTCAAGTCATCGCCCGCGCGCAATGAGGTCGTCGATCTGGTCGGACCTGCCTACTCGTCGCGGCAGCTCGCCGAGAAGATCGGCAAGCTGCTCGGCAAGACGCTTTCGATCGTCGACATCCCCGCCGCCGGCCACCAGGCGGCGCTCCAGCAGGCGGGCGTGCCGCCCGACGTCGCCGCGGCGTTCACCGAGATGTACGCCGGCTTCTCTGCCGGCTTGCTGACGCCCAAGGGCGACCGCACGATCCAGGTCACGACGCCGATCGATGAGATTCTCCCGGCGTTGGTCGGATAAGGCGGGCACTCGGCCTGGCGGTTGGTCGGGTTCGTGAATTCAAACGTGAACGTGGTCCCTGATTTCGAACGAACTGCCCGAAGCCGATGAGCCCGCTCCGGTTGCTGCTCCTGTCGTTGGGGACGTTCGGTGCTGGCATCATCTCCTCCATTACGGGTGGAACGTCGTTGATCACGGTCCCCCTGCTCTTGCTGGCGGGCGTTGAACCACAATCGGCCATCGGCACGAATATGATCGTCGTGGCCGCATTGTCCGCTGGATCGGCGGCGCGATTCCGGATGGTCAAGGCGATTCCACGCGATCCCACGCTGGCGCTGGCCCTGTCGGCAATTCCCGGTTCTTTGTTGGGTTCGCTGGCTGTCGTCTTGCTCGATGATCGAACGCTCCGCCTGATCATCTCGGGCGCCCTGTTGGCCATGGCGGCGTTGCTGACAGTCCATCCGACCTTCGGCGCGTCGCGGTCCAAGAGCGGACCTCGCATCATGATGCTCGGGTACTTGGTGCTGTCGCTGTGGGCGGTCTACGGCGGCATGTTCTCAGGCGGCTACGCCACCCTGCTCACGTTCGGGATCGTCTTCTTCTTCGGTCGCACGCTGCCTGAAGCGGTCGCCGCCTCGAAGGTCATCAACTTCGTTGGCTCGGCCGCCGCCTCAATCGTGTTCGTCGCCCGGGGGCTCGTCAGCTGGGATTTGGCTGTCTGCATGGGCATCGCCGCGGCGCTGGGGGGCTGGCTCGGGGCAAAGCTCGTGCTTCTTTTGCGACCAGAGCAAATCCGTCGGCTGTTCGCGCTGGTCCTCGGTGCCATCGCAGTGAAGGTCGGATACGACGCGTGCCGAACCAACCGAAGCGGTTGAAAGGTGGCCGCAATTTCGAGGGATGGCTGCGGATCGCCTGAAGGCGCGTGACAGGAGAGGACCGACGCGAGTGCGGCACGGACTGGGGGGCGGAATACGTCGCGCGGGTGGACGTTGACGCCCCTGGAGGGATCCGCGTCGCGAATCCGCGACGAGCCAGCGGGCGAATCAGTTACAGGTTTAGCTACAGGGTCAGACTTCGAAAATGATCTTGCGGTACTTAGCTGCGGGGTGGACCGGACTTGAAAACTCGGACCCCGGTGCAGCCAGGTGAAGTCGGAGAGCATTCTGGCGCGGTCTCCGGGCACTTACGGCTCATCGTACCCGCGGCCGAGTTGCCAGAAAAGGCCAGTGCGCAGGGGGGCTGTAGCATTGTAGCTGCGGGCGGTGCCGAACCCATCGCTGCAGCTCTCCAGGCGGCGGTGGACGGCTGGGGGCGCTCGCAAGACCGGGTCGCTCTACGGCGACGGCTCGTGGGCCTGCTGATGCTGGTCGCGTCCGATGGAGTTGACCCGATTTGGTGGACACCCACGCTCAGTAAAACGAGCGTAGAAAAG
>CAZNCQ010000425.1:0-5180 GCA_964571275.1 uncultured Myxococcales bacterium
GGGGCGATGTTTTTGGCACAGTACAGGAGGCATCGTCTGAGCATGGGCGTTCTGGATGTCGAGGGCGACCCGCTCGCCGTCGTCAAATCCTGTATCTCGACCGTCCTCGACAAGATATCCAGGTTGGAGTCGATTTCAGGTCAAATCGACCTCTGCCCCGCGCCGCCGGTTCCACCCTCAATCGGGCCCGTGGCGCCGCTGGCGTTTGATCGGCTCGTGAAGATTTGCCGTCGGTTTCCGGCCTTCGTTCGGCAACTCTTGAAACGCCATAACAACCGTCCGTCATTCCCTATCGACGACGAATATGATGCGCAGGACCTGCTTCACAGCATCCTGCGCCTCGAGTTTGACGACGTTCGGCCCGAGGCTTGGACCCCGAGCTATGCTGGAAAAAGCTCGAGAATGGACTTTCTCCTTAAGCGCGAACGGCTGGTCTTGGAGGTGAAGATGACGCGTGACGGTCTTGGTGCGAGGGAACTTGGCGACCAGCTGATCATCGACATCGACCGCTATAAGGAACACCAAGACTGCGGAACTCTAATCTGCTTCATTTTTGATCCAGAGCGACGCCTCGCTAACCCAGCAGAGCTGGAGGACGACCTAAGCGGCCTGCGTGGGGCCCTGGAAGTCCGCGTGATTGTTGCTCCGCGCGACTGAGCTGTTGCCCAGCGACCGACGACCCGACGCGAGAAGAGGTCGATGACCACAACGGGGTAGAGCGAGGCGACGCAGGTGCTCGCGGCCACCGGTTGGTGACGCGAGGGTGTGCGGTAGTAGAGACGAACTCGCATCGGCACTCGATGGACGGCCGGTGCTCGCCTGTGAGACATTGATGGCCCGCTCGGCCTGGGCGAGTCGCGCCGGGGACAAGGGAGAATGCCGATGGAGAGGGTCGCGATCGGACTGGTGGTGGTGCTGTCGTTGTTCATGGCGAGCTGCGGAGGAAGCCAAGTGGGAGGTGGCTCCGGCGGGGCCTCGGGCGCGGTCTGCGTCCCCGGTGGATCCGCATCCTGCACCTGCACGACCGGTGCAATGGGCGCCCAGGTCTGCAACGCGAGCGGATCGGGATACGGCGTTTGCGCCTGCAGTGGATCGGGAACCGGCGGAACGGGCGGATCGGCGGGCATGACCGGTCCGGCTGGAACAGGCGGCTCAGCGGGGACAACGGGATCCGGTGGCCGCGGCGGCGCACCCGCTTCCGCGGGGGGTACAACGGGTGCTGGCGGCAGCGCCGGCGGGAATGCCGGCAACACCGGCGGGCCTAAAGTTGACGCTGGAACGAGTACGGACGGAAACGTGTCGTCGTCACCGGACGGTGGTGGCAGCTACACTGGCCGCTGGGTGAGCGTGCAGATCGTCGACGCGATCATCGCCCCCGGGAAGGCCGACGGCACGGCTTGGGACGGAACGGTAATAATCCCGGACTCAGTGTTGAACGCTCTCGGGACGGCGCTCGCGGGCGGCGACCCCGCCGGCGGATCGCTGGCCGTCCTGGCTGGGCCGGACCTCAACAGCGCCATCCTCAGCTTGGACAAGCCCGACTCCTACGGTTGGGCACAAGCGACGGTTTTCGGCGTCACTGGTGACGAATACTCGTTGGCGCAAGCTTCCGAGGCGGTCCAGGACAACTACACGCCCATTTGGCCAGACGTGTGGCGGTACGTGAATGTGCCGATCGACAGCGACGTGCGAATCCTTGTGAGCCTCTGGGACTCAGACCTCGTGAATGACGATCCGATCGGCGCGCCGGAGATCAATTCCACCGATCTTATGAACGCCCTGACCGCGCAGCGGAAGTATGAGGTCCGCGTCGACGACCAGACCGACGGGCAGCTTCTGTTCATCGGGATCAGCGTCGTTCAGCAGGCCGGCCCGATGTAACCTGCGCCGGTACCTGCGTTCGCAATGCTGTTGCGGTCGGAGTCGATCGGCGCCCGGCGCAATGAACCTCGCGGGAGACTCTAAAAGGCAGCCGGGTGTCGGCTCCCCCGACGGTCACGAAAGGTAACTAAGAGTTATGTTTCGTGCTCCAACTCGCAGTTGCACCAATATAAACCTGCGGTTACTATTTGTGCATGACGAAGGCCGCCAGCAAGCCGGCCTGGGATCGCCTCTACCAGACGGCGAGCGTTCAGGACGGTCACTTCACGACTAAGCAGGCGGCGGAGGCTGGGTACTCGACCCAGCTCCTGCTGAAGCACATCCAAGCCGGTCGTGTCGTCCGGATTCGGCACGGCATCTACCGCCTAGTCCATTTCCCCGCGGGCGAGCGCGAGGAGCTGGCCGTCGTCTGGCTCTGGTCCGATCGCAAAGGGGTATTTTCTCACCAGACAGCGCTGGGACTCCATGGGCTTTCGGACGTCATGTCGGCTCGTATCCACGTCACGCTTCCCGCGGAATGGCGTCATCGCCGATTCCGCGTGCCAGACGGTGTCGTGCTTCACTACGCGAGCGTGCCCAAGCGAGATCGGGCGTGGGCCGGTCCCGTTCCGATCACCTCGGTGCGTCGCACGCTGATCGACTGCGCGAAGGATCAAGTGTCCCCGGATCTTCTCCGTCAGGGAGCGCAGCAAGCCTTGCGGCGCGGTCTGGTGACCAAGCTCGACCTGCACGATGTCGAGGTGGCGCTCGAACCGTTTGGTGGGCTGGCCGCTTGACCGCTCGAAAGTATGCCTCGCCCGAAGCGTTCAAACAGGCGCTTGAGCAACGTCTGCGGGCCGCCACGAAGACCGGCGCCGACTTCGCCCGAAAGCGGCAGTTCCTGGTCTTCGACCGCTTTCTCGCGCGCATCGTTCGGGCGCTGGGCAACACGGTGACGCTCAAGGGCGGGCTCGTCCTGGAGCTTCGTCTCGACCGCGCACGAACCACGAAGGATGTTGACCTGCGGTTGACCGGATCGGCCGACGGCGTCCTCTCGCGTCTTCAAGAAGCGGCGCGCCTCGACCTCCGTGATTTCTTTACGTTCGAGGTCGAACCCGACCAGGATCGACCGGAGATTCACGGCGACGGGATGATCTACGACGGCCTCCGGTTTCAGGCGACCTGCGCGATGGCCGGAAAACCGTACGGGCAACCCTTTGGCGTCGACGTCGGGTTCGGCGATCCGATCCTGGGCTCACCTGATGTCGTGACCGCCGAGGACACGCTGGGCTTCGCGGGCATTGCGCCACCGACCCTGCTGCTCTATCCGATCGAAACGCACATCGCCGAGAAGCTGCATGCGTACACTCTTCCGCGGGCCCGACCGAACTCTCGGCTCAAGGACCTGCCCGATCTTGCGCTGCTCGCGGGTGTGAGGTCGCTTCAAGCCAACCGCGTTCGAGCAGCACTCGAGCAGACCTTCGGCTTCCGCAAGACCCATGATCTGCCAGCGACGCTACCAGGCCCACCGGTCTCTTGGGTTGCGCCGTACGCCGCGCTCGCGGCGGAGGATCAGCTCGACTGGCCTACGCTCGGCGACGTAACAGCGGCCGTGCAGGCGTTTCTGGATCCGGTGCTCGCCGGCACGCTGGACGGGACATGGAGACCGGATGAGTGGGCTTGGAAACCGCGTTGATGTCAGCGCGAGGCGGCCCCGCGGGCCGCCGGGTCCGGTCTGGACGATGAGCTGAATGTATGTTCAGATACCCGGACGTGAAGCGAGTCGTTGGGGTATGCGAATGTCCACGGCGAAAGTTGGGCGGAACGATCCGTGCCCTTGTGGGAGTGGCAGGAAGTTCAAGAAGTGCTGCATCGACCGCACGACAGGTTCGGCGACGCGCCTTTCGTCAGAGGAGATTGGCCAGATTGAGCGTCAGACCCGCGCTCACGCCGAGCGGATAGAGGCTCACAGCCGCACGCACGGCCTGAGTCGGGAACCCATCTGGACGAACTGGCGAGGACGGAAGGTTGTTGCCGTCGGGAACCAGTTGGTATTTCAACCACCCGATCGGTCGTGGAGAACCTTTCACGATTTTCTCCTGGACGACATGAGAGGTTTGTTCGGCAGCAAATGGGCAGACACCGAGAAGGCGAAGCCCGAAGACCAGCGGCACCCGGTCTACCGAATGAACGCCAGTGCGCACGCTCGTATGGCGACGCCCGCGAGAGAGTCGCGGTTCCCTGGCCTGTACCGGGCGGACTGGAACGGAGACATCGGTGGGCTTCTGACCTTGGCCTACGAGCTCTTCACAGTCAGAGACAACGCCGAACTTCAAAAACGCCTTCTGCGGCGGCTACGAATCGGCGATCAATACCAGGGTGCTCGCTACGAGTTGTTCGTGATCGCCAGCTGCGTGCGAGCCGGCGTTTCGATCGAATACCAAGACGAAAGGGACGGAACCCAAAAGCACCCGGAGTTCATCGGCACACACCGAGCGACCGGACTGAGGGTGGCCGTGGAGGCCAAGAGTCGACATCGCCCCGGCGTTTTGGGGTTCAAGGGACCTGCCTCCTCTGCTGCGGAGGAGCACCGCGCGGATATTGGCAGGCTTCTCTTGAAAGCGTTGGCGAAAGAGCCGGGAATGCCTTTGGTTGTTTTCGTCGACGTGAACCTGCCAGGGAATACGCTTTCCGAAGGTCAAACGTGGTTTAGAGAGGTGGGTGAAATGACGCTTCCGACGCTGTCGTTGGCCGACCGGCGCAAGGCGAACATGATCATCTGCACCAATATCCCGTTCCACTACGCAGACCCAAATGGTCCGATTCCAACAAGTGTCGTTAGCGCCCATCAGCCCAGCGATCCTCCGCTGTTCCCCATCGAACAACAGGTTCTCGAGGACATCGTGGCGGGGACGCGTTTGTTCAAGAACGTCCCGCATCAGTTTCCTGGCAATGACTGGGAGGCCGGCGCGAGCAGATGACCGCTCGAGGGGCCGCGGCAGACGCAGGCCGTGCTATTTTGTGGTCGCGAGCTAACCCACGATGGCGAAAATCCGGGCAGCGATTCACGCACTCGCAGAGCGTATCCAAGCTCTGCCCGCTGTCGATCGGGCCAGGATTCTTGCGCAGGTGATGCAGGCCGAGGGGAAGAGAGTCCCCTGGTCGGCATTGCAGCGTGTGCAAAAGCGTGTTCGGCCGCTCGGACGCCGCGGCGAAAATCTGGACCGCGATATCGTCGCCGCCGTGCGCGATGTCCGCCGGCGGTCCCCTCTCTGCCAACATGAGTGAGACAGCTGACCCCCTGAAGTTTAACGAGCAGG
>CAZNCQ010000426.1:0-5176 GCA_964571275.1 uncultured Myxococcales bacterium
GCTCGAACACGTCCTCGGTGCCGGCCGCCTCGTCGCGGTAGGTGATCTTGAGACCCTTGTGCAGGAACGCCTTGGCGTCGAGCCGGAGGCGAATCGTCTCGGTGCTGAACTGCTGGCTGCCGAAGATCTGAGGGTCGGGGCGGAACATGATCGACGTCCCGGTCCCTCGGGCCGCGCGCACCTTGCGCAGCTTGTTCGCGGGCTTGCCGCGCTCGTAGGTCTGCTCCCACTCGCCGCCGTCGCGTTTGATCGTCGCGACCAGCTTCTCGGACAGCGCGTTCACCACCGACGAGCCGACGCCGTGCAGGCCGCCCGAGAACTGGTACTGCGCCGACGAGAACTTGCCGCCCGCGTGCAGCGTGGTCAGCACCAGCTCCAGCGCCGACTTCTTGAACTCCTTCTTGACGTCGATCGGGATGCCACGCCCGTCGTCGACGACGGTGACCGACTTGGCGTCCTTGTGCAGCGTGACGTGGATGCTGGTCGCGAAGCCGTTGATCACCTCGTCGACGGAGTTGTCGACGATCTCCCAGAGCAGGTGATGGTACCCCTTGGTGTCGGTGCCGCCGATGTACATGCCCGGGCGGCGCCGCACCGGCTCCAGGCCTTCGAGGACGGTGATGTGCTCTGACGTATAAGCGGCGGTGACCATCGATTCGCCTGTTTGCTCCTCAGTTCAGCAGCGTTGGGGGTGGCGGCGGTTCGGGCAGCACCACGCCCACGACCTTCACCTTGCGCGCCAGCTGATGACCGCGTCCACCGCGCGCCGTCAGCGACGGACGGCCCGTGCCCATGGGGATCTTCTTGCCGCCATCGGTCTCGGCGGTCAGCCATTTCTTGTCGCGGGCTCGGCCCACGCCAAAGCCGACCACCGGATCGTCGGCGTCGACCTTGATGACGATCACCCCGCGACCCGGGTTGGCCAGCTCGGGGATCTCCTCGACCCGGCACACCAGCGCGCGCGCCTCGGTGGTCACGACGCACACCACACCGTCGGCGTCGGCGACCGCGACGCCGACGATCTCGTCGCCCTCGGCCGGCTTGGCGAAGCGGCGGCCGGCGCGCGTCGACAGCTCGCGGTGCGGGTCGAGGGTGAAGCGCAGGCCGTAGCCCTGGCGTGTGATCGCCAGCGCGACGGCGCCCGCGGGCGCGCTGGCCGCGTCGAGCAGCATCGCCGCCACCGCGCGCTCACCGTCGCGGAAGTTGAACAGCTTCTGCACCGGCTCGCCGTAGCCGGTCGACGCCGGCACGTCGTTGACGCGCGTGACGTAGCAGCTGCCCTGGTTCGAGAAGATCGCGATCGCTTCTTTCGTCGAGCCGCGCAAGCCCGCCAGGACGGCGTCGCCCTCGCGCAAGCGCGTCGCCGAGATGTCCTTGATCTCCCTCGCGCGCTTGAGCCAACCGTCGCGCGACAGGATCACCGTGACGTCCTCGTCGACGATGAACGCCTCGGCGTCGAACGCCACGTCCTCGCCGCCCGGTCCGCCGATCTTCGTGCGCCGCTTGTCCTTGAATTTCTCGGCGACCTCGGCGAGCTCGGTGCGGATCACCTTCCACAGCTTGCGCTTGTCGCCGAGGATCGTGCGGATCTCCTTGGCGCGCGTGCGCTTGTTCTTGAGCTCTTCGACGATGAGCAGGATCTCGAGCTTGGCCAGCTTGTAGAGCTTGAGCTCCAGGATCGCGTCGGTCTGCACGTCGTCGAGCCCGAAGCGTTTCATCATCTTCGCAGCGGCGTCGGCCTTGCCGTCGGACTGGCGGATCAGCTTGATGGTCTCGTCGAGCACGTCGAAGATCGTCTCGAAGCCCTCGAGGATGTGGATGCGGCGCTCGAGCTCGCCGAGCTCGAACTGGAAGCGCCGCGTGACCACGTCCTGCCGGAACTCGAGGAACTCGCGCAGCATCGCCGCGAGATCCAGCCGCAGCGGGCCGGCGATCTCCTTGTTCTCGGTCGGAACCAGGCAGGTCAGGTTGACGTGGAACGACTGTTCGAGCGGCGTGTGCTTGTAGAGGTACGCCATCACGAGCGCGGGATCGGCGCCGCTCTTGAGCTCGAGCACGATGCGCACGTCGTCGGTCGACTCGTCGCGCACGTCGACCAGCATCGGCAGCTTCTTGTTGATGATCACCTCGGCGATGCGCTCGACCAGCGTCGCCTTGGAGACGCCGAACGCGATCGACGTGATCACGATGCGGTCGCCGCCCTTCTCCTTGCCCTTGGGGCTCTCGGTCTCCCACTCGCCGCGCAGGCGGACGCCGCCCTGCCCGCTCTCGTAGATCTCGCGCAGCTCTTTCTTCGAGTTGGTGATCTGCCCGCCCGTGGGGAAATCCGGGCCCTTGATGAATTTGAGCAGATCCTTGGTCTGCAGATCCTTGTCGTCGATGAGCGCGATCGCCGCGTGGCAGACCTCTTCCAGGTTGTGCGGAGGAATGTTGGTGGCCATGCCGACGGCGATGCCGGTGCAGCCGTTGACCAGCAGCTGCGGCACCTTGGCCGGCAGCACGATCGGCTCCTCGGTGGTGCCGTCGTAGTTGGGGCGGAAGTCGACCGTCCCCTGCTTGATCTCCTCGAGCAGCTCCATTGCCAGCGGCGCGAGCCGCGCCTCGGTGTAGCGATAGGCCGCCGGAGAATCGCCGTCGAGCGAGCCGAAATTGCCGTGGCCCTCGACCAGCAGGTAGCGCAGCGAGAACCACTGCGCCATGCGCACCATGGCCTCGTACGACGACGCGTCGCCGTGCGGATGGTACTTTCCCAGCACCTCGCCGACGATGGTCGCGCACTTGCGGAACTTGGAGTCGGGGTATAGGTGCAGGTTCGAGTGCATGGCGTAGAGGATTCGCCGCTGCACCGGCTTCAACCCATCACGCACGTCGGGCAGCGCCCGCGCGGTGATCACGCTGACCGCGTAGTTCAGATACCGGCGCTGAGCCTCGTCCGCGAGCGACGCATCCGCCGGCGGCGTCGGACCATCCGCGCCACCGCCGTCACCACCACCGCCTCCGCCCTTCCCCTTACCACCGCCGCGCTTGCCCCCTTTTTCCGGCACATTGCCAGCCGAGGGCTTGGCCCCAGCCGCCAGAAGGTCGAGCTGCTTCTCCGCCATACTGCCTCGCAAGCTAAAGGACGCCGCCTTGGTTTGCAAGAAACCGAGCCCACCGCCGCCCTGCCCCCTCGAGCAAGATGGCCATAAACCAGGGCCGATCGCGGAACGACGGATCCCGCTCTCGGAGCTCTAGCTCTGCAGCTTCTTGCGCTTCCAGTCGCGCGGCGGGCGCTTCTCGGCGGCGTTCGGGTTCGGCGCGGACATGTCGATCCAGCGATAGCTCGGCAGCGGGCGCACGTCGATGTGCACGAACTGGCCGCGCGGGTACAGGCCGATGCCCAGGCCGCCCGTATCCAGCGTCTCGGCGAACGACTCGATCTTCTTGGGCGTCACGCCCTCGATGCGGATGTCGGTCGCGGTGCCCTTGTAGTGGTTGCTGGTCTTCTTGCGCTGGTTCCGGTAGCCGGAGACCACGTCGATCGCCTTGCCGCCGAAATGGTCGTAGACGTGCGAGAGGATCGTGAACAGCCGCGGCTCGATCGGCTTCTCGTCGTCGGTGCGGCGGCAGCGCAGCACGTGATCGAGCGAGCGCAGCGACTCGATGTTGTACGACCCGTCGGAGTTGTAGATGTTGACCTTGACCGACTCGTCGAGGCCGAGCATCCGCAGCTCGAGATCGCCTGACGGCGTCCCCAGCGGCTGCTTGCGCAGCGCGATCTCGGGCACCACGCGCCCGGTGAACTTGCCGTGCTTCTTGATCGAGACGCCGTTGGCGCCGTGGCGCGTCTTCGGCGCCTCGGCACTGTCAGCACCGTCGTCAGAACCAGATTGGGCACCGGCATGCGATCCCCCGCCCTCGCTCGCCCCCACTCCTTCGCCCGGTTCGGCCGATGCCGTCCCTGCTTTTCCGGTAACTGCCAACAGAAGCGCGCTTCCGAGGATTGCGACTCGCAGCATCTCTTCAAGCCTGCCTGCGATTGCGGTAAGCGGTCAACCAAAAAAAGTTGCAGTCTCTTCACACCTTACCCCATTCGCGCGCACTCGCTCCCTCGCGTAGCCGATTGTGGGCAGCCGATCACGCTTGTTTCGCAGCCTCCGCACAGCCTCCGCACCACGATCACACATCGTCGTATCTCGGAGCCCTCGAGCTCAACGACGCGGTGTCTCCACGTGACTTTGCAAATGCAGCAAGTCAATCCCGAGACGCGCTGCGACCTGAAAAATACGCTCGTCGCGATAGAACTCGCCGTAGACGATGCGCCTCACGCCCGCGTTCGCGATCTGCTTGAAGCAGTTCCAGCAGGGACTGGCGGTCACGTAGATCATCGCGCCGTCGATCATCACGCCGTTCTTCGCCGCCTGGATGATCGCGTTCGCCTCCGCGTGGATCGTGGCGACGCAGTGGTCGTTCTCCATCATGTGTCCGTCGTCCGTACAGTGCGGCATGCCGCGGATCGAACCGTTGTACCCGGTCGACAGGATCGTCCGATCGCGGACCATCACCGCGCCGACGAACTTGCGTGGACAGGTCGAGCGCGACGCCACCACCTGAGCAATGTTCATGAAGTACTGGTCCCAGGGGACTCGCTCGTCCATGCCAGGGTTTTACCAGCACCCTTCCCGGTGCCGCGACGAGATTTTGGTAGTATCCGCGCCAACCGTGGACTGGAAAGCGACGCTGAACCTCCCCAAGACCGATTTTCCGATGCGGGCCGACCTGGCCAAGCGCGAGCCCGCGTGGCTCGCGCGCTGGGAGCAGGAGCGTCAATACGCGAAGATTCTCGAGGCACGGCTGCGCGAGGAAGCGCCGCCGTTCGTGCTGCACGACGGCCCGCCCTATCCCACGGGCGGCATCCACTACGGCACCGTGCTCAACAAGGTGCTCAAGGACATCGTGGTGCGCTCGCAGCTGCTGATGGGCCGGCGCGCGGTGTTCCGCCCGGGCTGGGATTGTCATGGCCTGCCGATCGAGCAGCAGGTCGAGAAGGAGCTCGGCAAGGCCAAAGGCGAGCTGGGGCCGGCCGAGTTTCGCGAGCGCTGCCGCGCGCACGCGCTGAAGTTCGTCGACGTCATGCGCACCGAGTTCAAGCGGCTCGGCTGCCTGGGCATCTGGGACGATCCCTACCTGACGCTGT
>CAZNCQ010000427.1:0-5166 GCA_964571275.1 uncultured Myxococcales bacterium
ACGACCGGCAGCGCGGCGATGCCGCCGACCGCGTCGCGGATCGCCGGCCGTTCCAGCAGCTCGCGCACGGTGCAGGCGCGGGCCAGCGTGTCGCGCAGACCCAGCACGTCGAACGGCTTGGCCAGGAACTGGTGCGCCACGCCCGCGAGGCGCACGGCCGTGTCGCGATCGCCGGGCGCCGTGAAGACGATGCGGGTCACGCTCGGGTGGTCGCGTTTCACGCGATCGAGCAGCTTCACGCCCTCACCCGACTTCTGCCCGGTGAGGCGCACCTCGGTCACGATCACGTCGACCGAGCGCTCCTCGAGCTTCTCCAGCGCCGCCGCCGTCGAGCTCGCGAAGATCATCTCCCAGCGATGGCGCTCCGGGTGCAAAAGGCGCTCGAACGCCTTGAGCATCCCCGGCTCGTCGTCGACGAAGAGGATGCAATGCCTCCGCTCGGCTACCCACTGTTTCTGCACGTTCATCGGCCTCTCACACCCCGGCCGCTCCGGGCTGAAACGCGGGCACGCTCGCGCGTAGCCGCTTGAGCCCGTCGGCATGCAGCTGGCACACGCGCGGCTCGCTGACATCGAGCATCTTGGCGATCTCGCGATAGGTCAGCCCCTCGACGTAGTGCAGACCCATCACCACTTGCAACCGCTCGGGCAACGTCTTGAACCCCTCCGCCAGCGCCCTGAGCAGCTGCGCGCGCTCGATCTTGTCCTCGACGCCCTCCCCGTGCTCCTCGCCGCTCGTCAGCGCGTGCGCCGCCTTGTCGAGCGGCACGTGCGGCTCGAGCAGCGCCTCGAGGCCGCTCAGCTCCTCGAGATCCAGGTTCATCGCCTGCGCCACCTCTTCGGTGGTCGCCTCGCGCCCGAGCTGCGCCGCCAGCTTGTGCTTCGCCTTTTGCACGTCGTCCGTGCGCGAGCGCAGGCGGCGCGGCAGGTGATCCATCTTACGCAGCTCGTCGAGCATCGCGCCGCGGATGCGGTGCTCGACGAACGACTCGAAGGTGACCCCGCGCGCGGCGTCGAACCGCGGCGCCGCCTCGAGCAATCCGAGCGCGCCCGCCGACCAGAGATCGTCGAAGGCGCTGCGCAGCCCCGTGCGCGCGGCGATCCGGCGCGCAGCCCGATCGATGAGCGGCGCGTAGCGCTGGATCAGCTCGTCAGCGTCGTTGGTCGACGACGCGTATGTGGCCAGGGCACGGCGAATCATGCAATCAACCCGGGGTCAGCCCGCGGTCACCGTCGACTCCCGCAGCAAGCGCTGCCACATGACCTTGAGACCGCTGTCGAGCTTGGTCGGGGGCAGCCCCTCGAATAGCCGCTTCGAGATGTCGCCCAGCGCCCGGCTCGCCGGCGAGCTCGGGAACATGTCCACGATCGGCCGCTGCGCCATGATGGCGCGGTGGAAGTTCTCGTCGCGCGGGATGTAGCCCAGGTGGCGCATGCGCGCGTTCAGGAAGCGGTTGGTGACGGTCGTGAGCTTGTGAAAGATGCCGCGCGCGACCAGCTCGTCGACGACCGGGTTCACGATCACGCTGAACGCGCTCACGCCCGCCTGCTGCGACAGCACCTTGACCACCGCGTACGCGTCGATGAGCGACGTGGGCTCGGGGTTCACGACCAGGATCGCCTCCTGCGCCGCACCGACGAAGAAGAGCACGTTGTCGCCGATGCCTGCGCCCGAATCGATGAACACGACGTCGAAGAGATCTTCCAGCGGATCGAGCGCGGTGATGAACTGCATCTTCTCGGTGTCGGTGAGCTGGGTCAGGCTCTGCACGCCCGACCCCGCCGGCAGCAATGCGATGCCGTGCGGGCCCTGAATCAGGACCTCCTCGATGGGCCGCCCGCCGCCAAGCACGTCGCCCAGGTGGTAGCGCGGCTTCAAGCCGAAGATGATCTCGATATTGGCCAGGCCCAGATCGGCGTCGATCACCAGCACGCGCTTGCCGGTCTTGGCGACGTGGATCGCGAGGTTCGCGGCGATGTTGGACTTGCCGACGCCGCCCTTTCCGCTGGTGACGGCAAAGACCTTGAGCGCCGGCCTGCTGAGCCGCCCCTCGGCCGCGAGATTGCGAAGACTGTCTGCCTGATCCACTTCTCGAAGCTCCTTCTCGCGACTCAAGTTCCGAAGACCATCTCCACCAGATCAGGGCCGGTCACGGCATGAATGTCCTCGGGCACGCGCTGGCCGTCGCTGATGCACGAGACTGGCCGCGGCAGCGCCGCGACCGCAGAGTAGATGCCCGCCGGGCCGTCGACCTCGTCGAGCTTGGTGAAGATCAGCCGCTCGGGCGCGATGGCGCGGTAACGGCGAGCGATCGCGCCCAGCTCGCGGCCGCCCGTCGCCGCCGAGAGCACCAGCTGCAGCTCGACGTGGGACACCGAACGCAGCAGCGATGTCTGGGCCGCCAGCGATTCGTTGTCGGAGCGGCCCGCGGTGTCGATCAGGATCAGATCGGCCCCCGCAAAGCGCTCAACCCCCTCGGTCAGCGCCGCACGATCGCGGGCCACATGTGTGGGAATCCCCATGATCTTCCCGTAGCGGGCTAGTTGTTCACTCGCTCCCACCCGGTACGTATCGACCGTAATCAGCGCCACCTTGAATCGCGTCTCCAGCAGCGCGCGCGCCGCAATCTTCGCGATGGCCGTGGTCTTTCCCACACCGGTCGGACCGATCAGCGCCAGCGTGCGCCGGCCCTCGGCCAGCCAGGGCGCGGGCGCGGGCGCCAGCTGCTTGCGCATCGCCATCTTCACGGCGTCGTTGATCTCGTCACCGGCGCCGCCCGCCCCCAGGCGGCGCGCCTGCTCGATCAATCCCCGCGCCAGGAACTCTTCCATGCCGCGCCGGAGAAGGTGCTTGTACGTGTGCGATTCGTCGGGCGTGAACCCCGTCCCGACGTCGTCGGGCCCATGGCCGCGTCCGCTTTCGTGAGCGCCGCCGAACAGACCGTTCGCCTTTCCGGCAGGTGGGCGATGGCGCATCTCGTCCACCAGTCGCCGGAGCGCGCCGACCTCCCCCTCCAGGTCGGTGACCGGAACGCGCCGGCCGGAGCGCCCAGCCGTCGATGGCGGGCCGCTTTCAAAGGCGGCGCGACGCGTGTCGGGCGCGCTCGGCCCCGGGCCGGCCGCGGTGACCTCGATGTGCGCCTTGCCGAACAGGCCACCGGCGACCTCGCGGGTCTCCAGAATCACCGCCTCACCACCCAGCGCCGCGCGGACCGCGGACAGAGCGGCGCGCGCGTCGGCGGCGCGGAAGGTCATCACGTTGCTGTTGGGGTTCATTCGAGTCTATCTCCTCCGATGGACATTAAGATGGGAACTCTCGGAGGGTCCCAAACCCTCCCGCGGTGGACTCCGCCGGGGGGACCCGGCTCCGTCCAAGCGTTTCATGCCGCTCGCCCCATGGCGCTGGCGGAAAGATCGATGGTCGCCACGGGCTCGACCGACGTGCCGGGCACGAGCTCGCGCGCCGTGATCACCGACAGGTCCGGCACGAAGCGCGAGGCGAAGTCGAACAGGGGCCGGCGCAGATCCGGCGGCGCGATGATCACCGTGGGCTGACCGTCGGCGGCGAAGCGCGCCGCGCGCTCCTCGAGCGCGCTCACCAGACGGCGCGCGGTGTCGATGTCGGGCGCCAGCGTCGCCTCGCCGTCGCTCTGGCCCAAACTGCGGCGCAAGGTGTCCTCGGCGACGCGATCGAGCGTGACCGCGCGGACAACGCCGCTCGGGTCGGCGACGCGCGACGTGATCTGGCGGAACAGGCGCCGCCGCACCTGCTCGATCAGGAACGCCGTGTCCTTGCTGCGCGGGGCGGCGTCGGCGACCGCTTCCAGGATCGTGCGCAGATCCCGCACCGACAGGCCCTCGCGCAGGATGCCGCGCACCACGCGCACCAGATCGCCGAGGCTGATCGTGCCCGGGATCGCGTCCTCGACCAGCTTGGGCGCCTCCTTGCCGATCGCGCCCAGCAGCTCCTGCACTTCCTGGCGGCCCACCAGCTCGTGCACGTTGCGGCGGATGGTCTCCGACAGGTGCGTGGTCATCACCGACGGAGGATCGACCACGGTCAGGCCCGCCGACTCGGCGCGAGCGCGATCGGTCGGGACGACCCACAGCGCGTTCAGGCCGAACGCCGGCTCCTTGGCCGAGATGCCGTCCAGGCCTGCGACGTGCGGCGTGCCGCCCGACGGATCCAGCACCATCAGCCGATCGATGTAAGCGGTGCCTTTTCCGACCTCGATGCCGCGCAGGCGGATTCGATATTCGTTGGGCTCGAGGCGCAGGTTGTCGCGCAGGTGCACCGGCGGCAACACCACGCCGAGATCGGTGGCGATCTGCTTGCGCAGGCTGGTCACGCGGCCCGGCAGCTCGCCGCCCTTGTCGAGATCGATCATGCGCAGGAGCGCGTGTCCGACTTCCAGCTCGATGGCGTCGACGACGATGAGATCCTGCATGCGCTCCGGGGCCGGACGCGCCGCCTCGGCCGCGGCTTCGGCGGCGCGGCGCGCTTTGTCGGGCTGATCGCGGCGCCGCGACAGGACATACGCCCCCACGCCCAGCAGCCCGAACGGGATCGTCGGCAGTCCGGGGACGATCGCCAGCGCACACAGAACGCCCGCAGCGTAGGAGAGCGTGCGCGACTTCCCGAAGATCTGGCCGCCGATCTCCAGGCCCAGGTGCGCGCCCGAACCGGCGCGCGTGACCAGGATACCGGAGGCCGTCGAGATCAGCAGCGCCGGCATCTGCGACACCAGGCCGTCGCCGATGGTGAGAATCGTGAACGACTCGACCGCCGTCGCCAGCGACATGTGGTCGCGGATCAGACCGGCGGCCAGGCCGCCCACGATGTTGATGGCGGTGATGATGAGGCCAGCGACCGCGTCGCCGCGCACGAACTTGCTGGCGCCGTCCATGGCGCCGAAGAATTCGATCTCGCGCTCCAGCGACGACCGCCGCGTCCGGGCGCCGCGCTCGTCGATCAAACCCGCGGCGAGATCGGCGTCGATCGACATCTGCTTGCCGGGCAACGCGTCCAGCGTGAAGCGCGCGGCCACCTCGGCGATGCGGCCCGAGCCGCGCGTGATGACCGAGAAGTTCACCGCGAGCAGGATGAGGAACACGACCGCGCCGACGATCAGGCTGCCGCCGACCGCGAAGCGGCCGAAGGTCTCGA
>CAZNCQ010000428.1:0-5166 GCA_964571275.1 uncultured Myxococcales bacterium
GACCACCAGGACGACTTGCCGAACCCGTTCACCGCCTCGCTGGACACCACGTTCCCCAAAGGGCAGGCGATGGCGACGTGGCTGGTCAACGTAGGCGGGTCGACGACGCCCGGGCAGCTGGTGATCCGCGCCGGCCAGCACACCGTCGACACGGTCAACACGATGTTCTCGCAGCGCTGGATCTACAGCGACGCCAACCCGGCGGCGACGCAGGCGACCCTGCACACTCCGTCGACCCAGTACTTCACGTTCAACACGCCGGCCGACGCGCCCGTCGATCAGCAGTGCGGGCGTGTCGTGCTCAGCGACATCCACGTCTCCAACGCGGGAACGCCCGCCGACCAATCGGGGACGAACCTGCCCTTCCCGACGGGCTGCAAGGCGACCGACCTGTCGCCGCAGGAGAAGGCGCTGGAGTTCATGCTGTTCGACCTGTCGTCGTGCATCATCCCTGACTCGGGGACGCCGATTCCGCCGGTGATCATCCCGTAGCGTTCATTTCCCGGGCCTTCGTTTCCCGGCCTTCTGGCATCATCGCGGCGTGAAGAAGAAAGCGGTGCCAGCGAAGAAAAAGACGGTCGAGAAGAGAGCGCCGGCGGCCAAGAAGGCGCCGGCGAAGAAACCCGCGCCCAAGATGTACGCGAAGCGCGCCGACCTGGGCGCGCCGGTCGAGGGCTTCTTCGCCAAGCAGCAGCCGGCGCTGCGGCCGATCCTCGACGAGCTGCGCGCGATGGTGAGCGAAGCGGCGCCCGAGGCCACGTCGCAGATCAAATGGGGAATGCCGTTCTATTCGATCGGCGACCAGATGGTGTGCGCGCTCGCCGGGTTCAAGGCCCACGTCAACCTGATCCTGCCCGGCCCGCCCGGCACGTACGCCGATCCCGGCGGCCGCCTCGACGGTGACGGCAAGACCGGAAAGCATCTCAAACTGCGCGCGCTCGACGAGCTGCCGCGCGCCGCCGTGCGCGACTGGCTGCGTGTGGCAGCCGAGCGCGCGCGCCGCTCGGCGGCGGACTGACTGCCCCTCGGCTCTCAGCGCGACGCCGACGCGACCGGTGGCGCCGCCGGGACCGCCGCGATCGCGGCTCCCTGCGCCTCGGACAGCGTCTTCAGCTTGCTGAGCCCGCGCTCGAACTCGAGGCCGACCAGCTTGTCCATGCTCACGAACGTCGTGAAGAGCTTGCCGCCAAAGCTGTGGTGGCCGCTCATCCCCCAGGTCACCTTGACCGCGCCCCCCGCCACCGGCTCGACGGTGAATTCCGCCTGGTTGGTCGCCTTGAACGGGCGCGTGAACGCGAGCTCGATCGCAAGACGACGGCCGGGGACACTCTCGGTCACCGTCATCGTTCCGGCGCCGGCCTTGGCGTTGCCCTCCCAGCCGTAGGTCGCGCCCACGCCCGCCGGCGCGCCGCCGTAGGTGCGCTTGAGCGCCGGATCGAGTCCTTCGTAGGGCGACCAATCCCGCCAGCGGTGGAGGTCGTTGAGGTTCGCGAAGACCACGGCGCCCGGCGCCGCGACGATCGTGCTGCGCGCGATGCGAAACTCGCTCGGGCGGCTCGCGACGAACAGCGCGAACAACCCGCCGGCAGCCAGGACGCCGGCTCCAATCTGGATCAGCATGACGATCTCCTCTCGCGTGGGTTGGCCGGGGGCGGAGCGCCATCCAGCACTACGGGAACGACGATCGGCACCGGCCGATCTCGACAGGCCCACCGGATTTTTGTTGCGACGTCAGGCGGAGACAGGTACCTAGGCCGTTCATGGGACGCGCTGCGACGATGCAGGTGGCGCTTCTGCGGGCGGTCAACCTCGGCCCTCACGGCAAGATCGCGATGGGCGATCTGCGCGCGCTGATGACCGACCTCGGCCTGCAGGACGGGCAGACGCTGCTCCAGAGCGGGAACATGGTCTTTCGCGGTGGGACGCGTACGGACGCCGCGCTCGAGCACCTGCTCGAAACCGAAACCAGGAAGCGCTTCGGCCTCGAGACGGACTTCTTCGTGCGCAACGCCGCGGAGTGGGACGAGCTCGTCGCCGCGAACCCGTTCCCCGATGAGGCCCGCCACGACCCGAGCCATCTGGTCGTCGTCTTCCTCAAGCACGCGGTGAAGCCGGCCGCGGTGGCTGCGTTGCAAGCGGCGATCCCCGGCCGTGAGGTCGTGCGCGGCCAGGGGAAGAGTGCCCGGCAGGTCTACATGACCTATCCCGACGGCATCGGCCGCTCCAAGGTGACGAGCGCCCTCATCGAGAAGAAGCTCGGCTCGCGCGGCACCGGCCGCAACTGGAATACCGTGCTCAAGCTCCAGGCGTTGGCTGGCGTCTGAGCGTCGGGGTGTGGCGGGTCAGGCGGCGACGCGGGCCACGATCTCGACGAGCCCGCGCGTGGTGGCGACGTGTGCGAGGCCGAACCCGGCGTCGGCGAGCCAGCATTCCACGTCGGGCTGCGCCAGGCGCAGCTTCGGGTACCAGCTCTTTTCCAGGCGCCAGCCGTCGGCGCTGCGGCGGTAGAGCAAGTCGTGTACGCGCACGACCTCGGGGAGATACTCGAGGAAGCAGGTCAGGATGAGGTCGCCGTCGGCGCGCACCGGAATGAAGCGGTCCGTGCCCTCCACCGCCCGCGAGAGATCGCGATAGGTCAGCACCAGCGCGCCGCCCGGCGCCAGCGCGGAACGGGCCGCGCCGAAGAGCTGCCGCACGGATTCCGGCGACGGCAGGTGCGTGAGGGTGTCGCCCATGCACGCGATGAGCCCGGGCGCGCCATCCAGGTGACGCGCGAACTGGCGCAGATCATCCTCGACCGCAATCACGTCGAGACCGGCCGCGCGGCGGCGCAGCTCATCGAGCAGCTTGGCGCTGCTGTCGATCGCACGAACGCGCCAGCCGAGATGCGCGAGCGCAACGGTCTGGTGGCCGCTGCCGGCGCCGAGATCGACGGCGCTCGCGCCCGCCGCGGGTGCCTGCAGGCCGTGGCGAGCGAAGAAGGCGCGCTCCCGCTCGGCGCGCGCGTCGAAATCGCCGAACATCCACGAGTAGCAGTCGGCGAGGAGCCGCTGGTAGTGCTCGGCGACGTCGGCCATGGCCAGGACATACGACGCCGGGCGTGCGCCGCCAAGCGGGTTGTTCGGGCGCGCACTCTGAATCACAATCATCACCCTCCCATGGATCAACCCAAGCTCGCCGTCATCGTCGTCAGCACCCGCCCCGGCCGCGTGGGGCCGACCGTCGCCCAGTGGTTCTTCGAGGTCGCGACCGCCCATGGCCAGTTCGACGTCGAGCTCGTCGATCTGAAAGACATCGACCTGCCGGTGTTCGACGAGCCCAAGCACCCGCGCTTCGCCGAATACGCCCACGAGCACACCAAGGTCTGGAGCGCGATCGTGAAACGGAGCGACGCCTTCGTCTTCGTCACCCCCGAGTACGACTTCTTCACACCGCCGTCGCTCGTGAACGCGATCGTCTACCTGTTCCACGAGTGGGCGCGCAAACCGGCGGGCTTCGTCAGCTACGGCGGTATCTCCGGCGGCGTGCGGTCCGTGCAAGCGATCAAGCCGCTGCTGACGTCGCTCAAGGTCATGCCGCTGCCCGAGGCGGTCTCGATCCCGCTGGTGAACACGCACATCGAGGACGGCGCCTTCAAGAGCACCGAGGGATTCGCGAGCTCGGCCAAGGGTCTGCTCGACGAGCTGCACCGCTGGGCGCTCGCGCTCAAGACCCTCCGCGCCTGAGCGCGGCGGCGCTCAGCCCGGCGGCAGCGGAATGAATTCGGCCTCGTCGCCCGGCACTTCGGGAAACCGGCGCGCGCGCCAGTCCTCCTTGGCGCGCGCGATCCGCTCTGGCGAGCTGGAGACGAAGTTCCATTCGATGTGGCGTACGCCGGGCAGCGGCGCGCCGCCGATGAGCACCGCGCGCGCCGCGCCGGACGCCGAGAGCGACACGTCAGCGCCCGCGCGCAGCACGGTCATCCCGCCCGGCACCAGGCGTTGCCCCGCGCACTCGACCGCCCCCTCGACGACGTAGATCGCGCGATCTTCGTGCTCGCCGTCGACGGCCACGCTGGCGCCGGGCGCGAGCGTCACGTCCACGTACAACGTCGGTGACAGCACGCCGGTCGGCGCGGTCGCCCCGTAGGCGCTGCCCGCGATCACCCGCAGCGTCGCGCCCGGACGGCGCACCACCGGCAACGTCTCCATCGCGTGGTGCTCGAAGCGTGGCGGGATCTCCTCGGCGTCGGTCGGCAGCGCCACCCACAGCTGCAGCCCGTGCATGCGCCCACCTTGCGCGCGCACGTCCGCCGGCGTGCGCTCGGAGTGCACGATCCCCTGCCCGGCCACCATCCAGTTGACGTCGCCGGGGCGGATCGGCTGGCGCGAGCCCAGGCTGTCCCGGTGCTCGATCTCACCCTCGAAGAGATAGGTCACGGTCGCCAGCCCGATGTGCGGGTGTGGCCGCACGTCCATCCCGCGGCCGGGCGGAAACGCGACCGGGCCGAAATGGTCGAAGAAGATGAACGGCCCGATGCGCTGGCGCGGGTGCGACGGCAGCACGCGCCGCACCTCGAAACCTCCGAGGTCGCGCGTGCGCCCGAGGATCTGTTCGACGATCGGATGCCCGGTCGCGCCGCCGTCGCTCATCCGACCGACGCCGTCCGCGTGATTTCGCCCATGCGGCCGCTCTGGTAGTCGCGCACCGCTTGCATGATCTCCTCCTCGCTGTTCATCACGAACGGACCATAGCGCGCCAGCGGCTCGTTCAGCGGCACACCCGCGAGCAACAGCAACCGGCCCGGCTTGTCGGCGCCCGACAGCCGCACCGCATCGCCGGCGCTGAGCATCGCCAGGTGCCCGTCGCGCACTTGGCGCTGCTGGTCGCCGATGCGCACCGCGCCCTCGAAGACGTACGCGAGCGCGCGCTGATCGGGCGGCAGCGGCACGGTGACGTCGCCGCCCGGTGACAGCGTCCAGTCCTGATAGACGATCGGCGTCTGCGTATCGATCACCGCCCGCGCGCCCAGCGCCTCGCCCGCCACGACCCGCACGCGCGCCAGCCCATCGCTGGTCTCGGCGGTCGGGATCCGCGCGCCCGGCACCTCCTGGTAGCGCGGCCGCGTCATCTTCAAACGCGCCGGCAAGTTGATCCAGATCTGGAAGCCGTGGACGCGGCCACCCT
>CAZNCQ010000429.1:0-5157 GCA_964571275.1 uncultured Myxococcales bacterium
AGCTCGTGCACTGCTGGTCGACCGCGCTCGTGCAAGTGAGCCCTGCGGTGCACCCAGTGATCGCCGTGCAAGCCGTGCAGACCCGGTCGGCGCTGCCGGTGCAGGCAGCACTTTCGTAGCTACCGGCCGCGCAGGCGCCGCTGCAGGCGGCACACATGTCAGCCGTGTTGTTGACCAGGTACATACCGGTGCCGCAGCTCGTGCACTGCTGGTCGACCGCGCTGGTGCAGGTCGGACCGGCTGTGCAGCCGGCGATGGGTGTGCAAGCCGTGCAGATCCGGTCGGCGCCGCCGCTGCAAGCGGCGCTTTCGTAGCTGCCGGCCGGGCAGGCGCCACTGCAGGTGGCACAGGCGGTACCGTTGACCAGGAAGGTGCCGGTGCCGCAGCTCGCGCACTGCTGATCGATCGCGCTCGTGCAGGTTGGACCGGCGGTGCAACCGGCGATGGGCGTGCAGGCCGTGCAGACGCGGTCAGCGTTGTTGGTGCAAGCGGCGCTCTCGTAGCTGCCGGCTGGGCAGGCGCCGCTGCAGGTGGCGCAGGTGGTGCCGTTGACGAGGAAGGTGCCGGTGCCGCAGCTCGTGCACTGCTGGTCGATCGCGCTCGTGCAGGAGAGACCAGCGACGCAGCCGCTGATGGCCGTGCAGGCCGTGCAGGCGCGGTCACTGGCGCCGCCGCACGCGGTGCTTTCGAAAGAACCGACCGCACAGGCGCCGGTGCAGGCGGCGCAGGTGGTGCCGTTGACCAGGAAGGTGCCGGTGCCGCAGCTCGTGCACTGCTGATCGATCGCGCTCGTGCAGGAGAGACCAGCGACGCAGCCGCTGATGGCCGTGCAGGCCGTGCAGGCGCGGTCACTGGTGCCCCCGCAAGCGGTGCTTTCAAAGGAACCGACCGCGCACGCGCCGGCACAGGTGGCGCAGGTGGTGCCGTTGACCAGGAAGGTGCCGGTGCCGCAGCTCGTGCATTGCTGATTGATCGCGCTCGTGCAGGTGAGACCGGCCACGCAGCCGCTGATGGCCGTACAGGCCGTGCATACGGCGGTATTGACGAAATAGCCCGGCTGGCACGTGCTGAGCGCGCACTTGCCCGCGGTGCAGACGCCCACGCCGGAGTTCGCGACGAACAAGAGCGTACATTGACTGTTGGTCGTACACGCATCGCCGACGTCGGCCGCCAGGGTCGTGCCGCCGCCGCAGCTCGTGCAGTCGTCGGGGGTGGGCCCGGAGCAGCTAAGGCAGCTAGGGTCGCAGCAGACGGTGGGACTGCCACTGACGGTGGCACCCGCGCAGACGCAGACTCCCGCAGGACAGACCTGGTTGGGATTGCCGCAGCTGCTATCGGTCGTGCAAGCGGCGCCGAGCACGGCGCTTTGCCTCACGACGATCTGTGGCGCGGGCGACCCGCAGGCAGCCGCCGTGAGAAGAACGCAGAGCGCGAAGATGACCGTGGAGTTGCTGCCCGGCGCGCCCGCCTCGACGAGAGTGACTCCGATTCGGCGGAGCCCGCCCGCCGGACAGAACACACCCGACAGTTTCGCCATCCGAGGGGCATCGGTAGTATTGGGCGAGCACTGATACGAGCCGGCGCCGTTTTGTCAAAATAGATTTGACGGGGACACGTACCCCTACCCAAAGCGCTCACCCGGCGTTAGGGTAGCTCGTTTGTATGCGAGAGTTTACACATGATTCCGCATGACCAATCGGCGGGCGACGACATGAAAGAACGGGCGGGTGAGCCGAGGATTGCGATCTTGGTTCTCGGGTGCCTGCTGACTGTTTATCAGCGCTGCGCCCAGGTCATCCGCGCCACCTGGGGATCAAGAGCCTCCCGCAACGTCGACATCTATTATGTGTACGGTGCGCAGAGCGCGAAAACCGATCAAGAAATGGTCGATATCGAGCACCTCATTGCTTGCGTACGGCCCCAATTGCGCGACGGAGACGTCTGGGTGTCGGGTGACACGATCCTCTGCGGGGCGACCGATGTGCGCGACGGCCAGCCCAATTGTATTTTGCGCAAGCGGCTGATCGCGTTTGGTTACCTGGCGAAAGAGCGGGCCTACGACTTCGTGTACGCGGTCTGCGCGTCGAGCTACGTCGACGTCGACAGACTGAAGCAGTACGTGAGGAGCCTGCCTTCGACGGGCGTCTATCACGGGGCCTTGCACGTGGACGGCCTCAGTGGATATCCGTTCGTATCTGGCGCCTCGTTCTTGCTGTCGCGAGACCTGGCGGCGGATCTGGCGGAGAACGCAGGCGCCATCCTGTCTGCCTATCCCGACACCATGCCCGATGACGTGGCAATTGGTCACTTCATCGCAAACAAATACTGCGAGGAATCGGTGGCAGAGATCGCCGATCGTATCGGATCAGCGCGCAAGCCGACCAACAACCAGACCTTCGTGATGCCATATGGCCACGGCAGCATGGATTTTGTGACGGCACCGGCGTACAGCCACGTGCCAAACGAACATTGCTATCACTTTCATTTCAATTCGCGCCGCATGTGGGACATGGAAAATTTTCATCGGCGCTTCTTTGCGACGTAGCGCGGGCACCGCGGAAGGGAGCTCGGTCTGAATGAAGAGGGCGTTGGTCTTCGGAGGCGGTGGCTTCATCGGCAGCCATCTGGCGAGACGGCTCAAAAGCGAAGGGCTCTGGGTGCGAGCCATCGATTTGCAAAGGCCGCGTTACGTCCCCACGGCGGCGGACGACTTCGTCGTCGGCGACCTTCGCGATCCGAAGATGTGTAGCGGCGCGCTCGAAGGGGGCTTCGATGAGGTCTATCAGCTCGCGGCCGACATGGGCGGGGCAGGCTTCATCTCCACCGGCAAGAACGACGCCGACATCATGCACAACTCCGCGCTGATCAATCTGAACGTCCTTGAAGCCTGCACCGGCGCCGAGGTCGGGAGGATATTCTACTCATCGTCGGCATGCGTCTACCCTGAACGAAACCAGCTCGATCCTGACCGTCCGAACTGCAGTGAAGACAGCGTGTATCCGGCAGCGCCCGACAGCGAGTATGGCTGGGAGAAGTTGTTCAGCGAGCGGCTCTATCTCTCCTACGCGCGAAATCACGAGGTCGTGCCGCGCATCGCGCGATTCCACAATATCTTCGGTCCCGACGGTTCCTGGAACGACGGCCGGGAGAAGGCGCCGGCGGCGCTGTGCCGGAAGATCGCCATGGCGCCCCCCGAAGGGGAGATCGAAATCTGGGGCGACGGCCGCCAGACGCGATCGTTCCTTTACATCGACGAATGTATCGAAGCCATGTTGCGCCTGATGCGCTCGGATTGTTCTGAGCCGGTGAACATCGGATCGGACCACATGCTGACCATTAACCAGCTCGCCCAGACGATCATGGATATCGCCCACAAGCCCCTGTCCATCCGGAACATCGCCGGTCCGCTCGGCGTGCGGGGACGGACATCCGACAACCGCTTGATTCGTGCTCGACTTGGCTGGTCTCCGAACGTGCATCTGAGGGACGGCCTCGAGCGGACGTATCAGTGGATCAAAGCGCAGGTGGCCGCGGGGATGCCGGATCGAGCGACTTGACCCATGCGACCTGAAGACCACCGAAGGGTCGGCGCCATGGAAGCCTGCGCGTCACGGCGGCTTCTCGAAGCCATCGCCGGACAGGAGCTCATCTACTTCCTGGGGGTCAAGAACGACTTCGAGACGTTCCTGGCGCTGTTTGACGTGATCGATCTACGAAACGGGGGCGTCTCCCCGATGAAGGACGGAGCGATCTACGTCAACGATCTTTACGCGATGGTTCGCATGCACGCCGAGCGCCGGACGTCTCACGTCCTCATCACGGGCCTGAATGAAAACTGGGGTGCGTTCTCCACGGTGGTTCCGAACCGAACCGTCGATTGGGGCGCCTGGCAGGACCACCTGGCTGACGCCGGATGCACGCTGGCGATGGTGCGCGAGTACCTCGACGATCCGGCGGTCCACGCGGTGGTCACACCCCATCACTCCATTCTTTGGCACCCCAAGATCCTCTCGATCCCGGTCGGCGTCAGCGGAACCTTCAAAAGAACACTGCTCGAGAGCCGCCTGCCGATTCACGAGCTCATCGCCACGGAGAGCGAGAAGATCCAAGATCTTTTGATCAACAACAGCGGCTGGGGCCATCGGGAAGAGGTCAACCGGCGCGTGATTGCAAACTTCGACGGCTGCATCCGCAACACCTTTGGACTGCCCCAGTCCCAGTTCCTCAGGTCCGTCACTCATTCGCGGTTCGTGCTCTGTCCGTCGGGGCTCGGCTGGGATACCTCGCGCCTGTGGGAGACCTTGACGCTGGGGTCGGTGCCCATCGTCGAATATTCGGAGGGGTGGCATACCGTGCTCGATGAGCTGCCGGTGTTGTTCGTCACCAACTTTGACGAGGTGACGCCCGCCTTGCTCGCCGCCGCCTATCCCGACATCCTGTCCCGCTGCGAGCTGTTCAACTACGACAGATTGACGACACGGTGGTGGGTATCCAGGATCACCCGCTTGCTGGACGCTCCGCTGGATTGAGTCGACGCGCTCACAAGCTCAGGTCGAGCCCTGCGATCTGCCCCCACTCCGCGATGCTGCGGTCCTTGCCTGGTCCATAGCGTCCCAGGCTGCGAAGATCTCCCTTGCCATAGACGAGGGTCTGGAGTCGGTTGATCATCAGGCCGGTCTTTTCGTTCTGCCACTGACCGCTCTTCGTCTCCCAGACCTTGTGCCGATATCCGTCCGGGTAATTCTCGTAGTCGAGGTGCCACACCTGAAGCGCGTCGGGCAGGTAGATGTCGTAGCCGCAGGTGTACGTTCGCAGCGAAAGCGGTCCTTCGTGGCCCGCGTTGATCATCGCAGGGTCCTCGGGCACCTCGAGGATCCAGGCGCCGTGGGTGAAGACGAAGTTGCAGCAAATGAAGGCCGTCTTCTGGTGACGCTGGGACTTTCGTTCCGCCGACATCTGGATGTCCAGCCACCCTTCAGGTCGGATGATGTTGCACGTCATCAAGGGAACCCCGTCGTCACTCGTCCCCGCCCAGGGAAAGACGACGTTCCTGGCCTGGTCAAAGGTGAAGGGCGGCGAGCTCGTGGTGAGGAGCGGCTTTGCGCCTGGCTTGCTCTCGAGCTGAGCAATGAGGTTCTCGTCCCAGCCCGGCGCGAA
>CAZNCQ010000430.1:0-5138 GCA_964571275.1 uncultured Myxococcales bacterium
TTCTTGTTCCCGTCGACAACTAGCCCAGTGACTTCGAGAATCGCTCCAGTACTTGCGCTGATTCCGACCTCTGGCCCCGGACCGATCGTCAACGGCCCCCGCAGATAGAGATCGGCGCCAGAGGCGATGGCCACTCCCGGCTGGGTTCCGCCGGCGATGACCGCAGCGTTGCGACCGACCACGCTGACTTGTGTTTGCGTGCCCGAGGGCGCCCACTGAAAGCCTGCAACCGTACCCGAGATGACGACTATTCTTCGAGTGGAGGTCACGCCATCGATGGCGAGCTGCGGCCCACAAAAGGGCGTCGCCGCACTGCCCGCCATCGGAGTGAGCGCACTCGAGGCGCATCCGGTCTTGTTCTCGACATAGATAGTCTCGCTGTCGGATGCGCAGCGACCGTCTTGGTGCGACATGCATATGCCCGGGCCGATGCCTTTCGCCGAGCACTGATCATCGCTCGAGCATGCCACGCACATGTTCGACAAGAGATCGCAAATCGGCTTCGCCGGATTCGCGCTGCAATCCGTGCTCGTGGGGCTCACGCACTCGACGCACGCGCCGCTCGGGCCGCAGAACGGTCGAGCGCTGTCGCGCGATGCGCACGCCGCTCCGTCGCCGAATCGCGCTCTGTCGCAAGCGCGGCACGTCTGCGCGTCGCAGATCGGCTTCTCGGTTGAGCACTGGCTGCTCGTCGTGCACTCCGGCGCGACCTCCGAAGCGACGCCGTCGGTTAGTCCGCCGTCAGACGCGGCGCAGGTGAATGTGGCCGCCCCTTCGAGGACGCACGACTGTCCCGACGGGCAGTCGGCATCGCGCTCGCAATACCCCGTCCTGAGCTTGTTCTCGCCGCACCCGGTGGTCAGTGCAAGGACAGCGAGGACCGCGAGCCGAGGCCGCGCATCCATCAAAAGCTTCCGGAGAGCGCGATGGTCTCCGGCCCTATGCGGAGGCTGATCTCTGCCGGCGCAGAGACGTGGTGATAGACAAGTAGTCCGGCGCCAAGCGCGGCTAGGCCGACACCACCGATCACCAGCGGCAGCCCTCCGTGTGTCACGCGCTCCCGCGAGCAGGCCCGCGTGTCCGCCGAAGTCTCGACGCAGTTCTCGAAGCGGCCGTCTGCCCAGAGGAGATAGCCACCCGCAGCGGCGACCGCCGCGCCACCTACGAGCGCAGCCCACCCTAGCGGCGCTAAGAGCGCGCTCCCTCGGCGCCGGTCGGGCGGCAGCCGCGCCGCGGGGACGACCAGCGTTCCCGAAGTCGGCGCCGGCGCGGCGACGGCCACCAGCCTATTCTTCTGATTCTCCACGAGCGGGCCGACCATCCCCTCAAGCCGCGTCACGAATTCGGGCCCGGTGCAGTCTTCGCAGCTCGCTTCATCGGAGACCATTTCCTGACCGTTCCAGAGCTGAATACGGAGATCATAGCCGCCGGCTCGGTATTTGCCGTCCGCGATCAGCACGAAGGCCGCGTCTGATCCACGCGCGACCTCGGCCGCGCAGGCCGCGTCCCGGCAAGCCGGCGCGCCGCTATCGACAGCGCGCCACCCGGCACGTTGCACGACGCTCACGATCGCGTCGCGCGCACGGCCGTGAAATGCATCGAGATGCGCCGGTAGCGAGACCCCTTCGATCACGACGACCGATAGTCCTTCACCGGCCGTCGCGGGTAGCGCGGCCAATAGCAAGAAAAGAATGAGGAGGAGCCGCACCATCTTCGTCACGCCGGCTCGGATCAACCGCACATATTTTCTATCAATCGTATGACGTACACACAATGCCCTCCCGTCTCGCGAAGACGGGGATCACGTTCGAATCCTTCCGGGAAGATTGTCAGGCGAGCCCAACACCGGCCGCCAGATTTCTCGTGGATCCCGCACTAGACCGCGCGCACCAAGGTGCCCCGCAGCCTCGCCGATCATACGCCGGATGGACTCGTCGGCGGTTGTGACGTCGAGGGCACCGAGCCGCCAGGAGGCTTCCCAGCACCTGATTCCCGCCAGCGCGGCATGGAGGTCTCGCATGCGAGGCTCATCGGGCCATCGGGGCGAAAGTTGCGGCAGTAGTGGCTGCGACCGCCCCCCTCCACCTGACGTGAAGGTCGCCCGGAAGGGTTGGCCAGCCTCCGGTATCATCGGCGTCGATGAGCTTTGAAGCCCAACTTCAAGAAGCGCTTACCAAGGCGGCCGACAGCTTGGGGAACGAGCCGGCGCCGGACGTCCTTTACCACTATACCTCCCTGCCAGCGGCGGCGGCGATCCTCGACGGGGCAGCCCTCCACGCGAGCGACATCAGGTTCCTAAACGATCGAACGGAACTTCAGTTTGCGTGGGGAACGGCAAGCGCCGCGCTCAAGAAGATCGCGGCGACCGCACCGCCCGGGGTTCCCCGAGAAGCGATCAGTGAGCTGGCGGGTGGGCCAAGCCACTTCCTCCAGCTGTTCGGCGGAGCGTTCGCGGCGAGCTTCAGCACCGAAGCCGACCTGCTGAGCCAATGGAGGGGGTACGCTGACGACGGCGCCGGCGTCGCGCTGGGCTTCTCGGTGCGAGAGGGTTTCGAAGTGATTGGCGGTGGTAGCACCGCCGTTACTTTGTCCCGAATCCGATATCAGGAGCAGGAACAAGCGCAGCTACTGGAGAGTTCCCTTCGAGATATCGCGGAACGTGTCACACACGCGAACCAGGGGAATGACGGCATCGAGGCGGAACGGATGCGTTGGGACGCGGCTAGACGGGCCGTCAGAAGCCTCGTGGCCGGCCTCGGAGCCTGGATCAAGAACCCGGCGTTTGCCGAAGAACACGAGTGGCGCGCCGTCGTCCCGTACAGGGGACCTTTCTCGCCGCTCGACATAACCGATGTCCGTCTCGCTCCCCGGGGACTCATCCCGTACTGCCAGATCCGACCAGCGTCGATAGCCCGAGCCGAAACCCAGCTTTCAATCAAGGAGATTGTCCTGGGACCGAAGTTCAGTGGGCTTCAGGAGGAAGCCTTCTTCACCTATCTCGCAAAGCGAGGATACGAAGCCGCCGAGCCCGGCCGCCTATGCCGACAGGACGGCGCCGAACGGAAGATGGTCATGATTCGACGCTCCCGAGCGCCATACCGCTAGGACGGCAGTTCACCCGCGCTCTCAAGGGGAACGAGATCCCAAGATCCGTTTGCAGCGAGACCGCGCACATAGTCCAGACCTGCCAGGCGGCGGCGGGCGCGGGAGCGGGGATCGCGGCGGATGTGGACGCAGACATTGACGGTCTCCGCGATGATCTCCCGCGGCGCCCGCTGCGCCACCTCCTCGATGAGCTGGCAGAGCCGATTGAGCGCCTGGCGGTTGTCGTTGGCGTGCAGAGTGCCGGTACCCCCCGGATGTCCCGTGTTCCACGCCTTGATCAGTTCGAGGGCCGCGCCCCCCTCCCGCACTTCGCCGACGACGATCCGATCGGGCCGGCTTCGAAGGGCGTCCATGATCGCCAGTCGCGTCGTGAACGGCGGTTGCACGTGGTACTGAACGCGATTCGGGCTTGCACACTGGAGCTCCGGAATGTCCTCAACGATGAAGACGCGGTCATCGGTCCGCGCGATCTCTGCGAGCAACGCGTTGACGAATGTCGTCTTGCCCGACGCGGTCGCGCCACTCACGAGGATGTTCTGCTTGGCCGCGACCGCCGCGCGGAGGATCTCCGCGTGTGCAGCGGTAAGGATCCCCGCATCGACGTACTCATCCAGAGTGAACACACGCGCCGGAGGCTTTCGGATTGTGAAGACCGGCGCTTTCGTGATCGGTGGGATCGCCGCCTTCACCCGTGCGCCCCACGGTCGGAGCTCCGCGTCGAGCGAGGGGCTTTGCGCCGTGAGCTGGAGGTCCGCCTGTCCCGCGACTGCGCGCAGAATCGCGAGCGCCCTGGGCGCGTCTATAGTGACGGCCGTCTTGCCCAACCTCCCCGCTTCGTCGATCCAGACGCAGCCGTCGGCGTTCAGCATGATCTCGGTAACCGCAGGATTTTCGAGAAATGGCAGGATTGGGAGGATCGCGCCGTGGAGGAACGCGCTTTCCCGGAGCTGATACTCGCCGTCGTCCAGACTCATGAGTGCACGTTCCCCTCTCCGGCCGCGACACGAGCCGCCGTCGCGAGCTCCTCGACGTCGCCCACCTGATCCTTCGGGAGCACGTCGAGAATCCGTGCCCCGCCCGCGTACCGTCGCGCGGCTGCGTCGAGTAGCTCGTCGAGCCGCCGCCGCGCCGTGATCGCACCGAGCTTCCGCTGCGCTTCTGGCATCTCGGGCGTGTTCGTGAAGTAGGCCTGGACGAACGCAATGACCGTCTCGGACAGCAAATCGATGGTCTGGCGAACGACGGCAACGGCTCGATCGTTGCGGTCGAGCCGACGCATGATCAGCGTCGAGTCCTTAGTATCGGCGAAGTAGTCGCGGAGCGCGGCGTTGAAGACCGATGTCTCGGTCGCCCGTCGCGCGGCGCAGTACACCTTGAGCTGCCGGGAGAGATCCAGATCGATCCACGGATGCCGTTGAATCCTATGCGTCTTCACGGCGTCGGCTCCGTCACTCCGTTCATTTCCTCGACGTCGTCGACCTGCTCGAAGACCGACGCGAACGCCCCATCCGTGAGACCCACCTCGACGGACGGCTCACCGCTTCCTACCGCCGGTTTCGTCGGCGACCCGGGAACCGGCTGGCCGACATCGGGCGGACTCGGCGGCGGCTGTGGAGGAGCGGGCTCCTCGATCGGGCGGAGTGCCGCCCATTGGGACACGGCTCCCGATCGACGAGGGAGCTGCGCCCTCTGCTCGCGCGGGCTGTCCGGGGGTAGCAACCCTGCCCGAGCGCTGAAGCGCGGGTCCAGGTAGTACATGAGCTTCTTGCATCGATAGGGGGCCATCCCGGAAACGAGGAGGATCGCCTCGTCGTACGGAAGACGGAGGACCTCGTCGGCCGTGAGCAAGGGCCTCGCGAACTCCTGCTCGGATTCGCTCACCGAACGGCCGCCGAGCAGCTTGGCGGCCGAAAAGCTGCGCTGGCGCTTGGTCAGCGTGGCCTGTCCGACCAGATCGCTGATCCGCCGGGCCGTGATTTCGTCGTTCGCGGCGTAGGTCACGCGGATGTGAGAGTTGTCGAGGATCGAGTTCT
>CAZNCQ010000431.1:0-5071 GCA_964571275.1 uncultured Myxococcales bacterium
ACCTTCAGCACCTGCACCAACACCTGCATCGACACCGTGCTCTATGTGCGCGACGTCTGCACGACGTCGTCGGTCGCGAATCAGAAGTCGTGCAACGACAACTTCTGCGCGCCGCCCATCGGATCGACGTGTCCGCCCGGACCGGTGCAGAGCCGCACCGTCGCGACGTTGGGCCCTGGCGTGCACTACCTGATCGTCGACAGCCACAGCGGCGCGCCCGCCGCCAGCTGCGGTTCGTTCACGGTCACGCCAGCGGGCGTGCCTCAGTAGCCGACGCGATCGGTGCCCCTCGCCGCGTCGGTTTCTTCCGCGCGGCGATCCGCGGTAAGAGAGGCCGATGTCGCTCGGACGCGCTGCGATCGTCGTCGGTCTCGTGCTCGCCGCGGCGAGCGTTCGCGGCGCTCCGCCCGCGGGCAACGCCAGCTCGACGCCGGCGAGCGCCCCACCGCCGCGCACCTTCGCGAACCCCCTGAACCTCGACTATCGCTTCGCGCTCGACGCTCCCGGCCGGCGCGAGGCCGCCGATCCGGTGATCGTGCTCTTCGGCGACGACTACTATCTCTTCGCCTCGAAGTCGGGTGGCTACTGGCGCTCGAGCGATCTGGTCGACTGGACGCTCATCGTGCCGCAGGGACTGCCCATCGAGGCCTACGCGCCCGCGGTCATGGTCTATGGCGGCGCGCTTTATTACAGCGCGTGCGACGCCGGCCTCTATCGATCGCGCGATCCGAAAGGCGGCCAGTGGGAGCGCGTGGGCGATCCGTTCAAGGTCGGCGATCCCGATCTCTTCGCCGACGACGACGGGCGGGTCTATCTCTACTACGGCCTGTCGTACAACGGCGCCATCTCGGGCCAGGAGCTGGACCCCAGCGCTGGCTTTCGTCGCAAGGGCGCGCCATTCGTCTGCTTCCGCGCCGACTTTGCCCACCACGGCTGGGAACGCCGTGGCGAGGACAACCTGGGCGCGGTCTCGAACGGCGAGTTCTCCGAGGGGCCGTGGATCGAAGGCGCCTGGATGACCAAGCACGGCGGCACCTACTACCTGCAGTACGCGGCGCCCGGCACTGAATTCAAGACCTACGCCGACGGCGTCTACACGTCGGCCTCGCCGCGCGGGCCGTTCAGCTACGCGCCGGCGAATCCGTTCTCGGCCAGGCCGACCGGCTTCATCGGCGGCGCCGGGCACAGCGCCACCTTTGCGGACAAGCAAGGGCGTTACTGGCACGTCGCCACGATGACGATCTCGGTGAAGCACATGTTCGAGCGGCGGCTGGGCCTGTTCCCGGTGACGTTCGACAGCGACGGCACCATGCACGCCGACACCGCGTTCGGCGACTCCCCGCAGATCGCGCCGGCGCTGCGCACCGACCGCGGCGGCAGCAACCGCACCGGTGCGATGTTGCTGTCGTACGACAAGAAGGCGAGCGCGTCGTCGAGCCTGGAAGGGTTCGGTCCCGAGCGCGCCGTCGACGAGGACGTGAGGACCTACTGGAGCGCGCGCACCGGCGGCAGCGGAGAGTGGCTCGCGGTCGATCTCGGCAAGAGCTGCCGCATCGACGCCGTGCAAGCCAACTTCGGCGAGCACGAGGCGACCCAGCGAGGCCGCGATCCGGGCGCCTGGCGCCGGTACCGCCTGGACGCGTCACCCGATGGCACGCGCTGGCAACCGCTGGTCGACCGCAGCGGCGCCACGCGCGACCTGCCCCACGACTACGTCGAGCTCGCCGCGCCGGCGCAGGCGCGGTGGGTGCGCGTCGTCAACGTTCACACGGCGGGCGGTGGCACCTTCGCCGTGCGCGACCTGCGCTTGTTCGGAATCTGCGGCGGCCGTGCACCCGCGGCCGCGCCGCGCTTCGAAGTCCACCGCGACCCCAGCGACGCGCGCAACGCCGTGGTCCGCTGGGACCTGGTGCCTGGCGCCCAAGGCTACCTCATCCGTTATGGCAGCGCGCCGAACAAGCTCTACCGCAGCGACGAGGTGCGGGGGCGACGGGAGCTTGCGCTGCACGACCTCGACATAGACAGGTCTTACTTCTTCACGATCGACGCGTTCAACGAGGGAGGCGTCACGGCGGGCGCGACCGTCGCGAAGATCTAAAGCAAAGAGGCGTGGACGTGGACGTGGACGTGGACTTACGCGAAGAGTGGCGGCTAGTCCTCGCGCCCCGACGCATAGAGCCCGTCGATCACCGACTGATACCGCTCGATCACGACCTTGCGCTTGACCTTGAGGCTCGGCGTCAGCTCGCCGCTCGCTTCAGTGAAGTCGTTGGCGAGCACGGCGAACTTCTTCACCGTCTCCCACGAAGCCAGCTTGGAGTTGATCTGGTCGAAGTCCTTCTTGAGCAGCGCTTGCAACTCCGGTGAATCGCCGGGAGTCCCACCGAACCGCTTCAGCGCGTCTTCGGACAGCGTCACCAGCGCCACGCAGTACGGGCGCTTGTCACCGTACACCAGGGCCTGGCTCACCATCGGCGACTGCACCTTGATGGCGTTCTCGATCGGTTGCGGCGCGACCTTTTTTCCGCCTGCGGTCACGATGAGATCCTTCTTGCGGTCGGTGATGCGCAGGAACCCGTCCTCGAGCACCCCGATATCACCGGAGTGAAACCAGCCGTCGGGCTCGACCGCCTCGGCGGTCGCCTGCGGGTTGTTGTAGTACTGGTGAAACACCGACGGCCCGCGCATCAGGATCTCGCCGTCGTCGGCGATCTTGACCTCTACCACGTCGATCGCCGGGCCCACCGTGCCGAAGCGGTAGTTGTCGAGGCGGTTGAAGAACGCCGCGGCGACGGTCTCGGTCAGTCCGTAGCCCTCGAGGATCAGCAGGCCTATCGCGTGGAAGAACTCGGCGATCTCCGGTGACAGCGGCGCGCCGCCCGAGATCAGGAAGCGGCAACGGTCGAGCCCCAATCGCTCGCGCACCTTGCTGAAGACGAGCTTCTCGGCGATGGCGTGCTCGAGCCCCAACCACGGCCCCAGCGACCTCCCCGAGCGCTTGCGGACCGACACGGCCTTCCCGACGCCCAGCGCCCACTTGATGAGCTTCCGCTTGCCGGGTGAGCCCTCCGCGAACGCCGCCTGCAGCCCGGCGTAGAACTTCTCGTAGATGCGAGGCACGCTGGCCATGAACGACGGCCGCACCTCGACCAGGTTGTCTTTGATCTTGGCGACCCCCTCGGAGAACCAGGTCGTGCAGCCGACCTGGATCGGCGCCCACGCGATCTCGCGCCCGAGCACGTGCGCCAGCGGCACGAACAGGTACTGCTGATCGCCGTCGAGGATGTTGATCGCACGCACGGCGCTGCACACGCCCGCGGCGATGTTCTCGTGGGTGAGCACGACGCCCTTGGGCGTACCGGTCGTGCCCGAAGTGTAGATGATCGTGAACATCGACTCGGGCGTGATCGACGCCGAATGGCTGTCGAGGTCATCCGGGTGCTTGGCGAGCCAGGTCCGCCCGGCCGCGCGCAGGTCGTCGAGCGACAGCACGAAATCGCCGGCGCCGCGGGCGACTTCGGGCAGCGCGCCGTCGCCAGAGATATGCACCAGGCGCGCGACCGTGAACAGGCGGTGGCGCACCGGCAGCAGCTTGGCGACCTGCGCGGCGTCCTCGAGGATCACCAGCTTGGCGCCGGAGTCGCGGATGATGAATTCGCACTGCTCAGCCGTGCTCTGCGGATAGATCGGCACGGTCGCGGCTCCCGCCAGAAGGATCGCGACATCGGCGAGCGTCCACTCGAGACGCGTCTGCGACAGCAACGCGATGCGATCGCCGGGCACCACCCCCAGGGAGACAAGGCCAGCGGCCATCTCGCGCGCCACGACGTCGGCTTCCGCCCACGTCATGGCGGCCCAGGCCCCGTCGCGCTTGAACCGAAAGGCCGTGCGCTGCGGCGTCTCGCGCACCCGCCCCTTCCAGATGGCGACCGCAGTCGTGGGTTCGTCCTTCCTGAGCCCCGCAAGATTGGGGCTATTGCCAGCGCTTGGCCGGGCGCCGGTACGAAGATCGACGGTCGCCGAGGGGGCGGTCATGCCCTCAATAGTATAAAATTCCAGTCATGGCCGCGAAGTCTTTGCCACGGAGCCGCCTGATTTTGCGGGCGCTGGCAATTTCGATGTGCGTGGCCAAGCACTGGATGCGCTGGTGGATCGGCTGGATGGTGCTGCTCGTGACCTTCGCTGGCAAGGCGCGGCGAAAGGCGTTTTTCGGCGAGGTGACCCTCGATCTTTTCCGCGATCTCGGCGCGACTTTCATCAAGGTCGGTCAGATCATGAGCACCCGCCCCGACCTGATCCCCGAGCACATATCGCGCGCGCTCGAGCACTTGCAAGACGACGTCGGCCCGTTCCCTTTCGAAGCCGTCGTGCGCACCCTCGAGACCGACTTCGCGCGTCCGCTGAGCGAGCTTTACGCCGAGTTCGCGCCGGTGCCTTTGGCGTCGGCGTCGGTGTCGCAGGTTCACAAGGCGCGCCTGCCGAGTGGTCGCATCGTGGCGGTCAAGGTGCGACGGCCCAACGTGATCGAGCTGTGCACGTTCGACCTGGCGGTGATGCGCATCGGCGCGCGCATCCTGAACGCCATCCCGTCGATCGCGACGCTGTCGCCCGTCGCCACCGTCGAGGAATTCGGACGCGCCGTGTTCTCTCAGCTCGACTTTCGCATCGAGGCGCGCAACAACCGCCGCTTCCGAGAGAACTTCCGCGGCCACCCCGACGTCGTGTTCCCCGAGATCGTCGAGGAGCTCTCGACCGAGCGCGTCCTGACCATGAGCTTCGTCGAGGGGACGAAGATCCTCGCGACGCGCACGCGCTCCGATCCGAAGCGCGTGGCGCGCCTCGGCCTGCAGGCGCTGCTCAAGATGATCTTCGAGGACGGCTTCGTGCACGCCGATCTGCACCCCGGCAACATCCTGATCACGCCGCAGGGTCAGATCGCGATGCTCGACCTCGGGCTGGTCGGCGAGCTCGACGATCCGCACCGGCGCGGGTTCGCGCGCTTCTTCGCCGCCTGGGCGCAGCGCGACGGCGACACCATGGCGCGCATCATGTACGACATGTCCGCGAACGC
>CAZNCQ010000432.1:0-5064 GCA_964571275.1 uncultured Myxococcales bacterium
GGCCAGCTGCGCGCGAAGCCGCCCGCGAAGGTCGTGGCCTGCGAGGGCTGCCACACCGTCAATTCATTCATGCCCGCGCGGTTCGAGCTGGAGCAGCACCAGCAGACGAAGTTCCCGCTCGACGGCGCCCACGCTTCGGTGGCTTGTCGCAGCTGCCATCCCATCGACCCCGGTCTGGCAGCGCGCATCCCGGCGGCGGTGCGCGTGCGGTTGCACGCGCAAAAGCGGCCGGAGCGTTTCAGCTTTGCATCGCTGCACCCGAAGAAGACGCCGCTCGCCTGCAACGGATGCCATGAAGACGTGCACCGCGGGCAGTTCACGGAGGCGACGCTCGGCCGCAAGAACGGGGAGAGCCTGCGCATCGTCGAGAACGCCGGCGGGCGTTCCGAAGGGGCGCGCGAGCGTGACGTCTGTGCCTTCTGCCACCAGACGACGTCGTTCGCCGACCTGACGTTCAACCACGACAAGGACAGCCGCTTTCCGCTGACCGGCAAGCACGCCACGACGGTGTGCGGCGGCTGTCATCGCCTGCAACGCGTCGGGAGCGGTCCGTTGTTCGTGCGTTACAAACCGCTCGAGATCGGCTGCGGCAGCTGCCATAGCGACTATCATCAGGGGCAGTTCCTGGTCGCTGCGGTAGCCCGGACCGCGCGGGTTCCGTCTGCGGACTCGGATTCATCGGATCCGGTCGCACCGCCCGCGCGCACGCGCGGGTGCGACGCTTGCCACAAGACCACGCGGTTCAAGGACACGATCTTCGAACACAACAACCCCACGTTCACGTCGTATCCGCTCGAAGGGCGCCACGCGAGCGTCGCGTGCGGCAAGTGCCACCCGACGGTCCGGCTCGCGGCCGAGGTCGAGACCGTTCGCTACCGGCCGATGCCGCACTTCTGCGAAGAATGTCACGTCGACTTTCACCACGGCGAGTTCCGGGGCTTCGAGCCATGACGCGCGCGATCTTGATCGGGTTTGGTGCCGCGGTGTTGCTCGCGACGCTCGCGCTTGGCCACCGCGCGGCCGCCAGCGACGACGACGACGTGCGCGACACGCCGATCGTGCGCAAGCGCCCCAGCCTGTCAGCGCCCGGCAAGCGGATCGCCACCGAGGCCCAGGGCGTCACCCGTTGCGGCGCCTGCCACATGGTCGAGGGCTGGGAAAAAGTGCGATTCAACCACGATCCCACGGGGTTCCCCCTGCACGGCGCGCACGTCGACGTGGCGTGCAGTGGCTGCCACGGCAAGGGGTTCGACAAGCCGGTCGCCGACACCTGCAGCGGCTGCCACCGCGATCGCCACGCCAGCGAGTTCGGCCTGCACTGCGAGGGCTGCCACGACGAGAAGAGCTGGCGCCCGCTGTTCAACGCCGACGCTCACCGCAGCACCAACTTCCCGCTCGTCGGCCGGCACGCGCTGATCCCGTGCACCGAGTGCCACGGCAACATGCGCGACCGCGTGTTCGCGCAGGCGGCCACGCGTTGCGACGCCTGCCACGAGAACGACTTCCTGCGTACGAGCACGATCTCGATCGACCACACCGCCAACAACTTCAGCCGCGATTGCCAGACCTGCCACAACACCTTCCGCTTCTTCCCGGCCAGCATGCGCCAGCACGACACCTGCTTCCGCATCTCCTCGGGCTCGCACCACGGCGTGCGCTGCCTGAACTGCCACACCTCGCTGTCCATGGTCACGTTCACGGGCGCGTGCGGCACTGGCACCTATGACTGCGCCGGCTGCCACACCCACGCCTGCGCGCGCACCGACCTGCAACACAAGACGGTCATGGGCTACGAGTGCGCCAACGCGAAGTGCTACGAATGCCACAAGCTCGGCGGTCTATAGCGTTCGCCGTCGCGCTGGTCGCGTTCGGTGCCGTGCTCGGCTGGTCGGGCGCCGCGGACGCGCGTGCGCACAAGCGGCGGCAGCGTGGGGTCGGCGGCAAACGATCGCGCGCGGTGCTGGTCGTGCCGCGCGCGCCACGGCTCGCCCTTCCGGAGGCCACGCCGGCGCCGCAGGTGCCGGCGATGTCGCCGCGCGTGCCCGCCGGTTCGCCGTTCGGCCGCGTGCAGTTCGCCACCGAGCATCGCGCCTATCTCGATCGCGGCGCCGCCGAGGGGCTGGCGGTCGGCCAGTGGCTGCCCATCGCGCGCGGCGTGCGCGGCATCGGCTCGTGCAAGATCGAGTCGGTCGGCGACCACGAGGCGACCTGCGTCGGCGCGCGCCTGCGTCCGGGTGACGCGTTCCGCACGCCGCGCAACGGCGGCCGCAAGGCGCGCCCACCCGTGCCGGCGATGGCGCCGATCATCGACGACAAGACGCTGGAGGCGCGCGCAGGGCAGATCGCCGATACGACCATCGAAAAGGTCGACTTCAACGGCAAGCGCGCCTTCCGCGCACACGGCACCGTCGAGGCGACGCCGGGCTTCGCCACCTGGTTCACGCAGCCCGACGGCGGCAACGGAACGTACGCGCAAGAGCGCATCGACGGCGTCATCCGCGGCGTCGAGATCGGCAACACCGGCCTCCGCTTCGACGGCGCGTTCTCGGCGATTCGGTGGAACACGCCGTCGGTCGAGCGCTTTCGTGCCGGGACGCCGACGCAGTTCTACCTGTGGGAGGCCGAGGCTTATCGCCGCCAGCAGGAGGGCGGCACGACGTTCGCGGTCGGCCGCTTGTGGCCGCGTCACGCGCCGGGGCTGACGCTGCTGGACGGCATGCAGCTCGGACGCGAGAACGAAGCCCGCTCCGCGGAGGGTGGCCTCTACGGCGGCTTGATCCCCACCGCGGAGGGGCTGGTCCCGACGTTCGACATCTGGACGGCCGGGCTTTACGGCGCGCTCACGCAGACCGGGACCAAGACGTCGCGCATTCGCCTGGCGCGGCAGGAGATGCGCATCGGCGTCTGGCGCGGTGCCAGCACCGGCGCCGTCGCCGAGGCCGAGGGGCTGGCGCAGGCCTGGGTCGGTCCGGTCACGGCGGGCGGCGGCGGGCGCGTGCGCTGGGCGGTCGAACAGGGTGGGCACGCGGTGGTCGAGAACGCGCACGTCGATCTCACGGTGCGGCCGTCGATCGATTCCGGGGCCGGGCTCCACGCGCGGTACGTCGGCGTGTCGCTGCTGGAGGAGGCGCCGCTGCGCGCCGAGATTCCGATGACCGCGGGCGCGATGCACGCGATCGCCGACGCGCACCGGGACTTCTCGTCGCGGCTGGCGCTGGCGGGCAGCGTCGGCGTGCACCGCGAGGACGATACCGGCCGCTACCAGGTGCACGGCGGCGCCGAGCTGCGCTTCCCGCGCATGTTCGGCGAGAGCGGCGGCCTGTGGTTCGGCGCCACCGTCGAGCAGGGCTGGCTGCAGGGCGAGAGCGCGTACGTGCAGTACCTCGGGCACCTCAGCGAGCGGTTCCAGGTGCTGGCGCGCCTGTCGGGCGACGGCACGCGCTTCGAGACACCGACAGCGATCTGGAACCTCAACGAGCTCGGCGCGACCGTGAGCGCCGACGGCGCGCTGGCCGCTCGGTTGCGTTTGCGCGCCTGGGCGATGGTGCGGGCGCCCATCCTGGTGCAGGGGGTGCTGCCGATCGAGGCCGCGGGCGGCGGCGTCGTTGGCCTGAGCCTGGCCGGCGCGATCTGATTCGCGCTATCCTGGGCCTGCGGCCATGGCGCAGGTGCTGATCATCGACGACAACGAGACGATGCGCGAGGGGCTCGGCGCCACCGTGCGGCGCATGGGACACCAGGCGACGCTGGCAGGCTCGGGCGCGGAGGGGCTGGCGCTGTTCCGCAAGCACGGCGCCGACTTCGTGATCACCGACTTGAAGATGGACGGAACCAGCGGCCTGGAGGTCGTGAAGACCGTCCACGAGATCGATCCCGGCTGCCCCACGATGATCGTGACCGCGTTCGGCACCGTCGAGACCGCGGTCGAGGCGATGCGCGTCGGCGCGTTCGATTTCCTGCAGAAGCCGTTCGCCCCCGAGGTGGTGCGCTTGAAGGTCCAGCGCGCGCTGGAGCTGCGTGGCGAGCGTCGCGCGCGCGAGCGCGCCGAGGCCGAGTCGGCGGCGCTACGCGACGACGCGGCTGCGCCCTATCGCTTCGCCGAGATCGTCGGCCAGACGCCGGCGATGCGCGCGGTGTTCCAGACCATCGAAAAGGTCGCGCCCACCGACGCGTCGGTTTACGTCTACGGCGAGTCGGGCACCGGAAAGGAGCTGGTGGCGCGCGCGATTCACGCGCGTTCGCGCCGCGCGAGCGGCCCGTTCATCAAGGTCAACTGCGGCGCGCTGACCGATACGCTGCTCGAGTCGGAGCTGTTCGGCCACGAGAAGGGTGCGTTCACCGGCGCGATCAAGCGCAAGCTCGGCCGGTTCGAGCTCGCCGACAAGGGGACGCTGTTCCTCGACGAGATCGGCGACGTCACGCCGTCGCTGCAGTTGAAATTGCTGCGCGTGCTGCAGGAGCAGGAGTTCGAGCGCGTCGGCGGCGAGGAGACCATCCGCGTCGACGTGCGCGTGGTGTCGGCGACCAACAAGGATCTGAAGGGCGAGGTCGCCGCAGGCCGCTTCCGCGAGGACCTGTTCTACCGCCTGCACGTCGTGCCGTGCACGGTGCCGCCGCTGCGCGAGCGCAAGGAGGACATCCCACGCCTGGTCGCGCACTTCATCGAGAAGCTCGGCAAGCGCACCAACCCCGGCGTGCGAGGCATCGCCGACGCCGCGCTCGCGCGGCTGTCGGCGTATCAATGGCCAGGCAACGTGCGCGAGCTCGAGAACGTCGTCGAGCAGGCGCTGGTCTTCAGCGAGGGCGACCGCATCGACGTCGCGTCGCTGCCGGCGATGTTGCGCGAGGGTTCGGCGGAGAACACGCTGGCGGTGCCGTCGGGCGAGATGAGCCTGACGGAGATCCTCGAGGATCTCGAGCGCCAGCTGATCCAGAAGGCCTACGACAAGAGCGCCGGCGTGAAGACCGAGACCGCGCGGTTGCTCGGCATCAAGACCAGCGCGCTCTATTACAAGCTCGAGAAGTACGGCATCGGGGTCATCGAGGCCCGTGGCGCAGCGGCGC
>CAZNCQ010000433.1:0-5000 GCA_964571275.1 uncultured Myxococcales bacterium
CACGAGCCGTCCGGCAACGGCCGGCCCAGAGGAATGACCATCACCGGCGGCAACGTCGGAACAGAACCCGGCTTACGGCCGGCTCCAGCGGGAAGATTCTCACCGGGCGCCTGGAATAGCGGGCGTTTGTGCACGTTGATCGAAAGGGAAACCACCTGAGCGCGGCGGACAGTCGTCGTCAAATTGCTCATGACTTTCGTTTGGCCGTCACTAGACTCGGAGCCTGATGCCCACACTCGATCGCGAGGCCCTCGAGACCACGATGTCCGCCGAGCTTCGCGCCGCCTGGGCGACGCTGCGCGGGCGGCATCCTGGCGAGCGGTTCTACTCGTTCGGCCTCTACACGACCGATCTGACGGAGCAGCTGTCGGTGACTGCGAGCACCGAAGAGGGGCTGTCGGAGGTCACCCAGCGTTACGTCACCGAGAGCGGAGGCGATCCCGACGCACAGCGGATGGCGCTGCGCTGGAACCCGAGCGATTCACCGCTGCACGGCGAGGGCGAAGCATTGCTGGCAGAGACCGCACGCCTGCGCCGCGCCGGGCCCGACCCCTGTGACGACACGCCCGAGGCCGACGACGCCAACGCGATGATCTTCGACGTCGCGATCCAGGCGCTGCGGCAGCTGGACGCCGACGGCGTGTTCGGCCAGGGGCACGACCGCGCACAGCTGGTGCTGGGAATCTGGAAGGGCGATCAGTCCGACGAAGAGCGCATCGAGTTCGCGAGCCTGCTCAACCCGCGCGCCGTCGCCGAGCGTTTCGCGAGAGAGATCGCGGAGCGCAGCCGCGCGTTCGTCGACATGGGCGCCGGACCGGCCTGAGGCGCGGGCCGGGGATGGCGGCGCCCGTCGCATACAGCTCGGTCCGCTACCTGCACGCCAAGCGCAGCGTCGACGATCGCGCGCTCAACCGCGTCGTCCTCGCGCAGCTGCGCGACGCAATCGCGTCCTTGCCGCCGTCGCCGTCGATGCCGCCGCGCGTGCTCGAGCTCGGCGCCGGCGTCGGCACGATGGTGTCGCGCCTCTCCGATCTCGGCTGGCTCACGCGCGCGCGGTACACGCTGATCGACAGCGATCGCACCAGCCTGGACGCCGCGACCGCGCACCTGCGCGCCTGGGGCGGCGCCGCCGCGCGCGACGCTGGCGATGCGCTCGCCGTGGGCGACGCGACCCGCGATCTCGAAGTGCGCGGTGTCGAGGGCGACGTGTTCGATTGGCTGGCGGCGCCGGCCGGCGACGGTGAGCCGTACGATCTGGTGATCGCAAACGCGTTCCTGGATCTCGTCGACGTGGCGGCGTTGCTGCCGCTGCTCTGGCGGCGCGTGGCGCCCGCGCGGCCGTTCTGGTTCTCGATCAACTTCGACGGCGAGACGATCTTTCTGCCGGAGCGGCCGCTCGATCGCGAGGTCAGCGCCCTCTACCACCGCGACATGGACCAGCGGCTGCACCGCGGGCGCCCGACAGGCGGCAGCCGCACCGGGCGTCTGTTGCTGCAGGAGCTCCCGCGCAGCGGCGCGCGGCTCCTCGGCGCCGGCAGCTCGGATTGGGTCGTGCTGCCTTCGTCGTCGGAGCCTGGGCGCTATCCCGATGACGAAGGCTACTTCCTGCACCACATCCTGCACACGATCGAAGCGGCGCTCGGCGGATCGACGCTGATCGATGCGCCGGCGTTCGCCGCCTGGCTCGATGCGCGCCGCGCCGAGATCGAACGCGGCGAGCTGATCTACATGACCCACCAGCTGGACGTCTTCGGCCGCGCGCCCGAGTGAACGGTCAGATAACCGATTTCGCCCGCGGGCGCGAACTCCTAGCGCGCGGCGTACGACCAGCGGAACGAAAGCACGAACGAGATCGTCACCGCCAACGTGCCGGCCGCTGCAAAGGCGGTCGCAGCGGCGCCGTCGGACAGCATCGCCGCGACGAGCCCGACGAGGAGCGCCACGAACGCTCGTCGCCCGAAGCGGGAGCTGGGCACGTGCCCGGCGGCCGGCGGTCGGATCGCCAGCGCCAGCACGTACGCATAGCGCAGGAGCCCTGGGATCAGGATCCAGGCACCGGCGCGCCCGCGCTGCCAGAGCTGGGCTTCCGCGATCAATGTCAGCAGCGCGTCGGTCTCGATGTCGAACGCCGCACCGAACGCCGACGACAGTCCGTAGCGGCGCGCGATGAAACCGTCGGCGACGTCGAGCGTCGCCGCACCGCCGAGCACGCCGGCCAGCACCCACCCGGGCGTCGCCGGCCCCAGCGCGCCGAGCAGCAGTGTCAGCGCAAAGCGGACCGCGGTCACGCGATTGGCCCACCCGAACGCCCCGCCTGGCGTGAACGCGCCCCACCCGCGGCGCAGGAGCTCGCCCGACGACAGCAGCGCCACCAGCGACAGCGGCCACGCCGCGCCGAGCCGCGCAGCGCCCGCGCAGGCCGCGAGCATGACCAAGGCGTGGCCCCGGCTCCAGACCGCAAGGGTGCGATCGTCGTCGGCGTGCCCACCGATCGGAACGCGACGAGTCGCTTCTGGCAGCGGCGAAACTTCGGCGGACTGCACGATCGAGTGGAGTCTACAAGGTGGCCTGCCGTCCGGCACGAACCCGATGCGGAATCGTGCGCGACGCGGCGGCCTTGGGGCAGGATGGCGGGCGTGAAGACCAACGCCGCGCGCCTGCTCGATCGCCTGGGGATCGCCTACGAGCTGCGTGAGTACGACGTCGATCCCAGCGATCTGTCGGCCGAGGCCGTCGCCGCCAAGATTGGCGTGCCCCTGGAAGCGGTCTGGAAGACGCTGGTGGTGCGCGGCGATCGCCACGGCGTCTGCTTCGCCGTCGTCCCCGGCGGCGCCGAGATCGACCTCAAGGCGCTGGCGCGGCTGACCGGCGACCGCTCGGCGGCGCTGGTGCCGCTCAAGGAGGTGCAGCCGCTGACGGGTTACATCCGCGGCGGCGTGACCGCGCTCGGCGGCAAGAAGGACTACCCGGTCTTCGTCGACGAGACCATCCAGCTGTCGGATCGCGTCTCGGTCTCGGCCGGCGTGCGTGGCACCCAGATCCTGATCGCACCCGACGACTACATCCGCGCGACCGGCGCGACGCTGGGCGCGTTTCGCCGCGATCCCTGATCGGTGACGGCGACGCTAGACTAGTGAGTCTTCATCTCGAGCGCGGGATGGAGGCGCTCGTCGCCGCCCGACTCCGCGAAGGCGCGCACGTCCAGGCCGACCGGCGTGTGCGCTTCCGACGAGAACGACCACGATCGATGGACCTGCGAGGCGGCGCAGTGCGCGGCGGTGCCCGGCTTGCAGCTGTGCGCCGCCTCGATCACCAGCACGTGCTCGCCGGCCGGCAGCTGCCCCGACCAGAGCTGCGTGAACTCGTCGCTGCGCAGCTCGGCCGCGCCCTTGTTGCGCGCGTGCACCGGGTTGAAGTCGATCGACACCAGGACCGAGCGCGCCGTGAACTCGTCGGTCATCTCGTCGCGGTAGCGCACCATGACGGGCCCTCGCCCCGCGGCGCCGCTCTGCTGATCGCGCAGCTGCTGCTCGACGCGCGCGCGGGCCTCCGCCGCGGTCCCCTCCTCGCCGTGCGCCGGCAGGACCAGCGCCGCGTCGAACGCGACCCAGGCGCGCGCGGGCGCGCCACGATGCTCGTAGGCGTTGCCCAGCGTCACTTCGGCTTTGCGGCAGCGCTTGTCGGCGCGCGCTCCTTCGCAAGCCTTGTGAACGAACGACTCGAGGTCGCTCACCGCCGGCTCCCACTGCTCGGCGCGGCTCTCCTTGACGCCGCGCTCGTAGAGCTCGCTGGGATCGGTGCCCATGCTGCACGAAATGCCGCACGACATCGAGAGTCCCGCCGCCGCCGCCCATATTCCTGCCGCGGTGAGCTTCGCCATGGCCGGACCATACACGAGCCGAGCCTTCGGTCTCCAGCCCGGCGTGATTTGCACCGCGGCGCTCCTCTTTCGGTGATTGGTGCGGGCCGCCAATCACGACTCTTCTTGCCCACGAGAGGGCCTCGACCTTACGATTGTCGAGTAGGGCGTATGTCGTTCCGCGTGGTGTCGAGGTGGTTGGGGCCGGCAAAGGTAGCCGTGATGGGCGGCTGCCTGCTGCTCGCGTGCGTCAATCGCGGCGAGCACGAGACCGTGACCGACGCGGCGAGCGATCGCTCGTATCCGTATGACGCACGCATCGATCGAGGAGGAGCCGGCGGCGCGCGCGCCGACGCCGCGCACGCCGATGCGATGTTCGATGGCGGCGGCGTCGTCGATCTAGGCGCCGCCGACGCACCGAGCGACGTGACGGGCGCCGGTGGCACCGGTGGCCACGCGACCGGCGGGAATGGCGCGGGCGGCAGCGGCGCCGGCGGCCGCGGCAGCGGCGGCGCGACCGGCGCCGGAGGTCGGGGCGCGGGCGGCAGCGGCGCGGGCGGCGCCATCGCCGACGCCGGCCCAGCCGACGTGCCGCGCGTCTGCTCCGCGCGCTTCAACTTCGAGAACGGCAATCTCTACGGTGCGTTCATCAACACCGGCTTTCAGACCGCGTTCTCGAACCTGAGCCACACCAGCGATGCCGCCTGCGGCATGGGCGCTTTGCGCGTCGACGTCGCGCTCTCGACGTCGTCGACCAAGGGCGAGCTCATCCTGCCGCTCGGCGCCACCGAGAACCTGGTCGGCAAGACGATTTCGATCTCGATGAAGATGACGCCACAGGAATCGCCCAACGCCTACGTGATCGTCTTCGCCGTGCCGAGCTACGCGTTCATCACCGCGTTCCAGGCTCCCGTCCCGGCGGTGTGGACCAACAGCACCGTCACGCTGCCCGGCAACTCGACCGCGACCGCGAGCACCGCGATCAGCGTCCAGATCATCGGACAGAACGACACCTACTCCGGCGCACTGCTCGTCGACGAAGTCGACGTGCGCTAGGCGCGCGCTCTTACGATTCGTCACATTTCGGCGTCGAGGGGAGAGCGGGGATCAAAGCGTGGCGGCGCTACGGAAGCTGCGCGGG
>CAZNCQ010000434.1:0-4966 GCA_964571275.1 uncultured Myxococcales bacterium
CGCTTCTCGCACGGCTGCCACCGCCTGGTGAACAACCGCGCGGTGCGCCTGTTCGACTTCGTGCTACGCCACCACACCTTCCGGCGCATCGGCGACGTGCCGCTGCGCGTGCGGCGCAAGTTCAGCGTCGACGACAAGCAGTACGCGTACAAGCTCGACACGCGCGGCTACTACTACGAGCTTGCGCACCCCGTGCCCGTCGACGTCAGCGAGGGACGCATCATGGGCGCGGTGAAAAAGCCGATCCTCAGCTACATGCGCAAACCCGGCGTCGACTACAGCGCGCCCGCCAGCGGCGACGCCAACGCGTCGATCGCCACCCCGCGCGCGGGCGTCGAACCGGCCGGCGCCGAACCGCCCGAAAACGCGGGTGCCGAGCCCGAGCCGCCCGGCGCGGGCGACAATGCGCCCGAGCTCGGACCATGAGCGTCAATCCCGTCGCCGGCATGACAGGTCCGGCCGAGCGTGATAAGGGGAAGTCACCGCGCGCAATGGATATCAGCGTCGTCCTTCCGGTCTACAACGAGCGCGACAATCTGCTCCCGCTTCTCGACGAGATCGAGCGAGTCCTCACCGGCATGAACAAGCGGTTCGAGGTCATCGCCGTCGACGACGGCAGCCGCGACGGGAGCGCGCGCGTGCTGCGCGAGGCGGTGACGCAGCGGGCTTACTTGCGCGTGCTCGCGTTCCGCCGCAACTCGGGGCAGTCGGCGGCGTTCGACGCCGGCTTCCGCGCGGCGACCGGCGACCTGGTGATCACCATGGACGCCGATCTGCAGAACGATCCGGCCGACATCCCGGCGCTGATCGCCAAGCTCGAGGAGGGCGAAGGCTTCGACGTGGTCACCGGCTGGCGCAAGAACCGCAAGGACGGCGCCGTGCTGCGCAAGCTGCCGTCGACGATCGCCAACTTCATGATCCGCCGGCTCACCGGCACGCGCATCCACGATCTCGGCTGTTCGCTCAAGGTCTACCGCCGGCACGTCACCGACGAGATGCGCCTCTACGGCGAGATGCACCGGTTCATCTCGGTGCTGGCCGACGGCCAGGGCGCGCGCGTCGGCGAGGTCGAGGTCAATCACCGCGCGCGCCGCGCCGGCCACTCGAAGTACGGCCTGATGCGCACGTTCAAGGTGCTGCTGGATCTCACGACGATCTGGTTCATGCGCCGCTACCAGACCAAGCCGATCTATCTCTTCGGCGGCCTGGGCGTGCTCATGTTCATCGGCGCCTTCGTCATCTCGGGCGTCGTGCTCTACGAGAAGTTCGCGGACGGCGCCTGGGTGCACCGCAATCCGCTGTTCCTGATCGCGATCACCTGCGCGCTCATGGGCATGCAGTCGATCGGCACCGGCATCCTGGCCGAGCTGATCGTGCGCACCTACTTCGAATCGCAGGGCAAGACCGCCTATTCGATCGCCTCGCGCGCGGGGTTCCCGCCGGACGCGCGGGACTAGGAACGCCGCCCGATGTGCGGCATCGCCGGCTTCGTCACGCGCGCGGGGGACGCCGACGCCGACCCCGACGCGCTCGCGCGCATGCTGGCGCAGGTCGCGCACCGCGGGCCCGACGGCCAGGGCGAGTGGCGCGGCGCGCTCGACGATCCCGGCGGCGCGTGGCGGGTCGCGCTCGGGCACCGCCGGCTGGCGATCATCGACCTCGCGACCGGCGCGCAGCCGATGGACAACGAGGACGGCTCGGTCGTCATCACCTTCAACGGCGAGATCTACAACTTCGCGGCGCTGCGCCCGGCGCTGGAGCGCCAGGGACACCGCTTCAAGACGCGCAGCGACACCGAGACGATCGTCCACCACTTCGAGCAACACGGCGGCAACGGCGTGCGCGATCTGAGCGGCATGTTCGCGTTCGCGATCTGGGACGCGCGCTCCGGGCGGCTCACGCTGGCGCGCGATCGCGTCGGCATCAAGCCGCTCTACTACGCGGAGCTCGCGGGCGGCGGCATCGCCTTCGCGTCGGAGCTGGCCGCGGTGCTCGCGCACGGGGGCGCCGACGGCACGCTGTCGCCCGAGGGGCTGGCGTCGTATTTTTTCTCCGACTACGTCCACCCGCCGCACACGATCGTGCGCGGCGTGAAGAAGCTGCCGCCCGGACACACCGTGGTGTGGGAGCGCGGGCGGCTGGGCGCGCCGCGCGCGTTCTGGCAGGTGCCGCTCACGGCGGGCGCGGCGGTCGCGCGCGGCGCCGACGATGCGCTGGCCGAGGAGCTGTGGCGGCGGCTGGGCGAGGCGGTGGAGGCGCAGCTCGTCTCCGACGTGCCGGTCGGCATCTTCCTCAGCGGCGGCGTCGACTCATCGTGCGTGGCGGCGCTGGCGGCGCGGCGCGCGCCCGGGCGCATGAAGGCGTTCTCGATCGGCTTCGACACCAAGACCTTCGACGAGAGCGACTACGCGCGCCTGGTCGCGGGGCAGCTCGGTGTCGAGCACATCGTCGAGACGCTGCGCGAGGAGACGCTGCTCGAGGTGCTCGACCCGGCGCTCGACCGGCTCGACGAGCCGCTCGGCGATCCGTCATATCTGCCGACGTTCCTGCTCTCGCGCCTGGCGGCCCGTCACGTGAAGGTCGTCGTCGGCGGCGACGGCGGCGACGAGCTGTGGGCCGGCTATCCGACCTATCGCGCTCACCGCTACGCCGCGATCTACGGCCACGTCCCTGCGCCGCTGCGCGCGCTGCTGGCGTCGCAGGCGATCGATCGCCTGCCGGTCGATCACCGCTACCAGAGCCTCGAGTGGAAGCTGCGCCGGTTCACCCAGCGCTTCGACGACGATCGCGTGCGGCGCCACCTGCGCTGGATGTCGGCGCTCGACCTGCCCGACCTGGCGACGGCGCTCGGACGCACGGGCAACGGCGCGGGCGAGCTCGACGGGCTCGCGCCGGCGACGCTGGCTGCGCACCTGCCCGACGCGGGCGGCGACTGGCTCAACCAGATCCTCGCGCTCGATTTCACGACGTACATGCCGGGTTCGGTGCTGACCAAGGTCGACCGCGCGTCGATGGCGCACGGGCTGGAGGTCCGGCCGCCGCTTCTCGACAATCAGGTGGTCGACTGGGCGTTCGGCCTGTCGTCGCGCTACAAGCTGCGCGGACAGCGCGGAAAATACCTGCTCAAGCGCGCCGCGCGGGGCAGCGTCCCCGATGAGGTGATCAACCGGCCGAAGAAGGGTTTCGCGATCCCGCTCGCGCGCTGGCTCACGGGGCCGCTGCGCCCGCGCCTGGACGCGCTGATGACGGATTCACCGATCTGGCAACTCGGCGTGCTCAACCAGTCGGCGTTCGCGGCCTGGAATCACCAGCACCAGCAGCACCAGCAGGATCGCTCGAAGCCGCTCTGGGCCCTCCTGGTCCTCGATCACTGGGTGCGCCGTCTTCCGACGTTTTACCGGCGCGGCGGCGGCTCCCACGTGGAGCGCACGAACGCGGCGGCGCGCGCCTCGGCGGGGCTCGGCCCGCGCCCGTAGCGGCTGAGTGGCACCAGGCAGACGGCGGCGATCGCCACCGCGATCGCCGCGTGGGCCGCCCAGCGCCGCGGCTTCCAATCCTCGCCCCCGAGCGACAGCGAGATCGCGAGCAGCAGCACCAGCGCGAGCGGGGCCAGCGACCAGATGCCGCTGAATCGCAGCAGGCCCAGGCTGTACGGCACGAAGCCGCTGCCCAGCAGCGGGAACGCGAGATCGAAGACGGGGTTGTTGAACTCCGGCGGATAGTGCGGGTAGACCGCCGCCGAAACCGCGTTCAGCACCACCGAGACAATCAGCAGGCCGGCGGCCACGACCGTGAGCAGAAAACGCCTGCGCACGACACGCCAGGCGTGCGCGATACCCGCGGCGAGAAAGGGCGCGATCGTGGCGATGTAGCGCGGGCCGACGCACCAGCCGGCGCGCCAGTTGCTCATTCCACCCAGGAAGATCAGCATCACGCTCGCTACCGCCACGATCAGGATCCCCTCGCGCCGAGGCCCGCGCATCACCGCGATCGACGCGCACACCGCGCCGAGCGCCAGGATCGGCGAGAACACGAACAGGCCGTAGTCGGGCGCGAACAGCGACGAGGCGATCGCCGACAGCTTGGGCAACGCCAGGCCGTGGAAACCCGCGCTGTGGCCCGTGCGCAGGAACTCGGGGTTCTCGATGTAGGCGTAGGCGAAGCGCCACGGGCGGCCGAAGAGCACCGTGTGATAGAGCCCGAGCAGAGACGCCACCGGCACGGCGCCGGCGAGAAAGAAGACCGCGCGGCGCCGATAGCGGACGAGCGCGTAGACGGTCAGCGTCGCGCACACCAGCACCGCCTGATATTCGAAGACCACCGCCGCCGCCACCAGCACGCCTGCCCAGACCAGCTGCGGCGACGATGCGTCACGCTCCGTCACCGGCTCGCCCGGCGGCGCCGGCTCGTCCGCCGCGCCGGCGAAGCCGCCCGAGAGCAGCATGTAGCCGCCGAACGCCAGCGCCGCCGCCTGCGCGTGCCCGACGAACATCACGCCGTACGCATAGAGCAGCGTGCCGAGCCCGAGGCCGACGACCAGCACGTCGCGCGCGACCGGTGAGCGCGTCACCCGTTCGACGTAGCGCGCGAAGAAAAAGAAGAACAGCGACATGGGCAGCTCGACGGAGAAGACGCGCAACCACAACGTCACCTGCCGCTTGGTCGGCGGCGCCAGGCCGGTCAGACGGTGCAGAGTCTTCTCCGCGAACAGCACCGGCACGCCCAGGAACGTGGTCCCCGGCGCCTTCGACGAATAGAGGTGCGCGCCCGTCGTCGCCTTGTCGTTGACGTAGCCCCACTCGCGAGAAACCCGATCGATGTTGAGGACGTGGTATTCGACGATCGCGCGCGTCGCCCAGACGCGCACGTTCTCGTTCGGGTTGTTGATGCGCTCGAAGTACGGAAAGACGTAGAGGTACGCCAGCGTGACCAGCAGCCAGGCGGCGTGTCGGCTGAGCAGCGGCTC
>CAZNCQ010000435.1:0-4953 GCA_964571275.1 uncultured Myxococcales bacterium
GCGTGGCGCATGACCTTGCCCCTGCCCGCCAGCAACTCGAATCCGCTCTCGAGCACGAACTTGAACTCCAGCTCGCAGCCGACCGGCGGCAGCTCATCGGCGCGCACGAGCATCCCCGACTGGCTGATGTTCAGCGTGGTCACTTCAACGAAGTCGGGCGTGCCCTCGTAACGGCACATGACCGCGTGAACCAGCGGCGCGCGCGAAGCCCGCGGACGCAGCTCGGGCTCGGCATCAGGGGAGGTTGGTCGATTCTCCGGGGTGCTCATGTGTGTTTCATCGGCGCGTTTTCGACGGAAGTTGAGCCCAGTCACCGGGGCCCGCGCGCGGTCGTCGTGTGGGGGGAGGTCGCGCGATGTCCGCCGTCAGGCACCGCGGGTCAGGCGCGCGTGGCGATGATGCGTTCCGCCGCGCTGTAGACACTCATCGAGTCGCCGCGCAGGAACGCGACCAGCGTGACGTTCATGCGCGCCGCGAGGTCGATCGCCAGCGAGCTCGGCGCCGACACGCTGGCGACGATCGGGATGCCGGCGACCGCGGCCTTCTGCACGATCTCGAAGCTGGTGCGGCCGCTGACGATCAGCGCGCGCCCGCGGGCCGGCAGCGCGCGCGCGAAGAGCAGCGCGCCCACCAGCTTGTCGACCGCGTTGTGACGCCCCACGTCCTCGCGCACGAACAGCGGCGCGTCATCGGGCAGCGGCGCCTCGCCGCGCGGCGCGTCGGCCGCGGCCGCAGCGAACAGCGCCGCGGCGTGCACGCCGCCGGTGCGCGCGAACAGCGCCTGGCGGTCGCGCATCGATCGAATGAAACGCGCCAGCGCCGTCGCCTCGATGCGCGCGTCGTCGGCGACGGGCGCGCAGCGCGCGATCAGGTCTTCGATCGTGAGCCGCCCGCAGACCCCGCACGCCGCCGTCGTCAGCGTCCCGCGGCGCGTGCCGGCCACGCGCTCGGGGGCCAGCACCACGCCCGCGCCGGGCAACACGTCGATCACGTTGCCGAAGCCCTCGTCGCCGGGGCGGCCGCAGTGCGCGACCGAGCCGACGTCGTCGAGCGCTCGGATCACGCCTTCGGCGTGGAGGAATCCGAGCGCGAGCTCGCGATCCGCGCCCGGCGTCCGCATGGTGATCGCCAGCGGATCGCCGGCGACGCGGATCTCGAGCGGTTCCTCGACCGCGACGTCGTCTCTGTCGGCTTCGCGGCTCTCGACGGCGCCGGTGCGCGGGGGCGCGCCGAGCCTGACGACGGGGCGCCGCGTGATTCCCGAGTCCCGACCGAACGCCATGGATGGAGTCTAGATCATCGCAGCGTGCCGGGAAGGAAGAGGTCGCCGAAGTCGTTTGCGCCGGCAACCGCCGGCAGGATCGGCAGGCCGAAGATCTCGGCGACCGTCTTCGCGAGCGAGCTGTGGGTGAAGCGCACGCTGCTGGCGTAGCCTGGCCGGACTCGTGGGCCGAGCGCCATGAACGGGATCAGCGTGCTGCCGCCCACCGGCTCGTCCCAGACGATGAAGATGACGCCGTCGTTGGCGTCGGCGTACGCGATGAGAGGCGGCAGCGCCGCCGCGAGCCAGTCGTCGCCGCTGCGGATGTCGTCGGAGCCGGGGCAGCCACTGGCCCCGTGCATGTCGTGGCAGACGTCGGGCGTGATGAAGTTGTACTGCGCGACGGTCCCCTGCTGCAGATCGTGCGCGAGCGCTGCCGGCGTGTACGCGCGGTGGTGAGCGGCGCAGAGCGCACTTGCGGCCGATGGTGGGCTGCCGGCGATGTCTCGGAAGAACACGTACGGATCGTGCTTGGCGACGTAGAAGCCCGACGAATGCACCGGGCAGGCTCCCGTCGACGCGTCGAGGCCTTCCTGGTAACTGAGCCAGCTCACCGGTGGAGTCGCCGCGTCCATCTGGGTGGCCAGGTGCGCGGTGCTCGCGGTGCTGTTCTGCGACGAGGGATCGGCATCGGTCGTGAACGTCGCATCGCCGAATTGGTTTGTGCCCGCCTCCATCCAGACGTAGTGCGGCTCGCTGGGGAGCGCGTCGGGGAGGGGATCGGCGAACGCGTTGGCACGCGCGGAGCGCGGCAAGATCTGGCCGTTGATGTAGGGCGCGCTGGCGCTCCCGTAGATCGCGGCAGCGGCTTCGTTCTCCATGGTGATCACGAAGACGTGCTTGATGCGACCGCTGGCGCCGCCGGTCGGGCTCGCGTTCGACGCATCGGGCGATGCGCCGCCGGGGCCGCCCGCGCCGGTCGCGCTTCCGCCCGCGCCGCCGCCACCGGTCGCGCCGGCTCCGCCCGTGCGCCCACCGGTCGCGCTCGCGTCGGCGCTGGCGCCGCCGCTCCCGCTCGTGGCGTCGCCGCCGGCGTCGGGCTCCGTTCCGGTGGCCGCGCCGCCGGCGCTCACCCCGCCCTCGCTGCTGTCACAGGCCGCGACAGCAGCGAACGAGCCGGCGAGCGCGAGCAGAACCCCGACGTGTCCTGATTTCGATCCTCGCATCCTCCGGGTTACGGAGGGCGCTTCCGCTCGGACGTGCGGCTCGGCCGCGTACGGCTTGCTTCAGCCGCGCGCGGCGCCGCCGCTCAGGGCGCCTTGGTGGGCGTCGCGGTCGCGCTCGTCTTGGACGCGCCTGGCTCGATCTGCGCGAGGATCTCGCCCGCGTGGCCCACCGGATTCACAGCCGGCCAGACCTGGGCGATCTTGCCATCCTTGCCGATCAAGTAGGTGATCCGGCGCGCAACGCCGCCGACCACCGGCACCTTGTACTTCGCGGCGATCTCGCCCTTGTCATCGGGCAGCAGCGGAAAGGGCAGGTTGTACTTCTGCGCGAACGCCTTGTGCGACGTGTTGTCCTGCGTCGAGACGCCGTAGACCGCGACGCCCTTCTTCTGCAGCGTGCTCCAGTTGTCGCGAAAATCGCACGCCTCCTTGGTGCAGCCGGTGGTGTCGTCCTTGGGATAGAAATAGAGAACGACCCACTTGCCCTTGAGCTTCGAGAGCACGACCTTTTCACCGTCATGGGCAACCGAGGTGAAGTCGGGCGCGGGTGCGCCGACCGGCAGTAGCGCCGAGGCCGCGACCGGATCTGCGGCGACGGCAGCGCGTATGCGCGGCGCGAAGCGATCGCTGAACAGGGTCGCGAGGAAGGCTGCGGAGAGCACGATGCCGGCCGCAGCAACCAGCGCCGGGCGAAGGTTCCGGGAGCTCCGGATTCGCGTGGTCATCATGGTCGATCCTTTCGTCACGTCCGAGCGCAACCTATCACGGCATGAGGCGGAGCGGCATCGGCATTGCGCACTATGTCGCGAATGGTGGGCGAAAGGGGATCGGAAAGACTTTCGTCCAAAGATCACCGCTGTTTCGTTCCACTTTCGTGCCCTCCAGCTTGGTGGCTTGCGCGCCGCGGCGGTCGATTCGACTATGGCCAGCGACCATGGCGGCTCGCCCGGCACCGGCCCAGGACGCACCCTGGCTCGACCGTTTTCATGCCGGCGAGCGCGACGTGCTCGAGGAGTGCTACCGCAATCATTTTCGCGTCGTCGAGAGCGCCGTCGGCCAGGTCCTGCGCGGCGCCGACAAGGAGACCGTGATCCATGAAGTGTTCCTGCAACTGCTCGCGCGCGCGGAGCTGAGGCGGGGCTTCACCGGCGGCAGCTTCGTCGCCTGGCTGGCCACGATTGCGCGCCATCAGGCGATCGACTTCTGGCGCCGCTACCGGCGCGAGCATTCGCTGGGCCAGGGGGCGATGGGCGGTGCCTCCCACGAGCCGGTCCAGCCGGTCGAGCCGCTGGAGCGCACCGTCGAGGCGCGCCTGCTGGTCGATCGCTTCCGCCGCGAGGCGCTGCCGGCCAAGTGGGCGCGCGTCTTCGAGGCGCGCTTCGTGTCGGGATTGGACCAGCGGAGCGCCGCGGTCCAGGTCGGCATCAGCCGCACCACGCTCGCCTATCAGGAGATTCAGATCCGCCGGCTGTTGAGGCGTTTTTTGCTCGGACGAGGAAGACGATGATTCACGATGCGCACCGTCGTACGCGCGACGCGATTACCGACCATTTTGCGGGGGCGATCGCGCCCGCGGCGGAACGGGAGATGCGGGCGCATCTTCCCGCCTGCAGCGATTGCCACGCGCTCTATGAGCGCCACCTGCTGCTCGCGAGCCTGGATCCCGCCGGTCTGCCCATCGAGACGCGCCTCGAGCGCGGGCTGGGGATGCGGCCGGCACGGCCACCGCGTCGCGCGGCCCTGGGTTGGATGGGCCTCGGCGGGGCCGCGTTCGCCGCGCTCCTCCTCTTTTACACACGCCCGACACCGCCAAAAATCAACGCGAGCTCCGTGCCCGCGAGCACGTTACCCGCCGAGCCCAGCGGCCCCGAAGTCGCCGCGCGCGGAGCCCCCGCCCACGTCGCCGCGGCGCGCATGCCCGAGGTGCAGGTCTATCGCATCTTCACCGGCCGGCGCGGGAGCACCACGTCGGAGAAGGCCGGCGATTTCGTCTACGCCGGTGACGAGCTGGCGTTTGCCTATCGCAACCCGGCCGGCAAGGGGCGGTTGCTGGTCTTCGCCGTGGATGAGCACGGGCACGTGTACTGGTATCATCCCGGCTGGTCCGACGCGGGGCAGAATCCCACGGCGGTGCCGATTTCCGCAGAGCCGGGCCTGCACGAGCTTCCGGCGGCCGTTTTGCACAAGTTCGACGGGGAGCGGATCATGATTCACGCACTTTTCACGGATCGCGAGCTCAGCGTGCGTCAGGTCGAGGCGGCGGTGGCTTCGGCGGAGCACCGGCGCGTGGAGCGTGGGCAAACAATGAGTGGGGCGGAGCCGCTGGTGCTTCCGGGCGCGATCGACATCGTGCAGCCACTGCGGGTGGTGCGATGACCGGGCGCGCGCGCGGCGCGGCGGTCGCTCTCGGTGCTGCGCTCGCCCTCGGCGCTGCGCTCGCCGGCGGCTCGGCCCAGGCGGCGCCCA
>CAZNCQ010000436.1:0-4946 GCA_964571275.1 uncultured Myxococcales bacterium
AGCCCAGCGCCAGCTCCTCGACGAGGACCGCGGCGCGGCGCGCGCCGACCGCCATTGACGCCGACGAGACGGTCGCGCCGCTCACGGCGTCGATGTCGCGGCTGACGCGCATCGGATCCTGCGCGGTCTTGCCCTCGAACTGGCGCCGGAAGCGCTGGTCGCGCACCTCGTCGCCGCGCGGCTCGCGGTACACCATGATCTCCAGGCGCTCGATCGCCCCGCGCGGCGACAGGCGCGTCGCGAAGGTGATCGGCTGATGCAGTCCCAGCTCCTCGTCGATGATCGCGTAACCGTCGACATGGCTGTTGGTGGTGGCGACGAAGATGTTGTAGTGGTCCTTGGCCGGCGTGTAGCCGAGCCGCTGGGCGAGCCTGGTCTTCAGCGACGAGTCGAGGGTGAAGGTGCGGAAGGTGACCTTCTCACTCTTCGGGAAGAAGTCGGCCAGCAGAGCGCGTGGCGTGTAGTAGGTCGTCTCCGCGTGAACGCGCGCGGCCGGCAGCAGGCAACAACCGACGGCGAGCGCCATCCAGGCGGCGCGCGGCGCGACAAAGCGAACACTTCGAGATTGACGGCGGCCCAGCCCAAACATGATTTTGAGAACCGTTATCAATTTCAACTCTCTTTAAGTAGCCCATCGGCCGAACGGCTGTCAACTAGAGTCCACGCTGGGTTGCCGCTGGCGCCGATTTCATCGGTGGTCGAGTGGGACCGATCACGGCGAATCGACCCGAACCCAATGAAATCAACGCCGTCCGGGCAGCCCCGCCTTGACCAGCCCCTCGCCGGGACAGCGGCCACCGGCGATCCCCTGTGCCCGCTCGCACAGGCCGAACAGCTCGTGGCGGTGGCGCAGCACGTTGAAGCCCAGCGTGCGGGCCGCCCTGTCCTGCAGCTGCTCGATCTCGTCGCTCTCGAACTCGACGATGTAGCCGCAGCGCTCGCAGATCAGGTGATCGTGGTGGGCCCGCCCGCTCGCGACTTCATAGAGCGTCTGCCCCGACCCGAACTGGCGCGAGGCCGCGAGCCCCGCCTCCTCCATCAGCTTCGCCGTGCGGTAGACCGTCGCCAGGCCGACGCGCGGGTGCTTCTTGCGCGCATCGGCGAGCAGATCCTCCAGCGCCACGTGACCCGACCGCCGCAGGAATGCGTCGACGATCGCCTCGCGCTGGTGCGTCGTCTTCAGGCCCTTGCGCCGCAAGTAGGCCTGCCAGGGGGTCTTGGGATCGTCGGCTTTGACCACCGCTCGTTTCATGTCTTCCACTTGATGGAGCACCCCATCGACGGGCGTTGCTCGGGTGATGGACGGCGGCCGTCGAGCAGCGCCTCGACCGCGTCAGCCAGCTCGCGCCTCGTGACCTTGGATTCGTCCTTCCACGAGTCGTCGATGCGCCCGCGGTAGGCCAGCCGGCGCTCTCGATCGTAGGCAAAGATGTCGGGTGTACAGACGGCGCCGAACGCGCGCCCGACGTCCTGCGCCTCGTCGTGCAGATAGGGAAACCCGTACTGCTGGCGCCGCCAGCGCTCGGCCAGCTTGTCGAACGCGTCGTCGGGATAGGTCACGGCGTCGTTCGAGCAGATGCCGACGAAGGCGGCGCCGCGCGCGCCGAAGTCGCGCGCCATGCGGATGAGCCGGTCCTCGACCGCCTGCACGTACGGGCAGTGATTGCAGATGAACATCACCACCAGCACAGGCGCCTGCTCGAAGTCGGACAGGCCATAGCGCTTGCCGTCGACGGCCGGCAGTCGAAAGTCGGGACAGGGCGCGCCGAGGCGGGCGGGTGGCGTTTCTACGGCCATGCTGTTGCGCGAATCATATTGCAGAGTTCTGGGGAGATTGAAATGACTCCGGGAGAGTCGTAGAAGAACGCGATGGACCGCGCCCCCAAGCCCGCCGAGGACGGCGAGCGCTTCGACGACATTCTGACCCGCCTGCGCGCGCTCGTCGAACGGCTCGAGGGAGGCAACCTGTCGCTCGAGGACAGCTTGCATTCATTCGAGCAAGGCATGGAGCTGTGCAAGCGCGGCGCCGCGATCCTCGATGCAGCCGAAAAAAAGGTCGAGGTGCTGCTCGCCGGCCCGCCGGGCGCGAACCGCACCGCGCCGCTGCCGGGCGCCGATCGGAACCAGGAACGGAACCAGGATCGGAACCAAGATCGGAACCAAGATAGGAACGATGAAAGGCAGGGCGATTGAGCGCAGCGCCCGACCTCGCCCGCTGGATCGGCGCGCGGCGTTCCGAGCTCGAAGCGCTGTTCGACGCGAAGCTGCCCGCGGCCGCGCGCGCCGACGATCCCGGCCGCCTCGGCGAAGCGATGCGCTACTCGCTGCTCGCGCCCGGCAAGCGCGTGCGCCCGCTGCTGGCGCTGGCCGCGGCCGAAGCGGTCGGCGGCACCGCGGCCAGCACCAACGACGACGTGCGCCTCGCCTGTGCGTCGATCGAGCTCGTGCACTGCTACTCGCTGATCCACGACGACTTGCCGGCGATGGACGACGACGACTTCCGGCGCGGGCAACCGAGCAATCACAAAGCGTTCGATGAAGCGACGGCGATCCTGGCCGGCGACGCGCTCTTGACGCTGGCCTTCGAATGGGTCGCCGACGCCGGCCACCACGCCGGCCGCCCGGGCGACTTCCTGCGCGCCGCGCTCGCGCTCGCGCGGGGTAGCGGGATGAAGGGCATGGTACGAGGTCAGGCGCGCGACCTGGGCGAGAGCTCACCCACGACGCTGGCCGAGCTGGAACAGCTACATATGGAGAAGACCGCGGGGCTCTTCCGCGCGGCGCTGGAAATCGGCGCCGCCGCCGCGAGCGCCGACGAAGCGACCACGCTGGCGCTGGCCCGCTACGGCGAGTGCTACGGCATCGCGTTCCAGCACGCCGACGACCTGGACGACGCCGACCACCCGGGTCACGCCGCGCAGGCCCGCCAGCGGGTGACCGTGCTGATCGACGAGGGGGTGCGTGCCGCGCGCGCGCGCCTCGGCGCCCGCGCCGACCTGCTCGAATCCTTTGCGCGCGAGCTCCCCCGACGTAGCGCTGGCGCCGCCGCCCGAGCGCTTGTGTTACGATGATGCTCTATGCCGCTCGACGAGAATACCCGTATGGGGATCCCTCCCGTCGTCGCGCACGAGGGGGGAAAGCGGGATCGGGCCTACCTGGTCGTGCTCGCCGGCGCGAGCGTCGGCGAAATGTACAAGATTGAAGGCGAGAAGACCGTCATCGGCCGCGGGCAGAACGCGCAGATCCGCCTGCTGGACGACGGCATCTCGCGCGAGCACGCGCAGCTGGTGATCCACACCGACCACGTCGTCCTGGAAGATCTCGGTTCCACCAACGGCACGTACTGCAACGGCCTCAAGGTCGACCGCAAGGAGCTGGCCGACGGCGACAAGATCCTGGTCGGCTCGACCACGATTCTGAAGTTCACCTATCACGACAATCTCGACGAGATCTTCCAGAAGCAGATGTACGAGTCGGCCCTGCGCGACGGGCTCACCAAGGCGTTCAACAAGCGCTACTTCACCGATCGACTCGAGAGCGAGTTCACCTTCTCGACCCGGCACATGACGCCGCTGACGCTGGTGCTGTTCGACATCGACCACTTCAAGAACGTCAACGACACCTTCGGCCACCAGGCCGGCGACCACGTTCTCACCGAGCTGTCGAACATGATGGCGGCGTCGCTGCGGGCCGAGGACATCTTCGCGCGCTACGGCGGCGAGGAGTTCGCGATCGTCTGCCGCGGCTCCGACGCAGTACAGGGGCAGATTGTCGCGGAGCGCCTGCGCAAGGCGGTGGAAGTGAACCAGTTCGTCTACGAAGGGAAGAAGATCCCCGTGACCATCAGCCTGGGCCTGGCCACTCTGCCCGACCCGGCGATCACTGACTCCAGCGAGCTCATCCGGGCCGCCGACGAAGCGCTGTATGCGTCGAAAAAGTCCGGCCGAAACCGCGTCACGCTGCACAAGCCGAAGACGTAGCGTACTCTCACTTCGTGCGCATCACTGCGACCGCGGTCCTGGCGATCAGTCTGGCGACGACGTCCGCGGTGGCCTCGAGCCGACGCGCCAGGGCCGAGGACGGAGACGCCGGGGACGGAGACGCAAAGAAAGCTCCGAAACCGGCCAAGTTCGATCCGGACTGGATCGAGCCGTTCTTCAAGTCGGGCCCCGGCAAACAGGCGGCGGAGCGCTTCCGCGCCGAGGACTGGTCCGCGGCGGAGACCGGCTTTGCCAAGACCGTGAAGGCGTTGCCCAAGTCGTCGCCCGAGCGAAAGGCGGCGCGCTATCTGCTGGCGCTGGCCGAGGCCAATCAATCCAAGTGGACCGACGCGGGCGCGCTCTTCGAAGAGCTCTACACGAGCTATCCCAAGCTCGCGCCCTATCACGCCTACAACGCCGCGCGCTGCCGGCTGCGGCGCGGCGACGCCGCGGGCGCGCTCGAGTGGAGCGGCCGCGTCGCCAAGGGCTCGATCCCCGAGGCGGAGACGATCTTGGTCTCGATCGATGCGCTGCGCGCGATGGGCCGCTGGACGGAGGTGATGGCCTCGCTCCGCGGCTACCTCGACCGCTTCCCGTCGGGACCGCGGCGCGCCGAGGCGCTGTTCAAGAAGGGCGAGGCGCTGGAAAAGCTCGCCATCACGGGTGCCGGCGCGCCGGCCGCGCCGCCGGTGACCGCCCCGGTCTACGGTCCCGAACCGGAGCCCGCGTCGGACACGCCAGCCGCGGTGACGGCGGTCGACGCCGGTACGCCGCCGGAGGCGCTGGCCGAGGCGCTGGCGGCGTACCGCAGGGTTTGGGCCGAGGCGCCGCTCGAAGCCTGGTCCGAGCGCGCCGCCGATCGGATCGCGGCGCTGACGCGCGGGCAGGTTCCGCCACCACCGGCGCGCGCCCACACCGCCGCCGAGTGGGTCGCGCGCGGGATGGCGCTCTTCGACGCCAACCGCA
>CAZNCQ010000437.1:0-4903 GCA_964571275.1 uncultured Myxococcales bacterium
ACGGCAGCCACTACTTCATCGAGGTCAACCCGCGCATCCAGGTCGAGCACACGGTGACCGAGGTGATCACCGGGCGCGACCTGGTGCAGTCGCAGATCCGCATCGCGCAGGGCTACAAGCTGACCGATCCCGAGATCGGCATCCCCAACCAGGAGTCGATCCAGATCCGCGGCGTCGCGATCCAGGTGCGCGTCACCGCCGAGGATCCCAAGAACGACTTCCTGCCCGACACCGGCAAGATCTCGGTGTATCGGCCCGCGGTCGGGCTCGGCATCCGTCTCGACGACGGCTCGGGCTACGTCGGCGCGCGCGTATCGCCGTTCTACGATTCGTTGCTCGCGAAGATCACGGCGTCGGGACTGGAATGGAACTACGCCCGGCGCAAGGCGATCCGTTCGCTGCGCGAGTTCCGCATCCGCGGCGTGAAGACCAACATTCATTTCCTCGAGAACGTGCTCGCGCACCCGACGTTCATCGAAGGCAAGGCGCACACCACGTTCGTCGACGAGACGCCGGCGCTGACCCAGTACACGCCGCGGCGCGATCGCGCGACGCGCATCCTGCGCTACGTGGCGGCGACCGTGGTCAACGGCCACGCCACGGTGCGCGGCAAGCCCAAGCCGCCGCCGGCGGTGCTCAACACCGATCCGCCGGTTCCGCACCTGCCGCCCGCGATCGCGAAGTTGCCGCCGCCGCCCGGCACGAAGCAGATCCTCGACCAGCGCGGGCCCGAGGGCCTGGTGCGCTGGCTCAAGGAAAACCGGCGCGTGCACCTGACCGACACGACCTGGCGCGACGCGCACCAGTCGCTGCTGGCGACGCGCGTGCGCACGTACGATCTCGCGCGCATCGCGCCGGTGACCGCCCACTTCTGCGCCGACTTCTTCTCGCTGGAGATGTGGGGCGGCGCGACCTTCGACGTCGCCTACCGGTTCCTGTCCGAGGATCCGTGGCTGCGCCTGGAGGAGCTGCGCAAGCTGGTGCCCAACGTCATGTTCCAGATGCTGGTGCGCGGCTCGAACGCCGTGGGCTACACCAACTATCCCGACGACGTCGTCGAGGCGTTCATTCAGGAAGCCGCGACCGCGGGCATGGACGTGTTCCGGATCTTCGACGCGCTCAACGACGTCGACAACATGACGGTCGCCATCGAGGCGGCGCAGAAGACCGGGCGCATCGTCGAGACCTCGATCTGTTACACCGGCGACGTCTCGGACCCGACGCGCAAGAAGTTCGACCTCAAGTACTACGTCGACATGGCCAAGGAGATCTGCCGGCGCGGCACGCACCTGCTGGCGATCAAGGACATGGCGGGACTGCTCAAGCCGCGCGCGGCGACCATCCTGGTCAAGGCGTTGAAGGAAGCGGTCGACGTGCCGCTGCACCTGCACATGCACGACACCGCGGGCAACGCGATCAGCTCGTACCTGGCGGCGATCGACGCCGGCGTCGACGTGGTCGACGGCGCGGTCGGCATCATGGCGGGCATGACGTCACAGCCGTCGCTGTCGTCGCTGGCGTTCGCGCTCGCCGGGTCGCCGCGCGATCCGCGCGTCAACATCGACGGGCTCGAGAAGCTGTCGCACTACTGGGAGCCGGTGCGCGAGTGGTACGCGCCGTTCGAGTCGGGGCTGAAGGCGCCGGCGGCCGACGTCTACGAGCACGAGATCCCGGGCGGCCAGTACTCGAACCTGCGCGCGCAGGCCGAAGCGCTGGGCGTCGGCGCCGCGTGGGAGGCGGTCAAGCGCGCCTACGCCGATGTCAACCGCCTGTTCGGCGACATCCCCAAGGTGACGCCGTCGTCGAAGGTCGTCGGCGACATGGCGATCTGGATGGTGAAGCAGGGACTGGACGCGCGCGCGGTCACCGAGCGCGCGCAGGAGCTGACCTTCCCCGAGTCGGTGATCGACTACATGCGCGGCTCGCTGGGCCAGCCGCCGGGCGGCTTCCCGGAGCCGCTGCGCACGCACGTCCTCAAGGGCGCGGCGCGCGTCGAGGGGCGGCCAGGCGCGTCGATGCCGCCGTTCGACTGGACGGGCGCGCGGCGCGAGATGGAGCGGCTGGCCGGCGTCGCGGTCGAGCGGCGCGACGTGGTGTCATACGCGCTCTATCCCAAGGTGCTGCGCGAGTACATGGAGCACCGCGCGCTCCACGGCGACACGTCGGTGCTGCCGACGCCGGCGTTCTTCTACGGCCTGCGCGTCGGCGAGGAGGCGTGGGTCGACATCGAGCCGGGCAAGACGCTGATCATCAAGCTCTTGTCGATCGGCGACATCGAGCCCGACGGCGCGCGCGTGCTGACGTTCGAGCTCAACGGCCAGCCGCGCACCATGCGAGTGGCCGACGATTCGGCGCGCGTGACCGGTCCCAAGCGCCGCAAGGTCACGCCCGGCCGTCCGGGTGAGATCGGCGCGCCGATGCCGGGCCGGGTGATCGACCTCGTCACCAAGGTCGGCGAGAAGCTCGCGGCGGGGCAGAAGCTGCTGGTGACCGAGGCCATGAAGCTGGAGACAGTGGTCAAGGCGCCGATCTCCGGGATCGTACGCGAGATCGTCGCCGGCGCCGGAGAGAGCGTCGAGGCCGGTGACCTGCTGGTCGTCATCGAAGAGGTGGTGCCATGAAGCTGTGTCGATTTGGCGCGCTCGGCGCCGAGAAGCCGGGATTGATCCTGGCGGACGGCGCGCGCGTCGATGCCTCGGCGTTCGGCGAGGATTGGGATGAACATTTCTTCAGCTCGAACGGGCTCGCCCGCTTGTCGGCGTGGGCGGCGGCCAATGCCACGCGCGCGCCGCGGGTCCCGGCCGACGTACGCGTCGCGGCCGCGATCGCGCGCCCGAGCAAGCTGGTTTGCATCGGTCTCAACTATCGCGACCACGCCCATGAAACCGGCGCCGCGATCCCTGCCGAGCCGGTGATCTTCTTCAAAGCCACGACCGCGTTCTCCGGGCCCGGCGATCCGTTGATCATTCCGCGCGGCAGCGAAAAGACCGACTGGGAGGTCGAGCTGGCGGTGGTCATCGGCCAGGTCACGCGCTACGTGAGCGCGGGCGATGCGCTCTCGCACATTGCCGGCTTTGCGCTGCACAACGATTATTCCGAGCGCGCCTTTCAAATGGAGCGCGGCGGACAATGGTCGAAAGGAAAGAGCGCCGACACGTTTGCGCCGTTCGGGCCATTTGTCGCCACCGTCGACGAATTGCCGAATTTCGGCAATCTCGCGATGTGGCTCGACGTCAACGGGCAGCGCAAACAGGACAGCAACACGTCGAACATGATCTTCGACGTGCCGTTCCTGGTCAGCTACGTCTCGCAATTCATGACGCTGCTGCCGGGCGACGTGATCAGCACGGGAACGCCGGCGGGCGTCGGCCTCGGGCACAAGCCGCCGCAGTACTTGCACGCCGGCGACATCGTCGAGTGGGGAATCGAAGGCCTCGGACAGTCACGACAACGAGCGATCGCAGACAGCGATCGTTGATCCAGCGCTGAATCGAGCGCGCGCGATGGTGATCTCGCTCAATTGAGTCGCGGGCTTTCCGCCTGCGTTTCCAGCAGATTTCGTACCCGTTTCTTGGCGGCAAAATGTGAGTGCCCGTAGGTCAAAAGACTTTACAGGCTGAGCTGCAGATCGATACGTTGCCCCCCGTTGTCCAACGAAAATTTCCACCGAATTCTTTCGAGGGGGTCATTGATGCGTCTTTCCGCTTGTGTGCTCGCTGTCGCCGTTCTTTCGCCGTTCGCTGCGCGCGCCCAAACACCACCCGAGGGGGCGCCTCCCGCTGCACCTCCGCCGCCGCCCGCGGCTCCGCCGCCGCCCGCGGTCGTCGTCGTTGCGCCGCCGCCGCCCGCGGCCCCGGCCGCGCCGCCCGCGAAGACCTGGAAGGACCTCATCACCATCGATGGTCTCGTCGACACGTACTACCAATGGAACTTCACCGGCTCGACGAGCCTGACGTCGACGGCGCCTGCTGGAAGCGTGGCCGTCCGGTCCTTTGATATCAACTCCAACACGTTCACGCTCAACTACGCCAAGGTCGGCATCGGCGTGAACCCCGAGCCGGTCGGTCTTCGCCTCGACCTTGGCTACGGAGCGACGGGTGCTCTCATCAACGCCGCTAACCCCTCCGATGCCTCCAGCGATCCATTCTTGGTGGAGCAGGCCTATGCCACGATCGTGCCGGTGACCAACTTGACGTTGGACTTCGGTAAGTTCGTCACCACGGCGGGCTCCGAGGTCATCGAAGCCAACAAGAACTGGCTCTACTCCCGGTCGATCCTCTTCTTCAACATTCCTTTACTGCACACCGGTTTCCGCGCCACGTACAAGGTTAGCGACGCGCTCACGCTGCAGGGGAGCGTCATCAACGGCTGGAACGGAGTCGGCATTGCGCCGGACATCACCAAGGACAAGACCTTCGGCGTGTCCGCGAACATCACCGTCCCCGGCGTCGGGACGAACATCATCGCAACCGGCTACTTCGGCAAGGGTGAAGCGACGGGTGCCGCGACCGCCAGCACCGATACGCGCCTGCTGGCCGACCTGGTCGTTGCGCAGACCTTCGGGCCTCTGGGCCTGAACCTGAACTTCGACTACGTGACCGACAAGGCCGCCAACATCGACGGCTTCACCGGCGTGGCGATCATGGGCCACTACACGGTTTCTGACCACTTGTCGGCCACGGCTCGCTTCGAGTACGCGCGCAACGGAGATCCCACGCACATCAAGCTCATTGAAGGGACTGTTGGCCTCGGCGTCGGCTTGGGAGGCCGCTTCGAGTTCCGTCCCGAGGTGCGGGTCGACAACGCGAGCGTGCCGGACTTCGATCCCGATGGCACCGGTGGCTTCAAGGACAAGACGCAGGTCACCGCGACCGGCGCGTTCCTCGCCTGGTTCTAGTCGCGC
>CAZNCQ010000438.1:0-4851 GCA_964571275.1 uncultured Myxococcales bacterium
GGCGAGCGATCCGCGAGCCACGTTCGAGCCGCAGAGGGCGAGCCGCGCCGCGCGAACGGAGCGCGCCGCCACGCTCCGTCCGACCGTTCCCCAGGCCGCGAACAAGTGAATCGGCCCGTCGACGTTGCGGCGCGACGCGAAGCCGATGCCGAGCCGGGTCGCCGCCGTTAACGACCCCGCCAGCGAAGCGACCAACGCCGTGCAGGGGGCTGCTAGCGGGTCTTCTCTAGGCTCTCGATGAGGAAAAGGATTTCGGCGGCCATCGAATAGTTGAGATCCGGGGCGTCGGCGAGCCTGCGGTCGCGACTGCCGGCGACGATGGCTTGGAGGGCTTGGATGAAGGGTCGGCGCCACGCGGCGCCGGAATCGGCGGCGAGTCTCTGGAGAAGCGAAACAGCAGAGGCTGGGTCGCCTGCGCGCAGGAATCGCGTCACGTCGAAGTTGAGGCGACCCACTCCGTCGTGGTTCTCGCCGCCAGCGCGGCGATATGCGAGGAAGCTAGAGATCGCATTGTCCTTCGCTTCCGCAATGGCAGCGCGGTTGCCGGCGTCCGTCTCAATGTCGGCGAGGATGGCCCAGGATTTCCATGGCTCAGACGCGTGGCCGAACTGAGCGTCGCATTCGAGCGCCCGGCGGATTTCCCGTCGCGCTTCGTCAAGGCGGCCGAGCTTGTGTAGGGTCCTGGCGAGATTGCTCCGGCTGATGCCTTCGTGCGCGATATCGCGAATCTCGACATACTTGTCCGCCGCTTGCTGGTAAAAGGCGGCGCCCTCCTCTGCGCGACCGAGGGCATCGGTGTACAAGTTTCCCAGTTGCCCGAGCGTGGCCGCCTGTCCGGGAACATCGTCGAGCCCAACGGTGATCGCGAGCGATTTGCGATAGGCATCCTCAGCCGCTCCCGGCTGCCCCGCCTCTTGATACGCCATGCCGGTCATATGCCAGGCCACGGCAACGGTGCGCGGTTCGTCCAACTGGGCGAAGCTCTCGCGCGCTTCGGCATACGCCGACAACGCCTCGGAATAGCGGCGCTGATCTAGGCGGACGGTTCCAAGCTGGTTCTTGCCGATGGCAATCTGGCGCTCGTCACCGAGTTGCTCGGCGCGTCGGATGCTCTCTTCGTATGCCGCCGCCGCCTCCTCGAGCCGGCCCAGGTCGATCAAACAGTTGCCTTGGTCCGCGAGGCAAACGGATGCCATCCTCTCCGAGCCCGCGATGGCCTCGAAACGTTGGCGGGCCTCGTCCAGTAGGGGAAGCGCCTCTTCCGCATTGCCTGCCGTGTTTAGCACGCGGCCTAGGAGCCAGCAGGCCACTGCGAGATCATAGTTGGCTAGAGAATAGGGCTCCTCCCCCGCCTCCCGAACTCGGCGAAGCAGTTGCTGCGCACCCTCCAGCGCGTTGCGCGGCTGCCCGCCAGCCAGCTGCTGCTCGATGCGGCTCCGAGCCGCGTCGAAGCGCGCGTGGCTCCAGGCATCACCCAGCGCCGCCGCCGCGTCGCGCGTCCGCCCCACGTGTTCTACCAGCCGCTGCTTACCCAGGTCTTGTAGAAGCGAGCAAAGCGAGGTGGCTATACCGATCGTCGCGTCCGCATTCCCCCCGCGCTGCACGAGATCGAGTAAGGCAAACAAATTCGCTAGCTCAAGCACCGTCAGTGTCGCCGAGACCTCGACCTTCTTTGCCCGTCCTCGTAGGAGGAACTGGACATACCCCTGCATCGCCCCGATCCACCGGTCTATGAGCATCTCGCGTTCCGGTGCATCTATTTTTCCCCACGTGTACGGGCAGAGCGCGGGATTTAGAGAGAGATGGTTATAAGGATCCGGCGTCGCCAGCCCGGTTTTGACTAGCTCGTCCGCCAGCGAGGTCACGTCGGCCCGTTCCCACTTCATCATCACACGGAGGACGTCCAGATCGACTCCGCCGTGAAACACGCCGAGCACGCGCGCCCGGTCTCGGTTCACCGGCGACAGACGGCGCAAGGAAAGCTCTACGCTGGCGAAGACCGACTTCTCCCGGCTGCCGGGGAATGCCTTCTCCATCTCTGCCATCAACTCGACGAGCGACTCGTGGGTCTCCACCACGCCGCGGGCGCGCAGCGACGGAGCCAGCAGCGCGAGCGTGCGGGCGTGGCCGTTGACGGCGGCCACGAGTTGCTCGATCTCCTCGCGCGCGGCATCTGTCGAAGCGCCGACATCATTACCGGCGGCGTTCAGCACGCGCTCGACGAACTTCACCGCATCGTCGGGATGGAGGTGGTGCAGCTCGCGGCGCTGCCGCTCGCCGTCAAATGGTGCCGGTAGCGCCTCGCGACTGGTGAAGATGAGTCGCGTATCGCCTTTCGCATTCAGACGCGCGCAGAGCTCGAGGATCGCGCCAAGTACCTCGCGCGCATCTTCCGAGAGCGCCTCGGACAACTCGATGAAAGGTGGCAGGAGAATGCTCTCCATGTTGTCGACCACGAGTAGCGTCGCCTGCTCGGCGAGCGCGCGCTCGATCGGCAGGATCGCCGTTTCAAGATCGCCGAAGGTGGCGACGGAGTAGTCCGGCCCCACGAGTTGGCGTCCGAGGGCATCGACGACGGCGGCGACATGGCTGTGCGTCTCGACGGAGACAAATGCGGCACGGCGGATTTGATGGGAACGCACCATCCAGCGGGCGAGCTCGGCAGCGAGCGCGGTCTTGCCTTCGCCGCCTTGGCCGCGTAGCACGGCGTAGCGCTCGTGCCGTAGCAGCCGTTCCAGCGCGAGCAGGTCCCGACTGCGCCCGACGAAGCCGGTCTCCGGCGCCGGCGGCAGCCCGCCGAGCCGGGCGATAAGCGCAATCTGGAAGTCTTCCACCGTCTGTTTTGCGGGCGTGGTCTTGAAGAGCTGCGGGTCCTCTTTTTCTTGGAACAGCACGGGTACGAACCAATCCTCCAGTCGCAGCTCGCCCTCGCCAAAGACGCGTCCGCGAAACGTGTCGTCCTTGAGCTGTCGCTGGCCTTCGAGCATGGCGTCACCCACGCGCTTACCATCAGCGAGCGCTTGATAGAAGGCAGCGACGAAGCGACGCGCAGTCTCGACGAGGACGCTGTGGCTCATGGCGACCACCGAGGCCACGCCGACCTTGAGCAGCTCGGAGGCCACAGATTCGGATGCCTTCTCGGCCTGCGCAGTCTGGCAGGCTTCGAGGAAGACGAGCGGGATACGGTGATCGCGCAGCAGCGGGCCGAGGTCGTTGGTGAAGACCGTGACGTGCCTGCGCTTTTCGAGCTTGCCGCTGTCTTCCGGCAGCTCGAAGCACAATCCGCCGAGACCGACGGTGCGATCGTAGACTCCGTGCCCATCGAAGTGGACGACCTGGTAGGGTTTCTGGGCGCTTTGGGCGCGGTCGAGCTCCGCGCGGAGCGCAGGCAACGTGGGCGGGCTGAGGACGTGAATCTTGACCAGGCCCGGGAGCTCTTCCATCGCTTCAACCAGCGGCAGCGCGCTCGCGCGGTGATCGATGTAGCCGCAAGCATCGTCTTCCGGCCTGGCGGTGACGAGCAGGATGCGGATCGGTGCGGCGACCACCGGGACATCGAGGACCCTCGTATTCGGTAGACGACGGCGGACGCGCGTGGGCTTCGCGCCTTGAAACAGATATCCGTCGCCGTCGTGGAGCAGCTCCCATGGCGCCTTGAGAAATTCCGTTGCCGCTTCCTGGGCGAGCTTGACGTCGGCGTCGGGAGTGCCGGCTTCGACCGTGGCGTCTACTTGAACGGAGAAACGGCGTCCGACGTGGACATCGAGGTTGCCCCAGGCCTGCATGACGTTGGCGGTGTAGGCCGCGGGTATTGCGGCGTCGTACAGCTCGCGCCCCCACTTCACGAGATCGCCCTCCACCTTCTGCGCGCGGTCGCGGAAGTAGTGACTGGGCCATATCGCGTATTTCTCGAGATACCAGGTCAGCTCCCCCGCCTCGATCGGACCCAGGGGAGCGACGAGTCGCCATTGCTGGGTGCTGGCGACTTCGCGCTGCCCGGATGTCGCGGGCTCGTAGACCAACCGGGCGCGGGCGGAGGCGCGGCGCTTTCCGTCTTGCACGTGAAACTTGAGGTCGGTGAGCTCGAGGACGAGCTCCTCCAGCGGCTCGGCTTTGGGCTGTGGCGCGGTCGCGGGATCGGCGGCGAGTCGCTTTCCCATCGCGACGAGCAGTGCATTCATCGCGGCATCAACACCGCCAGCGTCGCTGCTCACGGGGATGTAAATGGGTTCCTCGCCGAAGAACTCCTCCAGTACGCCGAGCCTGGTGCCATCGAGCGAGAGCGGGATGACGGGGAACTTGTCCCGGCCCCGCTCATCCCGAAGCCTGATCGCGTGACGCAGTTCTTTGCCGACCCACTTGGACTGCAACGCGTCTGTACTGACGGCGACTGCGTAGCCCGACGCTTGCTCGATGGCCTTCTGAACCTCTGCCCAGAGTAGATCGCCACCGCGGAGCTCGCGCGAATCAATCCAGCCATCCTCTCCCTGGTCGGCCATCGCCGCGCGGAGCTCGCGTACAAACGAGTCATCCCGCGAGCTGTGAGAGATGAAGAGCTTCTGGGTTCCCATGGCCAGTTCTTGCAAGTCGGCAGGACTTCTACGTCACCGGCAACGCGAACTTCTTTACGCAGTCGGTGACGACCGCGAGCGTGCGGGATCCGCAGGGTCCCCTTGGACTGGCGTTCACCAACGCAGTAACGAACGAACCAGAAAATCTTTCACAAAAGCAAGCCGCTCCCCGCGGGAGAAGCCGCCGCACGCCAAGCAAGCCGCTCCCCGCGGGAGAAGCCGCCGCACGCCAAGCAAGCCGCCCCCCGCGGGAGAAGCCGCCGCACGCCAAGCAAGCCGC
>CAZNCQ010000439.1:0-4829 GCA_964571275.1 uncultured Myxococcales bacterium
AGCGCGCCCAGCCGGCGGACCAGGTTGTCGCCTCGACGTGCGGCGTTCTCGATCAGACCCTCGTCCTCGAGAACCGCCAGCGTCGCCAGACCCGCCGCCATGGCCAGGTTGTTCTTCCCGAAGGTCGAGCCGTGTACGACCGCGCGGTCCATGCGATCGAACAGACGGTCGAAGATCCACTTCTTGCCCACGACCGCGCCCACGGGGACGTAGCCGCCCGACAGCGCCTTGGCGAGCACCACCAGATCGGGATCGACGTCATCGTGCTCGATGGCCAGGAATCTCCCGGTGCGGCCGAGACCGGTCTGCACCTCGTCGACCACGAAGAGCGCGCCGTGGCTCTTGCACAGGCGCGCCGCCTGCCGGAGATAGCCCGGGTTGGGCAGGTTGACGCCCTTGCCCTGGATCGGCTCGACGAAGAAGGCGGCCACATCGTTGCCGGCCAGCGCGGCCTCGAGGGCCTCGAGATCGTTCCAGGGGACGCGCACGGCATCCGCCAGCAATGGTCCGAAGCCCTCGCGGAAAGAGTGGTCGCCGTTGATGGTCAAGGCGCCCATGGTCAGGCCGTGAAAGGCGTGCTCGCAGAAGACCAGCTTCGACCGGCGAGTCGCCGCGCGCGCCAGCTTGATGGCCGATTCAACGGCTTCGGTCCCCGAGTTGCAGAAGAAGACCTTCTCCTGATTCGGAATCTGCGCCAGCAACCGTTCGGCCAGGAGGCCCGACAGCAGCGACACGTCCATCTGCACCAGGTTGGGAAGGTCGGCGTTCAAGATGTCGATCATCGCCTTCTTCACCGTGGGGTGATTGCGACCGACCGCAAACACCCCGAACCCGGTCAGCAGATCCAGATAGCGCGCGCCGGTCTTGTCGAACAGGTACGGCCCTTCGGCGCGGGTGTAGTGGCGGTCGAAGCCGATGGTCTTGAGCACACGAACCATCTGGCGGTTCAGGTACTTCTCGTGGAGAGAGAAGCCCTCACCGGCCCGGTCGGACAGCTCCTTGAGGATGTCGAACGCCATCTCAGGGTCGCTCCGGGAACAGAACGCCTCCGTTGCCGATGGCGCTCATCACCTGCGCCAGCATCCCGGCGACCTGCGTGCGCGTCAGCTTGACGCCCGGGCCCTGGGTTCGCAGCAGGTGCAGCGTGCCGATCGCCAGGCGGAGATTGAGCGCGTTGAACGCCACGATGCCCCGGTCAGCCCCGGCGGTTCGCAGAAGCTCGGTGTACTCGACGCCCCGGCGCAGGTCGGCTCGCGCCAGCGAGAACACCTCCGGCAGGCTCGCCTCGCGCGGCAGATAGGTCCGCTGCTCGGCTCCGTCGGCTTGCGAGTCCTTGAGGATGTTCACCAGCTGCAGCGCCTCACCAAATTCGACGGCGCGCTCGCGCAGGTCGCCGGCGACGCTCCTCAGCGAGGGACTTTGCAGCATGAAAAGCTCGGTCAACATCTGGCCGACGATGCCGGCCACGGTGTAGCAATAGTCGCGCAGCTCCTTCAGCGTCTTCAGGTCGAGCGCGCCTCTGTCATCGATCCGCTTGACGACGTCGATCATGCCGCGCGCGCTGCGCGCCACGTGACGCCGGAGCAGCTCGCGGGCCGCGAAACGCATGCCGCGCTGCCACCCGATCACCTCGTGCGTCGCGGCCAGGAGCTCGAGATAGCCGTCGTGCTCGAGCGGCGGATCGTCGATCCAGCGCGCGACGAGATCCGGTCCGTCGTGCGCGCCCTCGTTCTCGATGAGCTGCGCGAAGGTGCCCAGCGCCTTCGCGCGCCGGGCTGGCTCCCAGCGGGTCGCATCCTCGAAGGTGTCGATGATGCGAAACAGGAGATACGCCGTCGCCACCTCGGTCTGGAGAGGCTCCGGCAAGAGAGGAATGGTCAGCGCGAAGGTGCGGCTGGTCTTCTGTAGAAGGGACCGCAGCCCGGCTGGCGGGTGGGTTTCGAGCGTGCCAACGAACGTCGCCGCTTCAGTCTCCATTTAGCTGATCGCTCCTTTCTCCGTGCAGCCTACGCTCGTCGTCGAGCACGACGTCCACCGCTCGAACCGCAGCAGCGTCCGCAGCCCGGAGCCCGAGCATGGTCATCTCGACTGCGTCGGCGATTCTGCCGGCGCAAAGGCGCACGCGCTCGCGCAACTCCAGCAACGGCCGGAGCGCCCCTGGATTGGTCAGCAGACCCCGCAAGACGCTGCCGCGCCGAACCGCCCCGCCGTCGTCGCGGCTCCGATTGAGCAACGCCGGCACGGAGTCCGTGGCCGTGTCGCTCACGGCGCGCAGGACCACCCACGGCAGGTCCGATCGGGTCGCGGTCGCCGCGAAGACCGCCGACTCGAGGTCGACGACGGCCGCAACAGCCGGAATCCGCGACGGGTCGTCATGCACGTCCCGCTTCGTCGCCGCCAGCGCCAGAGCCAGCAGACGTTGCTTCTCGCCCAGCGTGTCGGCGATTCGCGTCGCTGTCACCGCAACCCCGCGCTGCGCCCGGCACGCCGTCGCGGCCACGTCGACCAGCCCGGCGTCGGCGCGGTGAACGCTGCCATCCGCTTCGCTGATCGCCACGCTCCCGACGACCATTGCGCCAACGTCCAGGGTCGCGGAGAGGCCGCCCGCGACACCCGCGACGATGATCCGATCCACGGGACACGCGGCCAGGAGCCGGGCCAGGCCGCGGCGGGCGTTGCGCTCGCCGTCCCCGGTCACCGCCAGCGCCACCCGCGCCCCGCCGCACCATCCCAGCGTGACCCGCTCCGTTGACAGAGAGATCGATTGCGCACCGACCATTCGCCCCCGCAATCCGGCGACTTCTTCTTCCATCGCGGCGACGATGCCCGTGAGCGGACCATCGGCAGAGGCTGGGCGCGCTGCCCTCGTCGTTGTGTTTGTCGTGAGGCGCACGCTATCCCAAAAAGTTCCAGGCGGCCATGCGCATCATGTCGCGCGGGCTCTTCGAGAGCTGGCGCACGGCCGAGGCCTCGAAGCCCGAATGCATGGCGCAGTTCTGGCAGCGCGCATCCTGGCGAGATTCCCAGTAGGACCAGTTGGTCTTGGCCCAGAACTCGCTCCAGTCGGCGGTGAAGGTTTCCCCGATCAAGTAACACGGCCCCTTCCAGCCCCGTGGCGTGAAGGTCACCGTGCTCCACGGCGAACAATCGTAGTCGCGCTTGCCGGCCGCGAACTCCAGGTACATCGGCGTCGAGCAGATGGGATATTGCTTCGAAAGCTCCAGCACGCGCTGGAACTTCTTCTGAATCTCGGCGCGGGTCAGGAAGATGTCCTCGGTCACCGATTCGTAGTGATAGCCCGGGGACAGGAGCAGGCCGTCGACACCGAGCTCGGTCACGAACGCGCACAGCTCCTCGATCTCGGCGATCTCCGTGTTCTTGAAGACCGTGGTATTGGTCATCACGTGATAGCCGAGGCGCTTGGCCTCGCGGATCATCTCGGCAGCCTTGTCGAAGACGCCTTCGCGCGCGCAAACCTCGTCGTGGGTTTTGCGCATGCCATCGAGGTGCACATTGATGGTGAGACGCTTGTGGGGAGCGATCTTGCCGAACACCTTGGTGTCCAGCACCAGCGCGTTCGTGCACAGGTAGATGTGCCGCTTGCGGGCGATGATGCCGTCGACCAGCTCTTTCAGCTCCGGGTACAGCGTCGGCTCGCCGCCGCAGATCGACACCGACGGTGCGCCGCAGTCATCGACGGCGCGCAGGCACGTCTCGACCGGCAATCGGTCGGACAGCTTGCCCGTGTGGCGCTCCGTCGAGCAGCCGATGCAAGCGAGGTTGCAGGTGTAGAGGGGCTCCAGCATCAGCACGAAGGGATACCGACTGTTGCCACGCACCGATTGTTTCAACTGGTGCGTGATCATGTCCGTCGTAATATGTAGCGGAAAGCGCATGGTCACCTCTCGTCAGGAGATGTTTGTAGCAGGGGACGCGGCTGTCGTCTCGTCTGATTCGTCCGTGGCTCATCCGGAGCCGGGGACGGGGCCCGTCCCGGCTGGCCGGCTCTTCGGCGTGACTCCCATCGCGCCCCGGTCGGAACGGACGGCGCGCGCCCTCGAAAATGCCCGATCTTGGTTGCTGGAGCGACAGCAGGCGGACGGGTTCTGGTGCGCCGAGCTCGAAGGCGACACCACGCTCGAGAGCTACATGATCCTGCTCGAGGCCTTCCTCGATCCCTCGGGCGTTCCCCGCGGGGCCACCAGCGACCGGGCTGCGGCGCTGGCGCGCATGATCCGCGGCGAGGTGTTGCCGGCCGGCGGCTGGGCACAGTACCGGGGCGGGCCTCCGGAGATCTCGGTATCGGTGCTCAGCTATTTTGCGCTCAAAGTTGCCGGCGAACCGCAGGACGCCCCGCACATGCGCCGTTCGCGCGACGTCATCTCGAGCCTGGGTGGCGTCGAGCGCGCCAATACCTATACGAAGTACCACCTGGCGTTCTTCGGCCAGTACCCCTGGAGCGACGTACCGGCGATTCCACCCGAGATGGTGTTTCTGCCTGGCCGGGGACCCTTCACGGTCTACGACATGTCCAGCTGGTCGCGAACGATCTTCGTGCCGCTCTCGATCCTCTACGCCCGGAAGCCGGTGGTGCCGCTGCCGGTCTCCCGCGGCGTTGCCGAGCTGTTCACCCGAGCGGGCGCGACGGAGAACACGCCTCGTGGCCCGTGGAGGGACTCGTGGCGGGACCCATGGAAAGACCGGTGGCGCACGGCTTTCTTCGGCGTGGATCGTTTGCTCAAGACCTATGAGCGTCTGCCGGGCGCGGGCGCGTTGCGCCGCCTGGCGATCGAGCGCGCGAGCGCCTGGATGATCGAACGGTTCGAGGG
>CAZNCQ010000440.1:0-4824 GCA_964571275.1 uncultured Myxococcales bacterium
CCCAACCGCTGGCGAGGAGAAGTCTGTCATGAAGCGACTCCGGTCCGTATATCACCTGATGGTGCCATTGGCATTGGCGCTTCTGGTGCCCCTCCACTCTTCGACGGCTCTCGGACAGGGTCAGGCGTTGCCGCCGATCAAGGTCGACCTTCCGCCGCCCCCGAACTTCAACGTTCAGAACGCTCCCGAGCAATATCCCTCCGGAGAGATGTCGGTCTACGGGCTTCGCAAGCACATGAGCAAGTACCTGGACAAGGACGTCCAGGTCAAAGCGTATCTGTTGCAGATTTACGAGTGCCCCGCCGAGTTGCGCAAGTGCAACGACGAGCTGGCGGCGAAGTCGAAGAAGGAAAAGAAGAAAGAGATGGCGGCCGCCAAGAAGGGCGCCGCGCCCAAGGCGCCCGCAGCCGCGGCGGCGGAGCAGATGAAGGGTGGCTGTCATCCCTGCGATCAGCCGCACTTCTTCGTGGCTGACTCGCCGACCACCAAGCTGGATCACGCGCTGCTGGTCGCCGACTACCCGATCAAGGATTGGACGACCGGCAAGCCGAAGGCGCTGGTCGCCCCGGCGGGCGCCGAGGGCGGACAGTACGTCATCACCGGCACGTTCGCGATCAACTCGATCGGCGGCTTCGCGGCGTCGGACGGCCTCATCATTCACAAGAAGTTTCAGGACTCGACCGGCAAGGTGATCACCGAAGGAAACGCGGTGCTCCCGCCGGATGCGCAGGAGATCAAGCTCGACGGCAAGGCGGCCGAGAAGGTCGGCGGCGCGCGCATCGACGCGAAGATCCCCGAGAACACCACCGGCAGCGCCCCCGGCAAGAAGCCCAAAGCATCGAAGAGCGGAGCCAGCGGCAGCAATAGCGAGTTCTAGGGCAACGCCCGATAGATAAACCTTCGCTATCTGGCCGCATCGGTTGCAACCAACAACCGCTGGCGGACGTCAGCGGATGTCAGCGAGCGTGCGCCCGAGATCGGCGCACGTCTTCGCTGGCAGCGTGAACGCCGGTGTGTCTTCCAGCCGCGCGCCGCATTTCGCGCCAAGCTCCAATCGGTGGCGCTGCGGCGGAGCGTCACCGGCGCGCACCTCGATGTCTAGTGTCGTCTCCGGCTTGAACGAAGTCGGCTGCGGCGTCACGAACTCCTCCGCATGCAGATCGGATAGGACCGACAGCAGGTGGTCGATGGCGCTCGCGTCGAGCGTCGCGCCCGCGCCCTCTCCCTCGCGCACCCAGGTGGTGCCCGTCTCTCGTCGCAGGCTGACGCGCGTCCGCGGCGTGCGAATCGCGACGGCGTGCACGTCGAACTGCGGCAGCGCCAGGACGGCGCGCGAGCGAAAACGCAACGGTTCGGGATCGAGCGTGGCGAACGGAGCGGCGCCGGTCAGCGCCGGCGCGGATTCGCCCGCGCGGTCGACCCGTGATTGGCCCCCGCGCGGCGGCGCAATCTCGATCTCCGCGCGCGTCGCACCCTCCACCACGAGCTTGCGCGCGGGCGCGTGAGACGCGCCGGTCCGCGCCGGCGGCACCGCGGCGGAGAGCGTCGTCGCCGCCAGCTTCGCGAGCCAATCGCCGACGACCTTCGCGTCGGCGTCGTAGCCCGCGGCTGGCTCCGCGAAGCGCCAGCCGCCGTCGTCGTCGCGGTGAAGGCGCAGGCGGCGCCCGCCGTCGGACAGCGTGACGCCGTCGACGCCCGCGGGGTCGACGACCAGCAGGTGGGAATCGCGCCGGTTGGCGGCCTCGAGCTGCCGCCACAGCCGGTCGGCGGCGCTGGCATCGATGCAGACCCACTCGCGCGTGTCGCCCTGCGCCGCGGTCGTCGCCGTCGCGGTGAACGCCGCCAGATGCTCGGGCGCGCCGCCGTCGCCCGCGCAGGCGCTGGTCCAGAGCTCGAGACGCGCGGTCGCGTGCGCCCCGGCGCCGGCGCCGCCGAGCTCGACCGTGCGATGGGGGCCCGTCCCACCGTCTGGCGGCGCCGCCGCGGGAAACCCGGTCGCCTGCAACGCCGCGAGCATGCGCAGCGCCTCACCCACCGCCGCGCGCGTCGCGAACGTCCCCTGCTCGTCGAGCCACAGGCCCGCGCGTCTCCGCAACGTCTGCGGCGCCTCGCCCTCCGACCAGAACGCGACCGCCGCGGCCGCGTCGACGGCCGCGGCCGGGAAGAGCCCGCGATCGCGGAACGCGCCCGCGTCGCGGTCGACCAGGTCCCGCAGCCGCCGGCCGACCACGTAGACGCGCGCGTCGCCCTCGCGCCGCACGAAGACGCCGCGGCCGCTGGCGTCGACACCCCCGACCTCGAGCCCGAAGCGCCGTGCCGCCGCCGTGACGACGAGGTGCGCCGCCGGCGGGTCGAGACCGGCGCTCGCCGCCGTTGCGGTCGCGACCCGATCGACGTCGAGCCCGTCGAGCGCGTCGAGCAGGTCGGCGACGGCCCCCTTCGTCGCCAGCGCATCGCTCGGTTCGATTCGCCACGCGCCGTCGCCGGCGGATCCCGACACGTGCGCCAGCGTCACCCGCCCCCTGGCGCCGCGGTCGATCTCGATGGCGGTGACGTCGCCCCGATTCAAGTCCGCGAACAGGCGCTCGCGCGTCGCGCGCGACTCATCGGTCGTCTCGTGGTGTCGCTCGAACACCAGGATGTAGAGGCCAAGCAGCGCGGCCACCGCTGCCAGCACCCACGGGGTTTTCGCGCCGGCTTTCACACTCGTCGCCGATACCAGACGACGCCCGCCAGCGCCAGGCAGGCGGCGGGCAGGCCGATCACGAACAACTGAAACGCGTGCGCGACGGTGCCCTCCTCCAGCGAGAGGCGGACCTGGTCGGGGATCTTGGGCGCCACCCCGGATCGTTCCTCGCGGTCGGCGAGCCAGGCCAGCACCGACAGCACGAAGTCGCGGTCGTAGTCGCGCACGAGCGAGCCCGCGAGGCGATAGTTCATGATGAGCCGCCCGGTGCCGAGCACCACCAGCCGGCTCTCGCCGCTGCTGTGCGCGCCCGGCGCCGCGGGTGCCGCCGGCGCGGCGACCGCCGCCGCGACCGAGACCGGTCCCTTGACGTCGCGACCGGCGTCGAACACCAGGTCGGCGTCGCCGCGAATCGTCGCCATGTCGGTCTCGCCCCAACCCGAGTCGCTGCACCGGGCCAGGCTGCGCCCGCGCGCGCCATTCACCGCAGTCGTCGCCTCGGGCGGCGCCACGCGCACCTCGCGCGCGCGCGGCCAGATCGTCGCGTGTCCGGCCAGCCGCGTCAGCACCGCCGCCACCGTCGGGCTCCCGGCAGGAGCGGCAGCGCCGTAGTCGCTGGTCATCCAGACCGACGGTCCTTCGATGTCGCTCGCGTGCGCCGGATCGACCACCAGGTTGTCGCCGATGACGATGTCCCAGCGGCGCGCGAGCGCCTCCAGGCCGACCTGCGCGAACCCCGAGGCGTCGTGATTGAAGACCGGGCCGAGCATGACGAGCAAGCGCCCTCCGCCCGCGAGGTAGCGATCCAGCGACGCCATCTCCGTCTCGGTGAACGCCTGCTGCGGTTCGGCCGCCACGAGCACACTGCACGCGCGCGGCGGTCCATCGGCCGCCAGCGTGGCGAGCGCGCGCGTCTGGTAGGCGTCGCGCCGGACCTCCTCGGCGAAGGTTCCGTAGCCGCCATCGGCGAGCGACTCGATGTCCGGCTCGCCGTGCCCCTGCAGAAAGCAGATCGTCGGCTGCTGGTCGCTGGTCACGGTCAGCAACGCCGACACGAACGCCGGCTCGCCCTTCCACGCGCGCAGGTGGCCGCCGGGCGCGCCATTCATCTCGGCATCCAGGTCGTAGTCGACCAGGTCGTCGCGCGTGAGAAACTTCGACTGCGACCCCGACACGAAGATCACCACACCTTCGCCCATCTCGTAGTTGCCTACGCCGTACTTCTTCTGCATCGCCTCGGCGCGCGCCGGGTTGCGATCCGGGTCGATCACCTCGGCGTGAAAGCGGTCGGGCGCGTAGCGCGCGAACCGGTCGCAGAGCTCGCGGACCATGCCGCCCAGCGCCCGCGCCCGCTCGCTGTCGCGGCCGGGATACATGAAGACATAGGCGTCGACGGGGCGCGACAGGTGCTGGAGCACGTTGATGGTCTTGTCCGACAGCGCGTAGAGCTGGGCGTGGGTCCAGTCACCGCGCGCGTAGTGCCGCCCGGCCAGGTAGTTGACCATCAGCGCGATGGCCAGCGTCAGCAGCGGCGTCATCACGCGCACGCGGTTGCGCAGCGCCACGACCGCGCGCCCCGCGCCGACCAACCCGACCACGGCGGCCGTCGCCAGCAGCACGAGGTGGCGCGAATCGACGATCCCGTGGCCGAAGTCCTCCATGATGCGGAACAGGCTCAGCCGCCGCAGCAGCGCGCCGAGGCGCGGATCGCCCACCTGGGCTTCGAGCGCGCCCAGCAGCAGGAGCACGAAGAACGACACGAACGACAGCGTCGCGGCGACGATCTGGTTGCGGGTCAGCGCCGACGCCAGCAGCCCCAGCGCCAGCGCCGCCGCGCCGATCAGCAGGGTTCCGAGATACCCCGCGGCGATCGGCCCGGCGTCGGTGGGCGCGCCGACGGCGTGCAGGTAGACGAGGTAGGTCAGCGTCGGGGCCCACAGCGCGGCGTAGAAGCCCAGCGCCGCGAGCCACTTGCCGAGCACGACGTCGGTCGCCGTCACCGGCGCCGTCAGCAGCGTCTCGATCGTGCCGGTGCGGCGCTCCTCGGCGACGAGCCGCATCGGGATCACCGTCGCGAGCAGCGCGATCGCGATCCAGTACAGGATCGTGCCGCCGAAGAAGAACTCCATCACGCCGCC
>CAZNCQ010000441.1:0-4788 GCA_964571275.1 uncultured Myxococcales bacterium
AGTCGCGCAGCGCGACGCAGCGCTCGAGGTAGTTGCGCAGCTCGCGGATGTTGCCCGGCCAGCTGTGGCGGACGAGCGCGCCCAGAAACGCCTCGGACAGGATGGTCATCGCCGTGGCTTCGTCGACGCCGCCCAGGTTGCGCAGGATGTGCTCGACGAGCAGCGGCAGATCGGCCTCGCGATCGCGCAGCGGCGGCAACTTCACCTCGACGACGGCGAGCCGGTAGTAGAGATCCGAGCGGAACTTGTGCGCGCCGACCTGCTCGCGCAGGCTGCGGTTGGTGGCGGCGATGAGGCGCACGTTGATCGGCACGTAGTTGTTCGTGCCGATGCGGCGGACCTCGCGCCGCTCGAGCACGCGCAGCAGCTTGGGCTGCAGGTCCAGGCTCAGCTCGCCGATCTCGTCGAGAAACACGGTGCCGCCGTTGGCGGCCTCGAAGACGCCCTGGCGCGCGGCGACCGCGCCGGTGAAGGCGCCGCGCTCGTGCCCGAACAGCTCGCTCTCCAGCAGCTGCGGCGGCATCGCGCCGCAGTCGACGACCAGGAACGGTTTGTCGCGCCGGCGGCTGCCGCGGTGGATCGCCTCGGCGGAGACTTCCTTGCCTGTGCCGGTCTCGCCTTCGAGCATGATGGTCGCGTCGCTCGTGCAGGCCTTGCCGAGCACGTCGAACACGGACTGCATCGCCAGCGAACGGCCGACCATGCGGCCAAATCGCTCACGATCAGAATGCGGGTCGGCTCCGGGTGTGGCTTCAAACCGCACAGAGCCGCCCCCCAAGCTGAGCGCAGCGCGTGCGCCCTGAGGCCCGTTTCCCACGAGCTGACCATCGACCGAAGTCCGGGATTTCTTGACCGGGAAAACGCTGCCGGTCACGGCAAGGCGTGCCGGGTGGGTGGCAGTGCGAGTCGGAGCCCGCCAGCGCCGTGCGTCGACGCAGTCGCTACGACGACGCGGCCAGCGTCGCGGCGCCCAGCAGGCCGAGCTGCGGGTGGGTGACCACGAATGCGGGAATGCGCGCGACCAGGGACGTCATCCGGCCCTTCCCCTCGAATGCGTCGCGGAACACCCCGCGCTGCAGGTAGGGCAGGACCCGCGGGGCGATGCCGCCGGCGATGAAGACGCCGCCGGTGGCGAGCGCGTACAGCGCCAGGTTGCCGGCCAGCCCGCCCAGCACCGACGCGAACATCGCGACGGTCATCTCGCACACCGGGTCGGAGAAATCGAGCGCCCGCTGCGTGATCACCGCCGCAGGGTCGTGCCCGGGCGCCGCCATGTCCGCCCGGGTTTGTTCGCGGATCAGGGACGCGCAGGCCGGCTCCTGTGACAGGAACGTGAACGCGTCGATGAGGCCGCGGCCGGAGAGCACCCGCTCGTAAGAGACGCGGCCGTACTTCGCGGTCAGGTAGTGGACCAACGCCAGCTCGAGCGGCGTGCGCGGCGCGAGGTCGGCGTGCCCGCCTTCCGACGGGATCACCTGATAGCGGTTCTCGGTCGCCGACCAGGTGAGAAACGCCTCGCCGAGACCGGTGCCGGCGCCCAGCACCGCGATCGGCCCGTGCATCACCGGCGGCGACCCGCCGAGGCCGACCAGGAACGACGGCGCCACCGAGGTCACGCCGAGCGCCGCGGCGTGGAAGTCGTTGAGCAGCGTGACCTTCTCGATGCCGAGGCGCGATCCCAGCTCGTTGCCGTCGACGACCCAGGGCAGGTTGGTCGCGCGGCAGATGTTGTTCTCGACGGGGCCGGCGATGCCGAGGCACGCGCGGCTCACGTCGCGCGCCTGTCCCGTCTCGCGCTGGGCGTCGTTGAAGAAGTCCTCGACGATCAGGTCCAGCGACGGCTGCGTCTTGGACGGGTACGTGCGCTCGAAGACCGAGTCGAGCTGCGGTTTGCCGTCGGCGGCGCGCTTCGCCGCAAAGAGTGCGAGGCGCGCGTTGGTGCCGCCTATATCACCTGCGAGGACCATCATCGAATCTCTACCCAAGCCAAGAGTGGGACCAAGAACGGGATCAGGAGGGGGGCCGCGAGATCGTCGACAGCTCGGCGGCCGCGCCCCGATCGCAGAAGATTGCGACCGGCCCCTTGCCGCGAAAGATCGCCTGGCAGGGGAGAAGGTCGGGGCGATCGGGGCCTTCGATCGCCTCCTTGAGCGTCATCGCCTTGTCCTTACCGGCGATCAGGAAGAAGACCTCGCGTGCGGCCTCGAAGACCGGGTAGGTGAGGGTGAGGCGCGACGTCGACAGCTTCGCCACCTGGACGGCGACGCAGCGTCGCTGCCGCTCGGCGAGCGCGGTCGTGCCCGGGAACAGCGACGCGGTGTGGCCGTCGGCCCCCATGCCCAGGATCGCGAGGTCCAGCGGCGCGGCGCCGAGCGCGTCGGCGTAGCGCGCCGCCGCGGCGTCGAGGTCATCGGCCTCGCCCTCCATGCGGTGCACGTTCGCGGCTGGAATCACGATGCGCGACAGCAGCGTCTCGCGCACCATGCGGTAGTTCGAGTCGGCGTGGTCCGGCGGCACGCAGCGCTCGTCGCCGAAGTAGATCGCGGTGCGGCCCCAGTCGATGCGGTCGGCCGCTGTCGACGACTCCGCCAGCTCGTGGTAGAGCGCGCGCGGCGTGTTGCCGCCCGCCAGCGCGAAACGCCACTCACCGCGCGCGGACAGCGCCACGGCCACCGACCGGCGCACGCGGCGCCCAGCGATGCGGGCCATCGCCTGGGTGTCGTCGACCACGATGATCTCGGGTGGCATCAGCATGGTGAACGCACGTACCTTAGCCTGCGCCTCGCGCCGCGACCAGATCCGCCAGCCGCTCGGCGAACGGTAGCACGCGCCGGAGCAGCGGATCGTGCCCCGCCGGCCCCAACGCGCCCACGCACAGCTCGGCGTCGCTGCGCGAGTCCAGCTTCACCGTGCGGGGCGGCGCGATCGGCACGGTGAGCTCGGCGTGGTTGTCGGCGGTGCGACGCACCCGGTAGGTCTCGCCCGGCCCGCCGGCGTCGAGCGACAGCGAAACGATGCCGCTGGTGCCGCACTCTCCCGGCGAAGGCTTCAAGTCGACCGCGACCGAGCGCTCGCGTCCGTCGCTGCCTTTGCTCGTCGAGGCGAAGCGCAGGCGGATGCCGGTGCCCTTGTCGAAGCCGGGCGCGGCGTCGAGCGGCCGCCAGCCGAGCTGCACCCCCAGCCACGCCGCCAGCAGGAGCGCGCTCGCGATCTTGGGTCCGCGGTGCTCGATCTCGATGTGGCTCGCCATCGCAAGCGGTCCTCCACCTACGGGCGGGTCGAACAGGCCCGCGAACAGCAGCCGGAAGCCGGCCAGGCGCAGCCAGCCGAGGTCCCCGATCTCGACGCGGTTGATCGCGCCCAGGCGGCACACCGCGCCCAGCTCGCGCGCACCGACGCAGCGGCCGGTATCGATCACCAGACGATCCGAGACCGGCAGGAGCTCGTTGCTGAGCAGGCTGTCGGCGGGCGAGGCGTCGAACCACAGCGTGGCCGTCGGCAGGCTGGGGATCTGAAGCGACCTGACCAGTGCGCCGAAGTGGCGCTCGTCGGCCGCGGCGCCCTCGCCGGTGAGCGTGATCTCCTCGGCGAAGACCAGCCGCGCGCCGCCCGGCCGCGACACCACGTTGCTCTCGATCGTCGCCGAGATGCCCGCCAGCGCGTGGCCCCAGCCCCGGCAGAGCGTGATCACGCGCGCGGGCAGCGCGGGCGCCAGCTCGTCGACCAGGCGCTTGACCCGGGACAGCGAGTCGATGCCACGCGCGGGGATCACCAGGTTCCACAGCGCCGCGCGCGAGATCGGCTGCGACTCGCTGCCATCCTCGCCACGGCTCGCCGCCTGCCACAGCGCCGCGAGCTCCTTCTCGATGCGTTCGACCCCGACGGTGATCGCTTCGCCGCGCGAGAACTTCTCGACCGTCGAACGACTCGGCGCGCTCTCCACGCTCAGGGCCTCCGCCAGTGGCGCCCGCCGGCGCCGATGAGCTGGTCGCTGGCCTCCGGGCCCCAGCTGCCGGCGGCGTAGGTCGGCAGGGGCTCGACCGCGCCCGCCGCCGCCTGCGTGATGGCCTTGGCGTGCCAGTGCTCGTGGATCTTCGACACCCAGGTCCAGCTCGCCTCGACCTCGTCGGCGCGCGTGAACAGCGTGCCGTCGCCGAGCAGGCAATCCAGGATCAGGCGCTCGTACGCTTCGGGCGGCTCGACACCGAACGACGAGCCGTAGCGAAACTCCATGGTGACCGGTGCCACTTCCATCGCCTGTCCTGGAAGCTTGGATCCGAAATTGAGCGAGATCCCCTCGTCCGGCTGGATACGAATGGAAAGCACGTTGGGCCGCACGCCCTCGCCGCCACGCCGCCCGAAGAGGAGCCGCGGTGCTTCCTTGAAGTGGATCGCGATCTCCGTCACCCGCTTGGGCATGCGCTTGGCCGAGCGCAAGAAGAACGGGACGCCCATCCAGCGCCAGGAGTCGATGAAGAACTTCAGCGCGACGAAAGTCTCGGTCTGCGAGGTCGGGCTCACCCCGGACTCTTCGCGGTAGCCGGGGACCGCTCGGCCGGCGATCGAGCCCGCGGCATACTGCGCGCGCACGACGTGGGCATCGATTTCACTTGAAGGCATGGGCCGCAGGGCCTTGAGCACCTTGAGCTTTTCGTCGCGCACCCCGTCGGCGTCCAGCGCGACCGGCGGCTCCATCGCCGCCAGGCTCACCACCTGGAAGAGGTGGTTCTGGACCATGTCGCGCAGGATGCCGGCCTGCTCGAAGTAGCCGCCGCGGCCCTCGACGCC
>CAZNCQ010000442.1:0-4781 GCA_964571275.1 uncultured Myxococcales bacterium
TCGCGTACACGCTGTCGCGCTCGGAGCGCCTGGATTCGGGCCAGACCAGCTACCGCCTGTTCGACTTCGATCAGACCCACATCCTGACGGTGCTGGGGACGTACTCACTGCCGCGCAACTGGCAGATCGGCGGCCGCTTCCGCTTCGTCACCGGCAACCCGACGACGCCGGTCGTGGGCGGCGTGTTCAACGCCAGCACCGATCAATACGACCCGGTCTACGGCAAGGTGAACTCGGCGCGCATCGAATCGTTTCACCAGCTCGACATTCGCGTCGACAAGCGCTGGGTCTACCAGTCGTGGATGCTCGACATGTACCTGGACGTGCAGAACATCTACAACCGCGCCAACCCCGAAGGCACGGCCTACAACTACAACTTCCGCCAGACGCAGGTGCAGCAGGGCCTGCCGATCCTTCCCATCCTCGGCATCCGGGCCGACTTCTGAGGAGCGAGCGTGATGCGCATCTGCGTTCATAAGAGCCCGGTGGTCGTCGCGCTGCTCGCGCTCGCCGGCTCGGCGTTGCTGGCGATGGTGGCGCGCCCCGCGCAGGCTCAGGAGCTGGAAGAGCCGCGCCGGCGCCAGGGATACTATTTGTCGTTCGGCCTTTACGGCGCGGCCACGCAAGCGATCGAGAAGGGCAACTCGCTCGGGCCTTGGGTCGGCTACGGCCAGGCGCTGCGCGCGGGTCAGCTGATCACGCGGCGGTTCAGCATGGGCATCGCGATCGAGAGCGCGGCGACCCGGGGCGACGGCCAGCGCGGAACCGCGACCGCGCTCGCGCTCGAGGCCGGCTTCGCCGTGCGCGGCAACCTGGCGTTGCGCGGCGGCGCCGGCGTCGGCTTCCTGCAGCTCAAGAACCCCAACGACCCGACGGAGTCGGCGACGCGCGGCGCGGCGGGCTCGTGGTTCGCGCTCGGCGCCGGCTACGATCTCTTCGTCGGGCAGAAGCGGCTGACGGGCGGCCTGGCGTTGACACCGGTGGTCGAGGCGCGCTACCTGCCGGGCAGCGACACCAAGGGCATCATCATGTTCGTGGGCGTCGATCTTTCATACTGGACCGGATTGCCGCTGAACCAGCTGTCGCTACCACCGTCGGAGGCCTGGCGCGCGCGCAAGCCCGGCGAGTGACGGCTCGGCTTGCACTTCGGCCCCGATCTCGAAGACTGGGAGTGGGAGGGGGGCGTCATGCAGGGAATGCCGCAACCGAACGAGCATCACCAGAGGTTGCGCCGACTCGAGGGGACGTGGGTCGGCGAGGAGGTCCTCAGCCCATCACCGTGGGGTGCGGGCGGCGCGGCGATCGGCCGCGTCACCATGCGCGGCGAGATCGACGGCTTCTTCCTCATCGAGGACTACGTCGAGGAGCGCGGCGGCGACGTCGTCTATCGCGGCCATGGCATCCTGGGTTGGGACCAGCCGTCGCAGCGCTACGGCTGGTTCTGGGTCGATTCGATGGGGACGCTGCCGGGGGCCCCGTCGTGGGGGCACTGGAACGACGACACATTGACGTTCGAGCATGCGCCGGTCGCCGACCAGCGCAGCCGTTACACGTTTCACCTGCCCGACGCGCGCACGTTGTCGTTCAAGATCGAGGTGTCGCGCGATAGCGGCCACACCTACGCAACGTATCTCGACGGCCGCTACCGCCGGATTTGACGCAATCGTCGCGCGCCGCGCAAACGGGGACTTGTCACACGAACGTCACAATCACGGCACAGTCTCGCCATACCCACATGGTAAATCGCCATGAGTGGATATATCGGATAGGGCCGCTGAGGTTCCATTGCGGCCGTTGAAGGCCGATAGCCGGGCTAAGCCGCAAGTGCATTTGCAGCAGGAATTGCGGGACAAGGTGATCGTGGCAGCCCACGCCGTCGCCGCCCCGGTGAAGCACATCGGCAAACCGCCGCCCGCATGGCACGCGTTCGCCGAGGCATCGCTGCGCGTCGTCGCGATGTCGGCGATCGCCGCGGTGGTCCTGATCTTTGCCTTCGTCGCCAAAGAGGCGCTGCCGTTGCTGTTCAGCAGCAGCGTGCACAAGGAAGTCACGCTGCGGACGATGTGGACGGCGCAGCAATGGCCGGGCTACGACGCGGCGGATCACATCTGGCAGCCGGTCTCGGAAATTCCGAAGTACGGGATCTGGCCGCTGATCTTCGGCACGTTCAAGGTCAGCATCGTCGCCATGCTGGTCGCGATCCCGCTCGGGGTCGGCGCCGCGGTCTACGTCTCGCAATACGCATCTGGGCGCGCGCGAGAGATCATCAAGCCGACCATCGAGCTGCTCGCGGGCGTGCCGTCGGTCGTGCTCGGCTTTTTCGCGCTGATGGTGATGGCGACCTGGCTGCAGAGCTGGCTGGGCCTCGAGTCGCGCCTCAACGCGCTGGTGGCGGGCTTCGCGCTCTCGTTCGCGATCATCCCGCTCATCTTCACCATCAGTGAAGAGGCGCTGGGCGCCGTGCCGCGCAGCTACGTGGAGGCGTCGACCGCTCTCGGCGCGGCGCGCTGGCAGACAATCGTGCGCGTGCTGGTGCCGGCGGCGAGCCCGGGCATCGCCGCCGCCGTGGCGCTGGGGCTGGGCCGCGCCGTCGGCGAGACGATGATCGTGCTCATGGCGTCGGGCAACGCGGCGATCACGTCGCTGAGCTTCGTCGAGTCGGTGCGCACGTTGTCAGCGACGATCGCCGCCGAGCTGGCGGAGGTCGTGTTCGGCGGCGCGCACTACACGGTGTTGTTCTTCCTCGGCACGGTGCTGTTCGTGACCACGTTCGGAATCAACCTGCTGGGCGACTACGCAATCGTCCGCATGAAGAAGAGCCTCGGGGTCTCGACTTGAATTCATCTGAACGGGACCCCTCGGAGGGTTCCCGAACCCTCCCGCGCAGGACGCCGCTCGGCAAGTCGAGCTCGGTCGGCGCGATGGCCTCGAGGCAGTGGCGTGGCCGAGTCGGCGACGCCGCGCTGGTGATCAGCACCGGAGCGGCCACGCTGCTGGTGCTCGTGATCCTGGCGATCCTGGTCATCGACGTCGTGCGCGGCGGTTCGGCTCGGTTGAGCTGGGGATTCTTGACCAAGGCTCCGACCGAGGGCATGACCGCGGGCGGCGTCTTCCCGGCGATCTTCGGCACCGTTGCGATGGTGATTCTGATGACCATCGCGGTTGTTCCCGCGGGCGTCGCCACGGCGATCTATCTGCACGAATACGCCGACCGGCAGGCGCCGCTGACGCGGATCATCCGCATCGCCGTAAACAACCTGGCCGGCGTGCCGTCGATCGTCTTCGGTCTGTTCGGCCTGGGATTCTTCATCCAGTTCCTGGGCGGCGGGATCGACAAGCTGTTCTTCGGCGGCAACAAGGTACTGGGACAGCCCGCGCTGATCTGGGCGTCGCTGACCATGGCGGTGCTGACGCTCCCGGTGGTCATCGTCGCCACCGAGGAATCGCTGCGCACCGTGCCGCGCGAGCTGCGCGAGGCGTCGCTGGCGCTGGGCGCGACCAAGTTCCAGACGGTGCTCAACGTGGTGCTTCCGCAGGCGACGCCGGGCATCCTCACCGGGACGATCCTGGCGATCAGCCGCGGCGCCGGCGAGGTGGCGCCGATTCTGTTCACCGGCGCCGCATATTATTTGCCTCACCTACCCTGGCATCCCAACAATCAATTCATGCACCTCGGCTACCACGTCTACGTGCTGGCGACGCAGTCGCCCGACGTCGACGCGGCCAAGCCGATTCTCTACTCGACGGTGCTCGTACTGCTGGCCGTGACCTTCGTGCTCAATTTGTCGGCGTTCGTGGTCCGTTCGCGCATGCGGCACCGCTTTGCGGGAGCCTCGGCGTGAGTACCGCAGCGGCGGCCGACAACGCGCGCCCGAAGCTGACCGTGAAGGACCTGTCGGTCTTTTATGGGCAGAAGAAGGCGCTGGGCCCGGTGTCGATGGAGATCGCCGAGAAGCGCGTGACCGCGCTGATCGGCCCGTCGGGCTGCGGCAAATCGACGTTCCTGCGCTCGCTGAACCGCATGAACGAGCTCATTCCCGCCTGCCGCATGGAGGGCTCCGTCCAGCTGGACGACCAGCCGATCTACGGGCCCGGCACCGACGCCGTCATGGTGCGGCGCCGCATCGGCATGGTCTTCCAGCGTTCGAACCCGTTCCCGAAGTCGATCTTCGAGAACGTCGCTTACGGCCTGCGCATCGGCGGCATGGGTAACGGCAGCGACCTGTCCGGGCGCGTCGAGCGCGCGCTGCGCCAGGCGGCGCTCTGGGAAGAGGTCAAGGATCGCCTGACGGAAAGTGCGCTCGGGATGTCGGGCGGCCAGCAGCAGCGGCTTTGTATCGCGCGCGCGCTGGCCGTCGAACCCGAGGTACTGCTGATGGACGAACCGGCATCGGCGCTGGACCCCATCGCCACCGCGCACATCGAGGAGCTGATCAACGAGCTCAGCGACGGCTACACGGTCGTCATCGTCACTCACAACATGCAGCAGGCAGCGCGCGTCTCCGACTACACGGCGTTCTTCTATATGGGAGACCTGGTCGAGGTCGCCAATACCCAAGTACTCTTCACCAAGCCGAGCCAGAGTCGCACCGAGGACTACATCACCGGGCGCTTTGGGTAAGCGAAAAACGGAGCGACATGAGTAAAATAGGCGCCATGGGCTCGACAGGTCGCGAGCATACCAACCGCGAGTACGAGCAAGAGCTGCGCCGCTTGCGCGAGCAGATCTTGCTCATGGGCGCCAAGGTCGAAGAGAGCATCATCAGCAGCATCCGCGCGCT
>CAZNCQ010000443.1:0-4740 GCA_964571275.1 uncultured Myxococcales bacterium
AGACCAAGAACCCCGACACCTACGTGCTGGCGATGCTGGTCTACAAGGACTTCCTCGAGCGCTTCCCCGGGGACAAGGAGTCCTACGAGATGGCGTTCTACTACGGCGAGATCCTGTGGACCGTCGCCGAGCTGGGCAAGGGCAGCTGGAAGGACGCCGCCGAGCAGTACACCAAGGTCGTCGAGATCAATCCCAAGGGCAAGTACGTGAAGGAGGCCGCCTACGCCTCGGTGCTCGCGTGGAAGAACGCGCTGAACGTCGACGACCACGAGCAGAAGGAAGCCGTCGACAAGGATCGCCAGGCCTTCAATAACAAGAAGGGCGGCAAGCTCGAGGCGCTGACCATCCCCGAGTACCAGAAGAAGATGATCGACGCCTTCGAGACCTACGTGAAGTACGTGCCGGACGCGCCGGAGCGCGTGGTGATCATGTACCGCGAGGCGCGCATCTACTACGAGTACAACCACTTCGACGATGCGGCCAAGCGGTTCGAGGTCATCGTCGAGAAGTATCCGAAGCACGAGCTCGCGATTTACTCGGCGAATTTGCTGCTCGACTCTTTGAACGCGCAGGGCAAGACCAAAGAGGTCGTGAGCTACGTCGACAAGTTCCTGGAGATGCCCGATCTCATGAAGGACCCCGAGTTCGGCAAGCAGATGATCTCGCTCAAGAGCGATACCTTCGACATCGAGGGTCACGAGTACGAGAAGCAGAAGAACTTCAAGGAGTGCGCGCGGTCGTTCCAGGCCGCCGCCGAGGCCATGCCGGATCACCCGAAGCACGCGGAGCGCCGCTGGAACGAAGCGCAGTGCTTCCAGAACGCGCACCTGGTCGGCCAGGCGTTGCGCGCGCGGGTGGCGCTGATCCAGGAGCACCCGAAAGATCCGCTGGCACAGCGCGCGCTCTTCCGCGTCGCCGCCGGCTACCACCAGCTGGCGTTCTATACCAAGGCCGCCGACAGCTACGAGGAGTTCGCCAGCAAGTTCCCGGGCGAGAAGAAGGCAGTCGACGCGCTCGGTAACGCGACCACCTTCCGCATCGGCCTCGGCGAGTCGTCGAAGGCGCTGGATGACATGGACGCGTTCGTGAAGTTCTACGGCACGCGCAAGCCGCAGGACGCCGCCGGCGTCTTCTTCCAGATGGCCGACGTCTACGAGCGCGACAAGAAATACGACGACCTGGCGAAGCACCTCGAGAACTACCTCAAGAAGTGGGGTCCGCAGGGCGGTCCGGATCGCCAGGTGCTCGCGCACTTCCGTCTCGGCGAGCTCGCGTGGAAGGCGTCCTGCCCCAAGGCGAACGAGGACGGCGCGTGCCTGGAGATCAAGCGCATCGCGGCCACCGGCCGGCAGAAGGTGCTCTACGATCTCAACAAGAAGCTGAAGAAGGGCAAGAAGATCCGTGAGGCGAAGCGCACGCAGTGCGGGCCGCCCACCAGCTCGAAGATCGTGCTCTTCGACCGCAACAAGAAGGACGCGTCCAAGGCGGCCGAGCACTTCCAGGCCGTCCTGAAGATCTGGAACAAGGGCGCGGCCGCATCGAAGATCACCGGCAAGGACGTCGAGGCGCGCGCCGGCTCGGCGCAGTACGCGGTCGCGGGCTCGGCGTTCTACCTCGCCGAGACGGCGTACGAGAACTTCCTGCGCATCAAGTTCCCGGAGGGCCTCGACTTCCAGCAGCCGAGCCAGTACGACAACAAGCGCAAGGCCGAGGCGAAGAAGAAGAAGGCCGAGGAGTCGGGCAAGAAGTTCGGCAGCTACCTCGACGAGAAGGCCAAGGGGCTCGGAAAAGCGAGCGCGATGTACCTCGACGTCTTCGGCATGAAGCAGGCGCAGTGGACGATCGCGTCGAGCGCGCGCGTCGGGCAGCTCTACTCCGACTTCGTCGGTCAGCTCTACACCGCAGAGATCCCCAAGGACCTCAAGGAGCAGGACGAGTGGGGTAACCGCCCCCGCGAGATCTTCTGCGACGCGCTGGTCGACAAGGCGGAGCCGATCGAGAACAAGGCCGTCGAGGGCTTCGAGAAGTGCCTCAAGGCCGCGACCGACTACTCCTGGTACAACGAGTGGTCGCGCCTGTGCGAGCGCGAGCTGAACCAGATGAAGCCGTCCGACTATCCTCTGTCGTCGGAGATGAAGCCGGAGGCCGGCTATGTGTCGACGACGATGTCGCCGACGCCGGTGATCACCGAGCTTTCCGAAGGCCCGGCGATCGCCGCGGCCGCGCCCGCTGGTGAAGGCAAATGAGGTCGGCGACGAGGTCGGGTCACGTGAGCAACCAGAAAGGCCGTATGACGATGTCTGCGAAATTCGACCTTCGAGCCATGCTGGCCGCGGGATTGGGCCTGACGCTGTCTGGCGTTCTTGCGATCTCGGGCTGCGGCGCGGAGACCCCCAAGCCCAAGGCGAAGACCGCCGTCGACAATGATCAGGTGATCGGCAGCGGCGGCGAGACCGAGGCGGGTCTCGGCGGCGGCGGCGGCAAGGTCAACGCCGAGCAGATCCTGCCCAAGGCGAAGAAGCGCGAGATCAGCGCCGACCAGAAGACCGAGTTCGAGAAGGCCATGGCGCGCTATATCTCGGCCAAGAAGTCGGGCGGCCTGTCCGGCGGCGAGTGCACCAGCGTCGCCGACGGCTTCAAGTCTGCCGCCGACGGGACGCCGGTCCTGCTCGAGGCGCTCTTCAATGAAGGCGCGGTGCTGCAGGAGTGCGGCCGCGAAGACGAAGCGATCCGGATCTGGCAGGGCATGAGCGAGGGCAAGACCAAGTACGGCCCCGCCATGACCAACCTGGGATACATCGCCTGGAAGAACAACGAGCCCGGGCGCGCCGAGCAGCTGTTCACGCGTGCCATCGAGGCCGACCCGCTGCACACCGTGGAGGCGCGCAACAACCTGGCGCAGATCCTGCGCGACAAGGCGCGGCACGCGAGCTCCTCCGATGAGAAGAAGCAGTACGTCGGCCAGGCGGTCAGCCACTTGCGCACCGTGCTGGCGCTCGACAGCAATAACCTGCAGGCCTTCGCGACGCTGTCGTTCATCTACTACGAGATGAACATGCTCGAGATGGCCAAGCTGGTCGGCAACCAGGCGATCAAGAAGGCCGACGAGATCGCGACCGGCAAGTTCGAGGAGGAGAAGGCCGAAGAGGCCGCCGAGGGCAAGGCCGGCAAGGGCAAGAAGAAAGAGAAGAAGAAAGACTCGGGCAAGGAAGGCGACGACGAGGGCAAGCTCGCGAAGGAAGTCGACGTTCGCGAGGCCGGCACCGGGGTCACTCCGCAGATGAAGATCAACCTGGCCGTGGTGCACAACACGCTCGGTCTGGTCGAGCTCAAGCGCAAGAACATCAGCCCTGCCATCACCCAGTTCCGCAAGGCGGTGGAGATGAACCCGGGGTTCAACGAGGCGCGTCTGAACCTGGCGGCGCTGTCGCTCAACAACCGCGACTACAAGACGGCGGAGGAGAACTTCCGCGCGGTGATCCAGTCGCAGCCCAAGAATTACGAGGCGGCGATCGGGCTCGGCGTCGCGCTGCGCGGCGGCAAGAAGATCGACGAAGCCGAGGCGCAGTACAACGAGGCGCAGAAGCTGGATCCCTCGAACCCCTCCAGCTACTTCAACCTCGGTCTGCTGTACCAAGAGTACAAGGACGGGCAGAAGCCGACGCTGCAGAAGGCGCAGTCGTACTACCGGCAGTTCCTGTCCAAGGCCAATCAGGCAACGCCCGCCAGCCTGCAGAAGGAGGCGGAGAAGCGCATCAAGGACATCGACGAGATTTACGTCGCCCTCGAAGAGGCCGCCAAGATGCAGGCCGAGGCCGAGGAGATGCAACGCAAGTCCGAAGAGCAGCAGAAGCAGATGGAAGAGCAGATGAAGAAGCAGGAGGCCGACGAGGCCGCCGCTGCTGCTGCCAAGAAGCAGGGCGCTGCGCCCGCAGAAGGCGCTCCGCCGGCTGGCGGAGATGCTCCCAAGGATGGTGCCAAGCCGGCCGACGGCGCCGGGGCCGGTGCCGCAGCGCCTCCCGCCGACACGGGCGACACGGGCGCCGCGCCCAAGGGCAAAAAGAAAAAGAAGAAGTAGCGTCGTCATCCCAAGTTTTTGGGAACCACGGCGGAGATCGGTTGTCAGCAGAAGTGCTCCAGGGACAGACCATACGCAGAGCCGGAACCACCCCGGCGCCAGACAGCAGCAAGCACAGGCCAGGACAGGACAGGAAGTAACAGGAGGACAGGATGAAGCTCACCATCGGAATTGCCGTCATCTCCGCCACGCTCGGCCTCTCCGCCGGGCTGTCCGGGAGAGCCATGGCGCAGGAAGCGGGGGGGGCTGCAGCGGCGGGTGGCGCCGCGAAACCAGGCGGCGACGAGGGGACGACGTACAAGGCCAAGACCGTCTACGACTTCGAAGACGACATGGTCGAAGGCGACCTGCAGCGTCCCGACGGTGAGCTCGTGAACTCGCTGGGCAAGACCCAGCATTCGAGCCTGATCGAGATCCGCAAGGACTTCATCCCCGAGATGTTGAAGTCTCTCGAAGACGTCTAGCGAAGACCTCTAGCCACTTTTGTCCCGGGCCGGATGCCCCTTCCGGCCACCCCTGTCCAGGGTCTATCCCGAGCGCATACGACAGTGACCCAGGATCGCTCCCAAGTAGGCGCGGTCCCGACAACTCTAGCTGAACCGACTGCCGACGAAAGACACAGGAGAGCACCAATGGCCGACGTCAAGGTCCCCCTCAAGTTC
>CAZNCQ010000444.1:0-4735 GCA_964571275.1 uncultured Myxococcales bacterium
TCGCGGTACAGATCACCCCTCTTCCCAGCCCCGGATAGGCTGTTTCATAGCAGGGTCGGGGTGAGGAGGTCATCAGGTTTGGTACAAGACATCGGTGACAGGGAGGGGACAGGACATCGGTGACAGGTGTAGCGCCAGGGGATGCCCTGGAAGGAGCACCGTGCCGTGGACCTGAAGAAAGAATTCGTATTGGCGGCGATATCGCCCGGAGCCACGCGTGCACTATTTAAACCGCACGATCTTCGTCAGCCAGAGCGTCGCTGGTCACCAGGTCGGCATTCAGAAAACGCGTCGAGGAAGCCTGGCCGTCCGCTTCTACGGCATCTTCCTCGGCCTCTTCGACTTGGCTTCGGCCCCCCTCCACAACCCGCCGCCCCTCATCCGTCGCAGCCGGCTCTCTCAGCCCATGCTCGCTTGACACCCAACCAACCTGTCACCGATGTATTGTCCCCTCCCTGTCACCGATCTCTTGTCCCCAGACCCGTCATCAGTCGACGGTGCGCGCCGTACCGGTGACTTCGAGGCGTACGGTCGCGCCCTCGGCGGCCCCGGCGTAGGCGCCGCCGCTCGTCGGCTGGCCTCCTCCGACCGCGATCGTGAACCAGCCGGGTTCGACGCGCCGACGCCCGTCGCCATCGACGATCGACAGCGCCCGCGCGTCGACGGCGAACCTCACCTGCTCGCGCTGCCTGGGCGCGAGCGCGATCCTCCGGAAGCCCGCCAGCCATCGAATCGGCACGGGCACCGAGGGCGCCGGAACCGACGGCGCCGCCACCCCCGCGACCGCTTCCCGCGCCACATACAGCTGCACCACCTCGTCGCCCGCGCGCGCGCCGGTGTTCTCGACGGTGACGCTGACCTCGAACGTCGTGCCCGCGTCGCCGCGCGCGGGCGCCACCGCCAGATCGTCGTACCGGAAGGTCGTGAAGCTCTGCCCGAAGCCGAACGCGTACGTCGGCTCGCCGCGAAAGTAGCGATAGGTGCGGCCGTCCATGCGGTAGTCGTCGAAGGGCGGCACCTGATCGATCGACCGATAGAACGTGACCGGCAGCCGCCCCGCCGGGTTGGCATCACCGAACAGCACGTCGGCGACGGCCGAGCCGCCCTCCTCGCCCGGGTACCAGGCCATCAGGATCGCCGGGACGTGCTCCTTCGCCCACCCGAGCCCGAGGGCGCCGCCGCCGGTCAGCACCAGCACCGTCGGCTTGCCGGCCGCGACCACCGCCTCGAGCAACCGCTGCTGCACGCCGGGCAGCGCGATGTCGCGGCGGTCGCCACCTGGGTTGAGCAGGCTGTCCTTCTCCTCGCCCTCGTAGCGCGGTGACAACCCGAGCACGGCCACCGCGACGCCGACCTCCGGCCGCCGCACCGCCTCGACGGCTTCGGCGATGCCCGACGTCGAGCGGCTGGCGATTCCGCACCCCTTCGCGTAGCGCACGGCGACGCCGCGCGCCTGCGCCTTGGCGCGAATCCCCTCCAGTATCGTCACCGCGTGCGACGGCTTGCCGTTGTAATTTCCCAGCAACACCTCTTCGTCGTCGGCGGTCGGCCCCACGACCGCGATCGCTCTCACCCCCGCCCCGAGGGGCAGCAACGGGCCGCGGTTCTCGAGCAGCACGATCGACTTCTGCGCGGCGACCTTGGCCAGCTCGCGGTGCGCCGGCGAATCGACCACGCTCATCGGAATCTGCGCCCAGGGCACGAGCGCCGGCGGATCGAACATGCCGAGGCGAAAGCGCGCCGCGAACAGCCGCCCGACCGCGCGGTCGATCTCGGTCTCGCTGACCAGGCCGCGCTTCACCGCACCGACCAGCGCGCGATACGTCCCGCCACAGTTCAGATCGGTCCCCGCGCGCACCGCCAGCGCCGCCGCCTCCTCCGCCGACGACGCCAGCCGGTGCTCGCGATAGATGTCGTCGATCGCGCCGCAGTCCGACACGACGAACCCGCCGAAGCCCCATTCCTTCCGCAAGATCGTATCCAGCAACCGCGGGCTGGCGGCGCACGCCTCGCCGTTCACGCGGTTGTACGCCGGCATGACCGCGCCGACGTGCGCCTCGCGCACACACGCGGCGAACTGCGGCAGGTAGCTGTCGCGCAGATCGTGCTCGGTCACGCGCGCGTCGAAGTGGTGTCGCTCGACCTCGGGCCCGCTGTGCACCGCGAAGTGCTTCGCGGTCGCCACCAGCTTCAGATACTTCGGCGGCGGCGCACCCGGCTGCGTCCCCTGCATGCCTTCGATGAACGCCACGCCCATGCGCGCCGTCAGGTACGGGTCCTCGCCGTACGTCTCCTGCCCGCGCCCCCAGCGCGGGTCGCGGTACAGGTTCACGTTGGGCGAAAAATAGGTCAGCCCTTGATAGCGGCCGCGCTTCCCGCGCCGGACGAAGTCGTGATGCTTGGCGCGCGCCTCGTCGGAGATCGCGGTCGCCACCTGACGGAGGAACGACTCGTCGAACGTGGCCGCGAGCCCAATCGCCTGCGGGAAGACGGTCGCGATCCCGGCGCGCCCGACGCCGTGCAGTCCCTCGCTCCACCAGTCGTACGCCGGGATGCCGAGGCGCGGGATCGCCGGCGCCTCGTTGACCATCTGGCCGACCTTCTCGGCCAGCGTCATCCGCCCGACGAGATCGCGCACGCGGTCATCGACGGCGCGCGCCGGATCCCCGGCAGGGCTAGCGGCGAGCGAGCTGTCGCGCAAGTTTGACCCGATGCAGGACCCGAAGCAGAACCCGATGCAAGCGGACACCCCCACCGGCAGCGCGACCGCGCGCAGCCCGCTACTTGAGCGTGAACGTGGTCTTTGCGTAGACCTTCTCTTTTCCGCCGATGATCCGCGTCGCCAGCACGTCGTACTTGTGGCCTTTGACGAAGCCCAGGTCCTTGGAGATCGCCACGCCGTTGAGCTGGATGATCTTCTGGTCGGGCTTGACGCTCACCTCGCTGTAGTTGACCTGATCGCGCGGCTTGGCCGAGATGTCGTAGTAGACGATGTTGACGGTGTTGGCGCCCGGCGCCTCCTTCAAGAAGACCATGAAGTTCAGGGTCCAGCTGCCGTCCCCCTTTATGGCGGTCTTCGACTGCTTCTTCATCGCGGCCACCATCGCGCCGTCCGACGCGTAGCCCTGGCCGAACTCGGTGTCGCTGACGAAGATGCGCCCCTTGTTGGCGCGCCAGGCGCCGGAGTCGTCGGCGGCGGCGGGCGGCGACCATGCCAGGCCGGCCGCGCCGAGCGCGATCAGCAGGGCCGTGGCGACGCGGGCGGGTCTGGGCGACGGGATGAAACGCATGGGGCCTCCTGCCTTTTCGGTATCGCTATTGGTGCACAATTTCAAGAGCACTGAGGTCGCAATGGCAACCGGCGCGGGCGCGTGGCATCCTGGGCAGGATGTCCGATCGCGACCCGTCGTTCTCCGGCGCTCCGGCGCGGCGCCCCACCAACGACGCGTCCGCACCGTCGGCGGTCTCCGATCCGGATCGGGATCTCGAAGCCGTGCGCGAGATCGCGGAGGCGCGCCGCGTGATCGGCGCCGAGATCGGCAAGCGCATCGTCGGGCAAGAGTCGGTCATCGACCACCTGCTGATCGCGCTCTTCGCGCGCGGCCACTGCCTGTTCGTCGGCGTGCCCGGCCTGGCCAAGACCATGCTGATCCAGACGCTGTCCGACGTGCTCGACCTGTCGTTCGGGCGCATCCAGTTCACGCCGGATCTCATGCCGTCGGACATCACCGGCACCGACGTGCTCGAAGAAGATCGCGCCACCGGCCGCCGCGTCTTTCGCTTCGTGCGCGGGCCGGTCTTCGCCAACGTCATCCTCGCCGACGAGATCAACCGCACGCCGCCCAAGACCCAGGCGGCGCTGCTGCAGTCGATGCAGGAGTACCGCGTGTCGGCGGGCGGCCAGACGTATGACCTCCCGCTGCCGTTTCTGGTCTTCGCGACCCAGAACCCGATCGAGCAAGAGGGGACCTACCCGCTTCCCGAGGCGCAGCTCGACCGCTTCATGTTCCAGATCGACGTGAGCTACCCGTCGGAGGACGAAGAGATCCGCATCGTCAACCAGATGACCACGTCGTACCGGCCGGCGCTGCGCAAGCTGCTGTCACCCGACCGCATCCTCGATCTGCAAGACCTGGTGCTGCGCGTGCCGGCGGCCGGCCACGTGGTGCGCTACGCGGTCGCGCTCGGGCGCGCCAGCCGTCCCAGCGAGCCGAACGCACCCGACTTCATCAAGAAGTACGTGTCGTGGGGCGCGGGACCACGTGCCTCGCAGTACCTGATCCTCGCGGCGAAGGCGCGCGCGATCCTCAACGGCCGCTACGCCGCTTCCACGGACGATGTGCGCGCGCTGGCGATGCCGGTGCTCGTCCACCGCGTGCTGCCCAACTTCCACGCCGAGGCCGACGGCCTGACCGCGCGCACGCTCGTGGGCCAGCTCATCGACAGCGTCAAGCAGGCCTGACCCGAGACCCGAGGCGCGAAAAAACGTTGGCAAGCCCGCCGCCGATGCCGCCTGAACCGCCGCGAAGCAGCGACGACAGAGTTCCAGCAGAGGGCCGTCGCGCCACGCCGCTCGTCCTCGACCCGCTCGACCTGGCGCGCCTGTCGTCGCTGTCGGTGCGCGCGCGCGTGATCGTCGAGGGTGCGTTCGCCGGCACGCACCACAACCCGCACGCGGGCACGTCGATCGAGTTCGCCGAGCACAAGGAGTACGCGCCCGGCGACGACGTGCGCC
>CAZNCQ010000445.1:0-4678 GCA_964571275.1 uncultured Myxococcales bacterium
CCCGCGCGCCGGCACGTTGATGATCCGCTGCAGCGCCATGCCGTCGTCGGGGTTGCCGATCGCGCGCAGGTAGCAGATCAGGTCCTTGATCTCCGCGCGATCGAAGAACCGCGTGCCACCGACGACGACGTAGGGCAGGTTGCGCGCGCGGAACGCGTCTTCCAGCACGCGCGACTGCGCGTTGGTCCGGTAGAAGACCGCGAAGTCACGCGGGCTCATCCCCTCTTGCAACATCGCGGCGATGCGGCTCGCGACGAATTCGGCTTCGTCGCGCTCGGTCTCGCCTTCGAAGAGCACGATGCGCGCGCCGTCGCCGGCCTCGGTGAACAGGCGCTTGGGCCGGCGCTCGGAGTTGCAGGCGATGATCGCGTTGGCCGCGCGCAAGATGTTGCCGGTCGAGCGGTAGTTCTGCTCCAGCTTCACCACGCGCGCGCCGGCGTGGTCGCGCTCGAAGTCGAGGATGTTGCGAATGTCGGCGCCGCGCCATTTGTAGATCGACTGGTCCTCGTCGCCGACGACGGTGATGCTGCCGGTGCGGCGCGAGAGGCAACGCACCAGCTTGTACTGCACGCTGTTGGTGTCCTGGAACTCGTCGACCAGCACGTGGTCGAATCGCTCTGCGATCTGATGCGCGGTCGGCGTGTCGCCGAGGCAGATCTGCAGCGCCGCGATCAAGAGGCCGCCGAAGTCGGTGGCGTTGGACGCGGCCAGCCGTTCCTCGTAGAGCTTGTACGCCTTGGCGACGACGTCGTCGAAGTAGTCGCCGGGCTGGAACGACGCCGCCGTGATGCCCTGGTTCTTCGCGCGATCGATCGCCGACAGCACTTGCCGCACCGGGAACAATCGCTCGGGGACCTTCAGATCCGCGAGCACGCGCGCCAGCAGCCGCTTCTGATCGTCGTCGTCGTAGATGACGAAGTCCTTGCGCAGCCCCACGGCCGCGCCCCACTGGCGCAAGAGGCGCGCCGACACCGAGTGGAACGTACCGACCCAGAGCCCGCCGACGCCGGAGCGCAGCAGGTGCCCGACGCGCTCGCGCAGCTCGCCGGCGGCCTTGTTGGTGAAGGTCACTGCCAGGATGCGGCGCGGATCGGCGCCCGACGCGACCAGCCGCGCCAGCCGGAACGTGATGACCCGTGTCTTGCCCGACCCGGCGCCGGCCACCACCAGCAGCGGGCGCCCCGGGTAGGCGACCGCTTCCAGCTGGCCGGGGTTGAGCTCGCGTGCCAGAGCTTCCCGCGAGAACCGGCTGGTCGCGGGCGGTTCGGCCCCCTCCGCGCCCCGCGTGGGAGCGGCGGCGGTGCGCGTCTCGGCTCCAGCCTCCATCGGCGCTACTTTGTCAGAGTGGCGCGCAACATTCGAGCCTCAAAGGCACGAGGTTGCCCAGGCTGTCAGCGGCCAGGCCCGAGCGGCCGCCAACCGAGCCAGAGCAGCACGCCCGTCGACACCGCAAGGCACCCGAGAAGAATCGACTCACGGATGATGCTCGCGCGCATGCGCCGCTTCCAGTAGGTGGTCGCCGCCGCGTCGTCGGGCAGATTGAGCCTCGCGTAGCGCAAGACCGCGATCTGGAAGCGCAGCGACGCGAGGAACGAGAACAGCGCGCGCTTCGGGTGGCGCGGGAAACCGGCGCGGACCTCTTGCGGTATCGCCTCGAGAAAGCGAGCCTGAAGCCTGACTTGGTAGAAGACCTCGACGGTGTAAGCGAGCACCAGCGGTGCCAGCACCAGCGATCCGAATGTCGCTCGATCCGTCACGCCCAGTTGAGCTGCAATCGCGGGGCCGTCATTCCACGGAGGAGGTCTGCCGCTAGCCGCCGCAGCCGATGCGGTTCAGATCGACCGCGATCTCGTCGAACCAGGCGACGAAGCCGGGGGTCGACGTTTGGTAGTTGTTCCAACCGACCGACAGTCTGGTGAAGACCGACGGGATCTCGGAGTTGGTGAAGTTGCCGGCGCCGTTGCTGATCGCGATCGACGTGAGCTCCGCGCCGTCGAAGTAAAAATGATAGCTCTGCGTGGCGAAGTCGACGTGCCACTCGGCGCAGTGCCACTTGCCGTCGTAGGTCCACGAGTAGTCGCTGCCGGTGCCGAACTCGGCACGCGTGTCGGGCTGCACGTTGTAGAGGAACTGATGGTGGCCGGTGGTGTCCTCGACGGTGTCGACGACGCGCACTTCGATGTTGCCCGAGACCGGGCTCGCCGCTGCGCCCGCGACCATCGTCGAGTGCACGACACCCGAGGTCGGCATCGGCGCCGGGGTCTGTACTTTGTAGAAGATACGCCCCCAGTGGCTGCCGCCGAGCGCGCTGACCGCGGCGCCCGCGAGGGTGATCCGCCGCGGGCCGCTGGCGGCGGCGTCGATGCGCATGGCGTGGGCGCCGCGATAGACGTTGCCGGCGTCGGCGATGACGTCGACGGCGCCGGCGCGCGTCCAGCCCGCGGGCGCGACGTCATTGCCCGCGGCGGTGGTTTCGAATCCCTCGCAGACGATGTAGCGCGCCGCGGAGCACAGCGATGGTCCACCCATTCCCGCCGTACCTCCGGCGCCGCTGGTGCCCGCGCTGCCCCCCGCGCCGGAGCCACCAACGCCACGGCCACCGGAGCCAGTGCCGCCAAGCCCGCCGGCATCGCCAACGTCAGGTGTGTCGGGCCGCACATCATGGGCCCCGCCGTCGATAGCGGGCGCGCCGCCAGCGCCCCCGTCTTCGTGGCCGCTAGCACCGACGTGGGCCGTGCAACCGCCCAGGAACGTCAACAACAGTGACGCGGCCTGACCGAGCGCCGATGGACGCACGGGCTTCAGTTTAAAGGAAGTTATGTAAATAGAGGACGGAGCTGACGGGTTAGCGGCGTCTCGCTGACCGTCTGGTTAGCCCGGGCGGCGTGACCCATCCCGCGGCGCCTCGCGGCTGGGAGGCGCCTCCCGGTAGTCTCGAGCAATCTGACGGAGTTGGGCAGCCAAGACCGGATACCGCCCCGCGGTACGGTTGGCGATGTCGTCGAGCGTCGCGGCGTATGCGTTCGACTCGCGGTCCCGGGTACCGAGCTTGTGCATCGCTGACATATGGGGCTAGTGCCTCCACCAACGGGCAAGCAGGCAGGGTGCGTAAAAAAAATGCACAATGAAACCCGGCACTCGCGCTCCATCATCAAAAAAAGTGGCATCGCGTGATCGCTTTTTCGCCGCCGAACGACGCCGGGTCGATATGACGAGAGTCGCGGCCGGTCAGTTGAAGGTGATCTGCCGCCGGACGAGCAGGTCGACGACGCCGGCGATCACGTCTTCCTCGGGCTCCGTCCCACGGATCCGCAGATCGAACGGAAGGTGGCTGTCACCCGCCGGGTCGACATCGATCAGCAGCGTCGGCGTGTCGGGGATCAGCGCCTGCACCGCGCCCGCGTCGGCGAGGCCGATCGCGTTGGTCGTCGAGACCACCAGCATCCCTGAATTGAGCAGCAGGTGCGCGACCTCGCCGAACCGGCGCACCAGCTCCGACTGCGCGGCGTCGACCCACAGGTCGTGGTCGACGCCCAGCAGGACGTTCTTGCCGTCGAGCATGTAGACGTTGCGGCCGCGTTCGAACAGCGCCTTCTCGACGGCGCGCGCGTACTTGTGCTTCCCCGACCCGGCCGGCCCAACGAACATGATCAGCGCCGACCGGTGGCCGAAGCGCTGCGCGCGCGCCTCGGCGGTGACGCCGCCCGCGACCCAGTTGAAGTCGCGGGTGCGCGCTTCGGCGCGCAGATCTTTGAGCTCGTCGGCAACCGCCGCGGTGACGATGCCGCCGCCGGCGACGTCGTAGCCGTCGACGATCACGAAGCGGCCCGTCGCCTCGCAGTCGCCGGTCAGGTCGAAGGCGACCGGCTGTCGGGTTTCCAGGATCACGTCCGCGACGTCGTGCCGGCCGATGTAATCCTTCTCGAGCACGCTGCCCAGCTCCGACGCGTCGATGACCTTGAGGATGCGGTGAATGCGCACCGGCACCGCCGCCGTCCCCAGCTTGAGCTTGTAGTCGCGGCCGGCGGTGAACGGCTTCTTGCCGAGCCAGATCATGTTGGTGCGCAGGCGCGTGCTGACCAGCGGCGCGCGATCGCTGTGGCTCATGACCTCGCCGCGGGTCACGTAGATCTCCTCGGCCAGCGTGAAGCCGGTCGACCAGCCGGCCTCGATGCGGTCGCGCGGCGGCGTGTTGAAGCCTTCGATCGATTTGATGGTGCTGACCTTGTTCGACGGCGAGAACACCACCTTGTCGCCGACACGCACATGACCAGCCTCGACGCGGCCGGCGATGATGCGGCGGTCGTCGCCGCGGCTGGTGAACTTGTAGACCGCCTGCACCGGCATGCGCATCGCCTGGTCGACCCTGGGCGGCGCCTTGGTCAGTCCGTCGAGCGTCTCGAGCAACGTCGGCCCGGTGTACCAGGGCATGCCCGCGCCGCGCGTCGCCAGGTTCTCGCCGAGGATCGCGCTCACCGGGATGAAGCGCTGCGGCCGCACCGCGCCGATACCTTCGAGGAAGGCGCGATACTCCTGCTCGATCGCGTGGAACGTCGCCTCGCGATTGCCGACCAGGTCCATCTTGTTGACGCAGACGATCACCTGGCGGATGCCGAGCATCGACAGGATGTAGCCGTGGCGGCGGCTGTTCTCGCGCACGCCCTCTTTCGCGTCGATC
>CAZNCQ010000446.1:0-4586 GCA_964571275.1 uncultured Myxococcales bacterium
TCGGCTGGGGCTCGCAGGGGCCGGCGCAGGCGCAGAACCTGCGTGACTCGCTCGAGGGCACGGGCATCCGCGTCAAGGTCGGTTTGCGTGGCGGCAGCGAATCGATGGCGCAGGCACGCGCCGCCGGCTTCACCGAGGAGAACGGCACGCTCGGCGAAATGTTCGCAGTCGTGCGCGAGTCGGACATCGTCCTGCTGCTGATCTCCGACGCCGCGCAGGCGGAGCTCTACGGCCGGGTGTTCGAGGCGCTGCGCCCCGGGGCCACGCTGGGCCTGTCGCACGGCTTTCTGCTCGGGCACCTGACCAACGTCGGTGCGAAGTTCCCCGCCAACGTCAACGTGATCGCGGTGTGCCCGAAGGGCATGGGACCGTCGGTGCGCCGCCTGTACGTGCAGGGCAAGGAAGTGAACGGCGCCGGCATCAACGCCAGCTTCGCCGTCCAGCAGGACGTCGACGGCCGCGCCACCGACTACGCGCTCGCCTGGGCGGTCGGGCTCGGGTCGCCGTACACGTTCCAGACCACGCTCGAGTCCGAGTTCAAGTCGGACATCTATGGCGAGCGCGGCATCCTCCTCGGCGCCGTCCACGGCATCATCGAGAGCCTCTACCGGCGCTTCGTGAGCCAGGGGCTGTCCAAGGAAGCGGCGTTCCTGAACTCCGCCGAATCGATCACCGGGCCGATCAACAGCATCATCTCCAAGCAGGGGATCCTGGCGCTCTACGAGAAGCTCGACGCCGCCGGCAAGGCGGAGTTCGAGAAGGCGTACGTGGCGTCGTACCCGGCGGCGCGCGAGATCCTCGCCGAGATCTACGACGAGGTCTCGACCGGCAACGAGATCCGCGGCGTGGTGCTGGCGGGCAACCGCCTGAAGAAGACCCCGATGGGCAAGATCGACGGCACCGAGACCTGGAAGGTCGGCGCCGCCGTGCGCGCGAAGCGCGTCGAGGATCGCATCCCGCTGAACGCGTTCACCGCCGGCGTCTACGTCGCGACGATGATGGCCCAGATCGACATCCTGCTCGACAAGGGTCACCCGTACTCCGAGGCGGCCAACGAGTCGGTGATCGAGTCGGTCGATTCGCTGAACCCGTACATGCACGCACGCGGCGTGGCGTACATGGTCGACAACTGCTCGACCACGGCGCGTCTCGGCTCGCGCAAGTGGGCCCCGCGTTTCGACTACGCGCTGACCGAGCAGGCGTACGTGGCCATCGACGAAGGGACGGCGGGCAATCGCGCGCTGATCGACGCGTTCAAGAGCAACGTGATCCACAAGGTGCTCAAGGTCTGCGGCGAGCTGCGGCCCAGCGTCGACATCTCGGTGAAGTAGGGACGGCCCTCCCGTAGGAGGGCGTACTAAACTTCCTCCGCGTCAAGCCGATGACACGGGTGTGGGGAAGCCGCTCTACGAGCTGATTTACGGCAGCGTCCAGACGCGACCCTTCACGCCGGTCAAGCTCAGCGACCTGCTGGCGTTCTCGCGCGCGCGCAACCAGAACCTGGATGTGACCGGCGTTCTGCTCCACCAGACCGGCGTCTTCGTTCAGGTTCTCGAGGGTGACGAGAAGGTGGTCGCCGCGCTCTACGAACGAATCTCGCGCGATCCGCGTCACAAGAACGTCGCGGTCTTCCGCCGCGGCCCGATTCAGGCGCGCCAGTTTGGAAGCTGGAGCATGGGATTCATCGAGCTCGACGCCACGGCTCTGCGCAACCTCGGCAGCTGGAACCCGATCTTGCAAAAGGGTTCGGCCACGACCCCCCCGAACGCGGAGCGTTTGCGTAGCATTCTCGCGACCTTTCGCTGATCGCGCCCGCCGTTCGCCACGCGCGGCCGGAAAAGAAACCGCGCCCTGTCGCATAGGCGCCGCGCCGTTCGTCCTTGAAGGGGATGGAACGCACTCAGAAGTCCGGGTTTGACACGACGGGATCCGTGGTCTATCTCCCGCCGGGCGGGTCCGCGTCGAGCGCCGGCCTCGACGGACGGCCCACGAGGCTTGACAGTCGTTATTCAAATTTGAATACTACGCCCCGCTGGTTCGTCGTTCGCGCACGGGAGGACTGACTCATGGCAGCGATCGTCTCGGTCAAGGATGCGGTCAAGAACTACACGCTGGGCAAGGTCGTCGTTCCGGCGCTCCGGGGCATCTCCCTGGAGGTGCGCGGTGGCGAGTTCCTGTCGATCGCCGGTCCGTCGGGCAGCGGCAAGACCACGCTGCTCAACCTGATCGGCTGCGTCGACACGCCGACGTCGGGCACGGTCGAGGTCGCGGGCAAGGACACGCGCCAGCTCTCGGAGCGCGCGCTCACCGATCTGCGCTTGCACACGATCGGGTTCATCTTCCAGAGCTTCAACCTGGTCTCGGTGCTGAGCGTGCTGCAGAACATCGAGCTGCCGTTGCTGCTCCAGCGCGAGCTCGGCACCGCGGACCGGCGCAAGCGGGTGATGACGCTGCTCGAGCGCGTCGGCATCCGCGAGTACGCCAGCCACCGCCCGAGCGAGCTGTCCGGCGGCCAGCGCCAGCGCGTCGCGATCGCGCGCGCGCTGGTGGCGCGGCCGCAGCTGGTGCTCGCCGACGAGCCGACCGCGAACCTCGACTCGGTCACCGGCCAGAACATCCTCGACCTGATGAAGGAGCTGAACCGCACCGAGGGCACGACCTTCATCTTCTCGACGCACGACCAAAAAGTCATGGCCAACGCCAGCTCGATCGTGCGGCTGGCCGACGGCAAGTTCGTCGATCGCATCTCACCCAGGGACGCCGGCGTCCACCCCGCCAGCGCGCCGGCCTGATCATGGCTCAGCGTCGCCTCTCCGCCTGGATCGACACCTTCGGCGTCGTCGCGCAGATCGCGTTCCGCAATCTGTTCGCGAGCCGCCTGAAGACGATCATCGTCGGCGGCATCATCTTCTTCGGCGCGCTGCTGGTCGTCGCCGGCAACTCGCTGCTCGACAGCCTCGACGCGTCGATGAGCCGCAGCGTGATCGGCAGCGTCGCCGGTCACATCCAGGTGTATTCGGACAAGTCCAAGGACGGGCTCGAGGTCATGGGCAGCATGACCATGGGCGATCAGGATCTCACGCCGCTCGACGACTTCGCGAAGGTGCGCCAGACGCTGATGACGGTGCCCAACGTCAAGGCGGTGGTGCCGATGGGGATCAGCGGCGCGCTCGTGACGTCTGGTAACACCATCGACCTGGCGCTCGGCAAGCTGCGCGACGCGTACCGCAAGCGCCTGGCGGGGGGCCTGTCAGCGCCCGAGAGCGCGATGCTGGACCGGCAGATCGAGGCCGAAAAAGGTCACGTCCGCCAGATCGTGGTGCTGCTGCAAGGCGACCTCAAGAACTTGAAGGCGGTCGCCGACGCGCGTGCGATCAGCGCCGACGACGCCGAGGCGGTCAATCGCGCCGCCTCCGAGGCGTTCTGGGCCGGGTTCGACAAGGATCCGCTCGGCTCGCTGGAGTTCCTCGAGAATCGCATCGCGACGCAGGCCGCGGACGCCGACCTGCTCTTCATCCGCTACGTCGGCACCGACCTCGACAGCTTCGGCAAGGCGTTCGATCGCATGCAGATCGTCGACGGCACGGCGGTGCCGGCCGGCAAGCGCGGCTTCCTGTTCTCGAAGTTCGTCTACGAAGATCAGCTCAAGCTCAAGAGCGCGCACCGCCTGGATCAGATCAAGGACTCGCGCGACGGGCGCGGCTCGCTGATCGCCAAGGATCTCGATCTGCAGCGGCTGGTGCGCGAGAACGTCGCGCAGGTGCGCGAGGTGATGTTGCAGCTCGACGCGCTCAAGACCGCCGACTTCCGCGCCAAGCTGCAAAAGGAGCTGGGCAGCACCAACGCCGACGTGGGCGCGCTGCTGGCGTCGTTCTTCGACACCGACGACCAGAGCTTCGATCGCCGGTACGCGTTCTTCTACCGCGAGCTGGCGCCCGCGCTGGAGCTGTATCGCATCCGCATCGGCGACACGCTGACCATCAAGGCGTTCACGCGCAGCGGCTACGTGCAGTCGGTGAACCTGCACGTCTACGGCACGTTCCAGTTCCAGGGCCTGGAGAAGTCGACGCTGGCGGGCGCGCTGAACCTGATGGACCTGGTCTCGTTTCGCGAGCTCTACGGCTTCATGACCGCGGACAAGCTGCGAGAGATCGAGCAGCTGCAGAAAGCGGCCGGCGCGCACGAGGTGAGCCGCGAGAACGCCGAGGCGGAGCTGTTCGGAACCAAGCAGACCAAGGACGATACCGAGGTCAAACCGGCGGACAAGGGCGGCGCCAAGGCCGGCGCGCAGCCGCACGGCAAGCACGTCGTCGCCGACGCGACGCCCGGCGTCTCGCCGGAGATCCCCGAGCTGGCGGCCGGCCTGGGCCAGCGCCTGCGGCGCGAAGATCTGGTCGACCGTGTCTACGCGCCGGGCGAGACCCAGCGCGGCGTCGTGCTCAACGCCGCGGTGATCCTGAAAGATCCGAAGCTGATCCCGCAGACCATGAAGGCGATCGAGGACGCGGGCAAGCGCGACGGCTTGCCGCTCAAGGCGATCTCCTGGCAGAAGGCGTCGGGGATCATCGGCCAGTTCATCATGCTGG
>CAZNCQ010000447.1:0-4571 GCA_964571275.1 uncultured Myxococcales bacterium
GCGCAGCCGACGTCCTCCAGCTTCTGCGCCAGGATCGGATCGTCCAGGCAGTAGGGCAGCACGACGAAGCCTTCCTTGACCAGGACGCGCGCGGCCTCCAGCGTGGCCGCACCGTCGGGAAACAGGGTCTGCGGATCGCCGATCACCTCGAGCTTGACCATGTCGGCCATGCCCAGCTCGCGCGCGAGATGACAGGTGCGGATCGCCTCCTCGGCCGTGTAACAGCCCGCGGTGTTGGGCAGCAGCGTGTGGCGCGTGCGATCGATCGTGTCGAGCACGCCGGGCTTTCCGGGCGTCACCTCGACCCGGCGCAGGGCCACGGTGACGATCTCGGCGCCCGACCGCGAAATGGCTTCGCGCCCCTCTTCGATCGAACGATACTTGCCGGTGCCGACCAGGAGCCGCGAATGAAACGTCTTGCCCGCGATCACCAGCGGATCGCCCGCGGCGGTGGCCACGCTGCCCGAGCCGCCGCCGATGAACGCGACGATCTCGATACGGTCACCGTCGGCGACCGGCGCCTCGGCCCAGGTTCGTCGCGGCACGACGTCACGGTTCTTCTCGACGGCGACGCGCGTCGGATCGACGCCCATGGCGGCCAGCAAACTGGCCACGGTCGTGCCGCGCGGCGTGGTACGTATCTCTCCGTTGACGTGTATCTCGAGGTCGCTCATGAGGCTCGCAAGCATAACCCAGACTTCATCCACTGCCGGCTGGGCTGAAGGCTGACCCATGCGCTGCCCGTTCTGCTCCGCCGTCGAGGACAAGGTCGTCGATACCCGCCCGTCGGATAACGACCAGGTCATCCGCCGCCGCCGCGAGTGCGTGGGTTGTGGCCGGCGGTTCACCACCTACGAGCGTGTCGACGAGATCCTGCCGCTCGTGGTGAAGAAGGACGACCGCCGCGAGCCGTTCGATCGTTCGAAGATCTTGAACGGCCTGAAAAAGGCCTGCTCGAAGCGCCCGGTGCCGCTGGAGACGCTGGAGAAGACCGTCGACAGGATCGAGCGCGAGCTCGAGGAGTCGGGCGAAAAGGAGATTCCGTCGTCGAAGATCGGTGACGCGGTCATGGCGGCGCTCCGTGAGATCGACGACGTCGCTTACGTACGCTTCGCGTCGGTTTACCGGTCGTTCCGCGACGTCAACGAGCTCATCACCGAGCTCAAGAGCCTGGTCGCCGATCGCGGGGGCGGCCGGCGGTGAAGCGGAGCGGAGCTCCGTCCGCGCGGTCGTCTCCGCGACTTGGGGCCGCCGACGCAGCGCACATGCGGCGCGCGCTGGAGCTGGCGGAGCGCGGGCGCGGCAGCACGCGGCCGAACCCCGTCGTCGGCGCGGTGATCGTTCGTGGCGGGCGCGTGCTGGCCGAGGGCTACCACCACCGCGCCGGCGAGGCCCACGGCGAGATCGACGCGCTCGCGCACGTCGGCGGCCGGGCGCCGGGCGCGACCATCTACGTCAACCTCGAGCCCTGCTGCCACACCGGGCGCACCGGCCCGTGCACGCGCGCGCTGATCGCCGCCGGCGTCCGCCGCGTCGTCGTCGGGGCGTTGGATCCCAATCCGCGCGTCGACGGGCGCGGCGTGGCCCAGCTGCGGCGCGCGGGCATCCGCGTCGACGTCGGTTGCCTGGAGGCGGAGTGCCGCGAGGCGAACCGCGGCTTCTTCGTCTGGGTGAGCGAACGGCGGCCGCTCGTGACCCTGAAGGCGGCGGCGACCCTCGACGGCTTCATCGCCGCGCCCGGCGGCGCGCGCGAGTGGATCACCGGCCCCGAAGCGCGGCGAGCGGCGCATCGGCTGCGCGCGGCGCACGACGCGATCCTGGTCGGCGCGGGGACGGTGCGCTCCGACGATCCGCAGCTGACCGTGCGCCTTCCCGGGCGCGATCGCGCGTCGAAAGCGCGCCCGCGACGCGTGGTGCTCGACGGGCGCCTGTCGCTGCGGCCGCGCGCGCAGGTGCTGGGCGCCGCGGCCGGCGCGCCGCCGACGCTGGTCATCGGCGCGCGCGGCGCCGACGCGCGTCGGGTGCGCGCGCTCGAGCGCGCGGGCGCCGAGGTCGTGCTGCTGCCGCCGGCGCGTGGCGGGCGGCTGCCGCTTTCACGCGTGCTGGCCGAGCTCGGGCGGCGCGACATCCAGTCGCTGCTGGTCGAGGGCGGCGCGCACGTCCACGGCGCGCTCATCGATGCCCGCCTCGTCGATCGGGTCGCGCTGTTTGTCGCGCCCAAGCTGCTCGGCGCCGGCATCCCCATCGCGCAGGGCGGCGGCGTGCCGGTCGCACGGGCGCTGGCGCTGGAGCCGCCCACCGTCGAGGCGCTCGGCGACGATTTGCTCATCCGCGCCGACGTCCGGGGAGACGTTCGCGTGCGTCGCTGAGACACCCTCCGCGGCGGGGCCTGGCGCCCGATCCACCGATGCTATACTGCGCCCGGATGTTCACCGGGATCGTCGAAGCGCGCGGCACCGTCGAGGAGCTGGAGCCGAAAGGCACGGTTCACCGCGTGGTGATCGCGACCGATCTTCCGGTCGAGGACCTGCCGCTCGGCGCGAGCATCGCCGTCGACGGCGTCTGCCTGACCGTGACCGGCCGCTCGACCGGACGCTTCGCCGCCGATCTCGGCCCGGAGACGCTGGCGCTCACGACGCTGGGTGCCCTCGCGGTCGGGACGCGCGTTCACCTCGAGCGGCCGCTCAAGCTCGGCGACGCGCTGGGCGGGCATCTGGTCAGCGGCCACGTCGAGGGTGTCGGGCACGTCGTGGCGCGCAACCAGCAGGGTGGGGCGCTCGAGCTGAAGATTGCCGCACCCGCCGAGGTCGTGCCGACGCTGGTGGTCAAGGGCTCGGTCACCGTCGACGGCGTGAGCCTGACGATCAATGCGGTCGAGGGCGCGGTCTTCTCGGTGACGCTGATTCCGCACACGCTCGCGGTGACCGGCCTCGGTGACAAGGCGATCGGCGCCGCGGTGAATCTCGAGGGCGATATGATCGCGAAGCACGTCGATCGCATCGTCGAAGCGCGGCTCGCCGCCGCCGGCCCGCCGGCCGCAAACCCGGCGACTCCGTCGAAGGCCGCCGCAAAGATGACGCCCCCCCTTGCTCCGCCCGCGCCCGCGCGCCCGCCGGGGCTGACCCTGGAGATCTTGAGGAAACATGGCTTTGCCCGTTGATCCGAGCGCCGATCGCATGGCCGTCGTCAGGCGCGCCATCGAGGACATCCGCATTGGAAAGATGGTGATCCTCGTCGACGACGAGGACCGCGAGAACGAAGGCGACCTGATGATGGCCGCCGATCTGGTGACGCCCGAAGCGATCAACTTCATGGCGCGCTACGGCCGCGGCCTCATCTGCCTGTCGCTGTCCGAGGACCGCGTGCGGCAGCTCGGCCTGACCATGATGGCGACCGACAACCGCTCGCCGCGGGCGACCGCGTTCACGGTCAGCATCGACGCGCGGCGTGGGATGACCACCGGCATCTCGGCGCGCGAACGCGCCGAGACGATCCGCGCCGCTGTCGCGCGCGACGCCGTGCCCGACGATCTGGTCACGCCCGGCCACATCTTTCCGCTGCGCGCGCGTCGCGGCGGCGTGCTGGTGCGCTCGGGCCACACCGAGGGCTCGGTCGATCTCGCGCGCCTCGCGGGCCGCGAGCTGGCGGGCGTGATCTGCGAGATCATGCGCGACGACGGCGAGATGGCCCGCATGCCCGATCTCGAGACGTTCGCCGCGCAGCACAACCTGCTCATCGTGACCATCGCCGACCTGATCGAGTACCGCATGTCGCAGGAGCTGCTTGTGCGGCGCGAGGGCGAGGCGCGCTTCGGCCCACACATCGCGGGTCTGTCGCGCGAGTTCCAGGCGTATGTCTACGTCACCGACGTCGAGGACACCGAGTACCTGGCGCTGGTGCTGGGCGAGCCTTCGCCCGACGAGCCCGTGCTGGTGCGCGTGCAGACCGCCAGCGTCATGCGCGACGTGTTTGGCGTGTCGCCGGATCCCGACGTGCTGCCCGCGACCGTGCCGCTCCGGATGATCGAGGAGGAGGGCAAGGGCATCCTGCTCTACGTGCTGCCGCGCGGCCGCGCGAGCCTGGTCGACGATTTCCACGAGTCGCTCGCCAAACCACGGCCGGCGAGCGGCGCGCCGTCGGGCTCGAACGACCGTCTGCGCGACTTTGGCCTGGGTGCGCAGGTGCTGGCGCACCTCGGCGTGCACAAGATTCGCCTGCTGACCAACAACCCGCGTCGCATCGTCGGCGTCGAGGGCTACGGCCTGCACATCGTCGAATGCGTCCCTATCCGCGCTCCCGTGAAAGTGGTACCTCTGCGAGAAAGAGGAGTGTGAGCATGACCGCCCGCAACGAGTTCCAGGGGACCACGCACGAGGGGATGCTGCGCGCCGAGGGCCGCCGCTTTGCCATCGTCGCCGCTCGCTTCAACGACTTCATCGTCGACAAGCTGATCGATGGCGCGCTCGACGCGCTCCGCCGTACCGGCGCCACCGACGAGCACATCGAGCTCTTCCGGTGCCCGGGCGCGATGGAGCTGCCGGGGCTGGCGCGGCGCGTGGTCGATCTCGGGC
>CAZNCQ010000448.1:0-4568 GCA_964571275.1 uncultured Myxococcales bacterium
CGGCGCAGCCCGAGCGCGCCCAGCGCTGCGTCGTAGAAGGCGGCGGAACGTCGAACGTCCGCGACGCCGATGCCAGTGTGATCAATCATGGCGATCTCCTCGGCTGGCACGATACGCGCCACGGCGCTTGCCTTTCGGAGCTGTCACGTCGAGCATTGTAATTGCTGGTCGCGCCGTTGCGATCGGCTGTGTTGCCTGCGCAGGAACAATCGTCTGCGACGCTGCCGTGCCGCACATCGCGGCGCGCGCGGCGAGGGCGGTCTGACGTTGGCCGGTTGCCGAGGCAGGTGTACCGCCGCTATGAGGAGCGCCGCGAACGGCGGCGGAGCATGACAACGAGGCTCGCCAGCAACAGTAACGCCGCGGGTGTGCCGCGTCCGGTTGCAGAGGTGGCGTCGCAGTTGCACCCGCTGCCGTTGCCGCTGCCGCTGCCGGAGGGACCGGTCGGCCCCCCACTTCCCGAGCCCCCGCCGGTCGCGGCGCCGCCAGTCCCCGTCGCGGCTCCGCCGGTCCCGGCCGCGCCGCCGCTTCCGATCGCACCGCCGGTTCCGGTCGCACCGCCAGATCCAATGACCGCCCTACCGCCAGCTCCGGCGCTCGCGTCCGTCGTTGCACCACTGCCTCCGGCGCCGCCACTGCCTCCGGCGCCGCCACTGCCTCCGGCGCCGCCACTGCCTCCGGCGCGCGCGTCGCTCGCACGGGAATCAGCCGCGCCACCGTCGGTGGCCGCGATTTCGGCGCAGGAAGCCGGGTCGCCGTTGTCGCAATCGAACTGCAAGCCGTTGAACGGGACCACCAGGATCTTGCTCCCACCATTACTAACACCGGTCGCGTTCTTGTTCACGTCGGTGACGGCAAAGGTGAAATGAGTGACGTGGCCGTTCTCCTGATAGACGTTCACCCGCTCCATGTTGTGCCATTGGTTGACCGTGCCGTCGGTGTACCGCAGCCACCGCGAATTCGCGTTGGCCGGTGTTTGAGTGGCCTGGTAAGCGAGGCCCGTGCTCGTCCAGTTGGTCACGCCGTCCTTCGACATGATGTGATAGGCCCGCTGGACCGTGTAATAGTTGTAAACGATGTGGAAATAGCCTCCGCTGAACCAGATCGTTTCATCTTCGGCCTGGCCGTTCATGTTGTTCTCAAGGTTGGGCAGGACGCTGTCGGTCTCGACTTTATAGGGGCCCAGGACCTGGTCGCTGTCCATGATGCAGCCCGTTCGCGACGTGGCCCAGAATCGGTTGTTCGGACCCACGGTGAAAGTGAAGTTGGAGGACAAGTCACCGCAAGCGGTATGCCCATTGGTGTTGGTCTGGGTCAGTCCCAGCAGAGTCCACGGTCCGTTTGCGGAGCTGGCGCTGAACATCTGACCCGGCACGATCTCGCCCACGGACAGCGTGTACGGCCGCGCACCGGTGGGAGCCACCAGCCCCGTCACGTTGTGGCCCATGTTGTTGCCTTCGCGGTTGGTGGTATAGGCGTCCCCCTGTGTCACGTATGGCCCCATGACGTTGTCGCTGATGGCTTCCATGGGTATCGATCTCTCCCAGCCCGTCGTTCCGCCGGCGGGTGGGCCGAATCCATTGCTGTGGAGCCAGTGGCTGCAATAGAGATGATACTTCCCATCCTCGCCCTTGATGATCTTCCCGTCCCAGTAGAAATTGGTCTCCTGCTGAGGCCCGACTCCGCCGGCGGCTCCGTTGTCTTCGAGTCCGTTGGCCGGATCCCGCGGACCCACGAGCGCCGCCCCCCAGACCGTGGTCGACAACGTTCCCACGATGGGCATCGGCTGGAAGTAGTTGATCAGGGGCTGCGGAGCTGCCGCCGCGGGTGAGGTCAGGAGAACCAAAGCCGTCGCGACGAACGTTCCGTTGCAGGAAAGCGGCGTGATTGAGGCCATCTCCACCCTTCTCGAGGGGACGCCGACGCAAAAGTGGTGCGAACCGAAGAAAAAAACCGGGCGTCGACGGACGATGACCGTTTCGCGACACGGCTTCGATACATGACCGTCGTGTCGCGATCGCGTTGCCAACCGCGAGTCCGTGGGGCCGTTCACCGGGGCTTCGGTCGCTGGTGCGGCACTTGTCAGTGCGTTTCGCGGTTCAAGGTCTGAAGGGCACCCCGCTCCACGCCTCGCTCTGCGTCCACAGCCGCTCGGCCGCGACCGGATCAATCGCCCAGGGGCGCACGCCTCCCAGTTGCTTGGCGTCGGGGGCGACGGGTGTCGCGATGTCGACGTCCTCACAGTAGACGCCGCCCATGCCCTCCAACTGGGTGTTGGCCGCGCACCAGACGCTGGTGGCCGCGCCTTGCGCGGGCGTCTTGTAAAAGGTTCCCGCGAAGGCGGCGCGAATCGCCTGGAGCTCGTCAGTGGGCAGGGAGCGGACCAACTCCGTCATCACGGCGCCGGGATGGACCGCGAACGCGCGCACGCGGTGCGCTTCGCCGCGCGCGTCCAGCGCCAGCGCGAACAGAGCGTTCGCCGTCTTCGATTGTCCGTAGGCTATCCATTTGTCGTACTCGCGACGCTGGAAGTGCGGATCATCGAAGTCGATCCCCGACCGGCTGTGCCCGCGCGACGACAGGGACACCACCCGCGCGCCCTTCGCCTGGCGCAGGGCGGGCCACAGTCGCGCCGTGAGCTGAAAATGGCCGATGTGGTTGGTCGCCAGCTGCGACTCGAAACCGCGCGCGTCGCGCACCAGCGGTGGCGCCATGATCCCCGCGTTGTTCACCAGCAGGTGCAGCGGCCGTCCCGACGCCACGAAGCGGGCGGCGAACGCATCGATGGACGCGGGATCGAAAAGATCCAGCGCGTCGACTTGACTGCGAGCAATGCCAGCCACTGATGCCCGCGCCCGTTCCAGGCTGCGGGCACCGACGATCACCGTCGCCCCGGCGTCGGCCAATGCGCGCGTCGTCTCGAGTCCGATCCCTGCGTGACCGCCGGTCACGATGGCGATGGCGCCGCCGAGATCGCGCTGTCCCAGGGCCTCATGGGCCGTCGTACGTTCGCTGTAACCCGAATGGAGGGGGGCCTGCGTGCTTCTCATGCGCCAGAGTCTACCCGCCAAGTAGCCGCGCGCGACCGATTGGCCACGGTGCACGAGCGCGACCTGTCCGGCGAAACACGTCGGGATGTCCGCAAACGATCGCGGTAGGCTGCGCGCATGCTGAAACTCTACGGCTTTGCTCGAGTGAACAAGGGAGCGCGCGGCAACACTCGCGATCTGCGTGTCCTGTGGACGCTCGAAGAGCTCGGACTGCCCAGGAGGCAGCGGCCGATCACCTTGCCCTCGCGCCGCGCGCCGATCCCGTCCGTCATCTCTTGAGCGCGCGCCGCGGTTTTCGGGCAGGATCACCTTCGGGGTCCGGGTCGGTCTCGAAAGGAGATTGTCATGACGACAGGCGTGAAGGTCGATCTCGCAAGTGATGGTTTCTTTCTCCTGGTGGATCTCTTGGAGTCTGCCAGGGCCGGCTTGCCGGAGGAGGTTCCGTCGCCGTTGGATGACCAGTTCAGCGAAATCGCCCGCGCCTATCGCAAGGCCGAGCCAGCGTTGCGACAGCAGGTGCGTGAGCAGATTCCCAGGGAGTACTGGCTGCCCCTTTTGGAGCTCGGTGACCGGTGCGCTGAATGGGCACTGGTCGACAGGGATTCCAAGCACCTCGAGGATGGGTTGACGGCCTATTGCCTCGAGGATTGTCGCTTCGATGCCCGAGAGAACCTGGTTCACCTGAGCCGCCTGTGGTACGCGGGAAAGACACTGCACGCCGACACCACGGCGATCTTCAATCAGGTCGGACAATGTGGCTCGCCGCGGGGACTACAAGAGCTGAATAACTTCTCGGCGCGCCCCGAGGACGCAAAGTCGCCCTGGAGCATGGGCCTCGAGAAGTATCAGGAAGGAGGCCATACCCGCTTTCGCCCCCGCCGCCCCAAAGGGACCGAGTCGCCGGTCACCTGAGCGTGGCGCGTGGAGCGGTGAGCTGAACGCCGTGCGCTGTGTGCGCTGACGAGGACCGAACGAAAGCGACGCCGGAGGGTGCTAGGTTGCGCGCATGAGCGCGCTCACCGACTTCAAGAAAGCCTTGCAAGCCCTCACGACGACGGTTGCGAAAGCGGAGGCCGCCCACACCCCGGGATCGAGCTCTGCTGCCTTCGAGTTGCATCGCGCGGCGAGCGTGGCGGAGAGGAAGCTTCTGCACGAGACGCACGCGGCGCTGGTCGCCGAGCTGAGCGCGAGCGCTCCGGGAGCCGCCCTGCCACACGCGACATGGTTTGCCCAGACGCTGGCGCGCGCCGAGGCGCTGTTCGGCCCTGAACCTGTTTGATACGCCCCGCCATCTCGCTCTACCGTCAGGGCAGGGCCCGGACGTCCCAGGTTGCCCTTCGCGCGGGAGCGGGCGCTAGTTTGCCATGAACGGCTTGAGCCGTTTGCTACGGGACGGGTGCTGCAGCTTGCGCAGGGCCTTGGCCTCGATCTGCCGGATGCGCTCGCGGGTCACCTCGAAGTCTTGCCCCACTTCTTCCAGTGTATGGTCAGACTTCTCGCCGATGCCGAAGCGCATGC
>CAZNCQ010000449.1:0-4556 GCA_964571275.1 uncultured Myxococcales bacterium
GATAGAGCGTGTCGTAGCCGGCGGCGCTCTTGGTCCACGACCAGTCCTGGCGCATACCGGCGCCGACGATCTCGGCCCAGCGCGCAGGCTCGTCGGTGAAGACCTCGATGGCGCGGCGCACAGCCGCGATGATCGCGCGCGGGGTGGCGTCCTCGAACGCGAAGCCGGTGACGTCGTCGGTCACGGTGTCGCGCAGGCCGCCGACGGCGTGGACGATCGGCACCGCGCCGTAGCGCAGCGAGTAGAGCTGCACCAGGCCGCACGGCTCGATGCGCGAGGGCACGATCATCATGTCGACGCCCGCGTACGCGCGGCGGGCGAGCGCGGCGTCGAAGCGCAGCACGGCGCGGAACTGCTCGGGGTGCGCGGCTTCGAGATCTTTCAGCGCCGCCTGCAACGGCAGGTCGCCGCTGCCGAGCACGAACACCTTGGCGCCGAGCGCGAACAGCGACGGCAGCGCGCGCACGAGCAGGTCGACACCCTTCGACTCGGTGAGGCGGCCCACGAAGCCGACGATCGGCTCGTGGGGCGCGCCGGTCAGGCCCAGCTCGGCGCGCAGCGCCGCCTTGCAGGTGGCGCGTCCCTCGCGATGGGCGGCGTCGAAGTGCGCGGGCAGCGCCGGATCGGTCGACGGATCCCAGGCGACCACGTCGATGCCGTTGACGATGCCGGTCAGATCGGCGGCGCGATCGCGCAGCGGCCCGTCGAGGCCCATGCCGGTCGCGGGCGCGCGGATCTCATCGGCGTAGCTGCGGCTGACGGTGGTGACGCGATCGGCGGACAGGATGCCGCCCTTGAGGAAGTTCACGCCGCCGAAGTGTTCGAGCCAGCGCGGGTGCCACAGCTCGCGCGGCAGCCCGAGATCGTCGAGAACGGCGCGCGCGGTGTGGCCCTGGAACTCGAGGTTGTGGATGGTCAGGATCGTGCGCACGTCCCGCGACGACGATGCCAGCCGCGACGACGGCGACGATTCGAGCAGCGAATCCATCTTCACCAGCGCGGGCGTGAGCGCGGCGTGCCAGTCATGGCAGTGGATCAGCGCCGGCGCCGGCACCAGGCTGGCGCACAGCTCGCGCGCAGCCAGCTGCCAGACGCCGTAACGATACGCGTTGTCGGGGTAGGCCTGGCCGCCGTCGCCGTAGACGCCGGGGCGGTCGAAGAGCGGACACTCGACGAAATACGTCGGCACGCCGCCGGGCGGATCCACGGCGGTGCGGATCGTGACCGGCACGTGGCTGCGGCCGCGGCCGACGGTGATCGAGAGCTGCATGAGCGGCTCGCCGATCGGAAAGCGGCGCGCATCGGCGTAGAGCGGCAGGCAGAGACGCACGTCCCAGCCCTTGCGCCGCAGCACCGTCGGCAGCGACCCGACGACGTCGCCGAGCCCCCCGGTGTGCGCCCAGGGGACGGCCTCGGCCGCGAGCCAGAGCACGACGGGATCGCGCGTGGGACCGCCGAGCGGGCTCTGGATGGGGTGATGGATCGGGGATGGAGGGGAGGCGCTGGCCGCGGTCCCAGGTGGTTCGCGGGGCGGATCCAGAGGAGCCGCTGCGGCTTGCTTGCGCGAGCCCCCTCCCCCGCCGACCTGCGGTCGGCGATCTCTCCCGCCGTCGCGGGCGAGCTCTCGGGCGGGCGGGTCGGGGAGAGACGCAGGCTTCGCCGTGCCCTTCGCCATCGCCGTGACCTTCGCCTTCGCCGTGACCTTCGCCTTCGCGGCGACCTTCGCGTTCGCCGCGCCCTTCGCGTTCGCGGCGCCCTTCGCCTTCGCCGCACCCTTCGCCTTCGCAGCGCGCGAGGATGCCTTCTTCTTCGAAACGGGCGCGGGCTTCTTTTTGATCGGCCTGGGCGGCTTGCGCGTCACGAGGCGATCACCTCGCCGCCGATGGCCTCGTCGGAGAAGCCGAGCCGCTCGGTGAGCGGCGCGATCGTGCGTGGATCGGCGCCGGCGTCGAGCTCTGCCCAGACCATCTCTTCCAGCCGGCGCCGCAAACCGTCGTTGGACGCGAGGCGCGCGGCCTCGAGCAGCTCCACGGCCACCGCCACCTCGTCGCGCGACAGCGTCCCGAGCTCGCCCTCGAACAACCGCTGGAGCAGCTCGACCAGCAGCCGTTGCCGGTCGCGCCCACCGTCGAGATCGTCGCCGACGGCGGCCGTCGCCACCCCGGGCGCCGTCGCGCCCTGTGCCTCGCGCGCGGTCTCGGCGGCCTGCCGCAAAAGCGCCAGCTCGCTCGGCGTGCCGCTCGCGAGCCGCTTGCGAATCGCCGCCCAGACCAACCGCTCGCGGTGATCGCGGCCAAGGTCGGCCAGCGTGATCGTTTCGCCGCCAACGCGCACTTCGATCTCGATGCTCGGCCCGCTTCGCTCGAGCGCGGCGAAAGACAGCTCCTCGACGAGGCCGGTGCGCTGCGACGCCGCACGCGCCTGCCCCGAGGACGTCGTGCCCGCTGGTCCGCGCCCCGCCTGCTCCTCGAGCACCTCGACCGCATACCCCGACGGAGCCGGCGCAACCCAGGTCGACCCGATCAACCCGGCCGCGCCCGCGAACGCCACCGCGTGGCGCGCGGTGAATCGATCGCCGGTCACGCGCCGAAAAACATCCGCGCCGGTCCCCTCCGCGCGGTCGTTGCTCTTGCCCTCGGCCAGGCGCTCGAGAAAACCTGCGATGGGCGGCTCGCCGCCCGACTGGCCCATGAGATCGATCGCGTAGGCGGCGAGCCGCAGCCCCAGCGACGCCTCGAGGCCCGCGATGTCGTCGAAGAACCAGGCGCAGCTGGCGTACATCAGCAAGGTCGCCCGCTGCATCTCCAGCAACAGCCGCGCGCGATCGCGTGCCGCGGCGCCACCGACCGTCAGCTCGGGCCGCGCAAACGCCGCCAGCAGCTGATCGCGCGCGACAGGGCTGTCGTCGACGACCTCGCCGTAGGCGTCGCGCGCCCCCCACGGATCGACCAGCAGCTGCGAGGCCTCTTCCTCGTAGAAGTCCGCGGCCGCGTCGCGCACCAGATCCAGCGCCGCACGTAGCGGCGTGCGCCACTTCTGGTCCCAGCCCGCGTCGGGCCCGCGCATGCTGCAGCCGCAGTCGCGCTGCCAGCGGCCGACGCCGTGCGAGCAGCTCCACGCCGTCCCCTCACCGTCCGCGCCCACGGCGATGCGCACCTCCCATGTCGGCGGATACTTCTCGAGATAGGCGCCCAGGTTCGTGACCTCGATGCCCTGGCGCGCCGCCTCGACGTAGGTCGCGAACGCCAGCGTCAGATCCGCGAACTTCTTGTGGTGGCCGAAGAGCTCGCCGTCCGACGCACACAGCACCAACCGCTGGCCGCCGGCGATGTGCGACCGATCCGCCGACGTGCGCACCGACGACAGGAACGACTCGGCGCGCCCGGCGGCTTCGCCGAACGCGATCGATCGCGACAGCGGCCCGTCGAAGACCGCGATGTTGATCGAGCGCCCCGAGCCGTCACGGTGCCGCCACTTGTACGTCCGCGAGGTGTCGACGCTGTCGCGATCGACCGCGAGCCAGTCCTTGCCCGGCGGCTTCACCGCCGCGATCTGCTCGGGCGCCAGGATCGTGAACGACACGCCGAGATCGATCAATGTCTCCAGCGTCGCCGGATCGCACGCGGTCTCGGGCAACCACAGCCCCTCGGCGGCATGGCCGAAGCGGCGCTGAAAGTCCTGCAGCCCCCACAGGAGCTGTGTCTGTCGATCGCGCGCGTTCAGCAGCGGCACGATCGGGTGCGCGTACGCCTGCGCGAGCGCGCCGCCATGCCGCAGGCGGCGCCGCTGGTCCGCGTCGGCCGCGCGCAGCCGCTGGTGCGCCTCGCGATCGTGCCGCTCGATCCAGCGCGCGAGCGTCGGCCCGAAGTTGTACGAGATCCGCGCGTAGTTGTTGACGATGGCCTCGATGCGGCCCTTGGCGTCGTGGATGCGCGCGTAGGCGTTGGCGCGGTAGCACTCGGCGTGGATGCGCGCGTTCCAGTCGTGCAGCGGCGCCGCCGACGGTTCCCGCTCGAGCTCGTCGGTCCAGGGGTTCTCGCGCGGTGGCTGATAGAAGTGTCCGTGGACGACCAGAGCGATGGGAAGCGTCGACATCTTGCCGTCCCTCAGAAGTTCCGCGATCGGGTGAGCAAGGTGTCGCGCGCCTTCTGGACCACGGTGACGCCACCCTCGCTCACCGTGTGGCGCAACGAATCGCGCGCGAGATCGTGGCCGATGTGATCGCCCTCGGCGACGCGCACGTTCTTGTCGATGATCGCGCGCTGGATGCGCGCCCCGCGCCCGACGTAGACGTTGTCGAACAGCACCGACTCCTTGACCTCCGCGCCGGCGTCGACGAACACGTTGCGCCCCAGCACCGAGTCCTTGACGAAACCGCCGGCGATGATGCAGCCGCCCGAGATGATCGATTGAAGACCGATCCCGCGCCTGGTCTCGTCGTCGAACACCAGCTTCGCCGGCGGATCGGGGTAGTTCGCGGACATGATCGGCCACTCCCAGTTGTAGAGGTTGAGGCTCGGCACGACGTTCTTGAGATCCATGTTGGCCTCGTAGTA
>CAZNCQ010000450.1:0-4554 GCA_964571275.1 uncultured Myxococcales bacterium
CATCGGGCCGCGCGGCCGCCACGGTGGCGCGGCCCGCGCGCGACACGCTGACCACGGGCGAGCAGCGGGTGATCTGCGTCGTGCTGGTGACGCGCCCGCGGCCGCGGCAGGAGCTGGCGCTGACCGACTCGTCGTCGCCGCCGTCATCGCCGTCGCCGTCCTCGCCCGACGGTGGGGCGCGCGCTGCCGAGACGGAGGCCAGACGCGTCGCCGAGACGCTGGTGCTGCCGAGCAACCGCTCGTTCGACGAGGCCGACTTCGAGGGGCTGCGCGCGACGCTGGTGCCGTACGGCGCGCGCGTTGACCGCCTGCTCGACGGCTCGATGGTCGTGACGCTCGCGGGCCGAGGGGCGCCCACCGACCAGGCGGCGCACGCGGCGCGCTGTGCGCTGCGCCTGCGCGCGACGTTGCCCGAGGTGGCGATGACCATCAGCACCGGGCGCGCGGTGATCTTCGGGCAGCTGCCGGTCGGCAACGTGATCGACCGCGGCGCCGAGCTGCTGCGCGGCGAGCCGGGCGGCAAGATCCGCCTCGACTCGGTCACCGCGGATCTCCTGGGCACGCGCTTCGAGATCGAGGGCGCCGGCGATCGGCGCTATCTCCTGGGCGAGCACGGCCGCGACGACGTGCCGCGCACGCTGCTCGGCAAGGCCACGGTCTGCGTCGGGCGCGATCGCGAGCTGACGCTGCTGGAAGGGACGTTCGACGAATGTGCCCTCGAGCCGGTCGCGCGCGCCGTGCTGGTGACCGCGCCGGCGGGCGGCGGCAAGTCGCGCCTGCGCTACGAGATCGTCGACCGGCTGCGCCGCGGCCACCCGACCTTGCAGATCCTCGTCGGGCGCGGCGACGCGATCGCCGCCGGATCGCCGTTCGGCCTGGTGGCGCCGGCGCTGCGCGAAGCGGCCGGCATCACCGCGGCCGACAGCGGCGAGCTCCGCCGCCAGAAGGTGCGCGCGCTGGTGACGCGCCATCTGCGCTCGGCCCCCAACCCGGCGACCTGGGAGTTCCTGGGCGAGCTGGTCGGCGTCCCCTTCGAAGAGGACGCGAGCCCGGCGCTGCACGCCGCGCGCCGCGACCCGCGGTTGATGGGCGACCGCCTGCGCGCCGCCTGGCTCGACTGGCTGGCCGCCGAGTGCGCGCAGCACCCGGTGCTGCTGGTGCTCGAGGACATTCACTGGGGCGATCGCTCGAGCCTGCAGCTGGTCGACACCGCCTTGCGCGCGCTGCGCGAGCAGCCGCTGATGGTGCTGGCGTTCGCGCGCCCCGAGGTCGACGAGCAGTTCCCGAATCTGTGGGGCGAGCGCGATCTGCAGCGGGTCACGCTGCGCGCGCTCACGCGCAAGGCGTGCCAGAACCTGGCTCAGCAAGTTCTGGGCGAAGGTCTGGCGCCGGCGATTCAGGACTGGCTGGTCGAGCGCGCCGACGGGAATCCGTTCTACCTGGAAGAGCTGATCCGCGAGGTCGCGACCGGCGCGCGCTCGTCGCTACCCGAGACCGTGGTCGGCATGGTGCAGGCGCGCCTGGACCTGCTGGGCAGCGACGCCAAGCGCGTGCTGCGTGCGGCGAGCATCTTCGGGATCGGGTTCGCGCGCGACGACGTCTCGGCCCTGATCAGCGACCGCAACCTGCCGGCGCTCGACGCCGCGCTGGAGGCGCTGGTGGCGCGCGAGGTGATCCTGCCCGAGGGCACCGATCACTACGTCTTCCGCCACGCGCTGCTGCGCGAGGCGGCCTACGCGATGCTGACCGAGGGCGATCGCGGGCTCGGCCACCTGCTGGCCGGCGAGTGGCTCGAGAAGAGCGTCGCGCGCGACCCGCTGGTCCTCGTCGAGCACTTCGAGCGCGGCGGCGATCGGCAGCGCGCGGCGCGCTGGTGCCGGCAGGCGGCCGACGAGGCGCTGGCGCGCAGCGATCTGCCGGGCGCGATCGCGCGCGCGCGCCGCGGCGTGGCGCTGGGCGCGACCGGCGCGCTGCGCGCGGGGCTGCGGCTGTGCGAGGCGCAGGCGCACTTCTGGCGCGGCGAGTACGCGCCGGGCGAGGACACCGCCACCGACGGCGTCGCGTGCGCGACCGAGGGCGACGCGCTGTGGTTCCACTGCGTCGGCGAGCTCACGGGCGCGCTCGGCCAGCAGGGCCGCTACGACGAGGTGGCGACCTGGGCGGCGGCCGCGGAGAAGGCGGTCCCACACGAGGGCGCGGCGGATGCGCAGGTCGCGTGCCTGATCCGCGCCGCGGGCTACCTGCTGCGCACCGGCGACGACGCCACCACCGAGTCCATGTTCACGCGCGTCGAGGCCGCGGTGGGCGACGTCGCGCGCCTCCCGCCACGGCTGGCGGCGCGCTATCAGGCCGTGCAGGCGATGCGGCGCCTGCGACAGGGCGATCACGCGGGCGCGATCGATCTCTTGCAGGCGGCGCTGGCGTCGGCCAGCCAGACCGGCGACACCGGCACGATGTGCGATCTGCGCGTCAACCTGGCCTCGGTCTGGGCTGACCTCGGCCAGCTCGACGCCGCCGAGGCCCTGCTGCGGCAGACGCTGGAGCAAGCGCAGACCATCGAGCTGCACTACATCACCACCGCGGCGCTCATCGCCCTCGCGCCCGTGCTGACCCACGCCGGGCGCCAGGGCGAGGCGCGGCGGCTGGCGATGCAGGCACTGAACTTCGCGCGCAAGCAGGGCGACCTGCGCGGCGAGGGCGCGGCTCAGCTCTACCTCGCGACGATCAGCTTCATGGCCGGCGAGCATCCCGGCTCGGAGCAGCGGGCGCGGCGCGCCGCCGAGATCGGGTCGCCTGCGCTGCGCGCGAGCGCGCTGGCCGCGGTGGCGCGCGCGCTGCTGGCGCAGGACCGGCGGCCCGAGGCGCTGGAGCAGGCCCAGGCCGCCGCCGCGGAGCTGGCGGCGCGCGCGGCCAGCGGGCGGGTCGAACGCTACGAATCCCTGGTGCACCTGGTACTGGCCGAAGCGCTGGCCGCGATCGGCGACGGCGCGGGTGCTCGTGCTGTGGCTCAGGCGGCGGTGGCGCGGCTGCACGCGCGCGCGTCGCAGCTCACCAACCCCGAGTGGCGGCGCAGCTTCCTCACCAAGCTGCCCGACAACGCCCGCATCCTGACGCTGGCCCGAGAGTGGGGCGTTGCCGGGGCGGGAACCCTCAAAGGGTTGCCAAGCCCTCCCGCGACGGACTCCGCCGCGCCAAACCCGGCTCCGTCCACGCGACCACCTCCTTAGTCGAACGGAAACCGGGTTGCCGCTAGCCGTCGAGGTGCGGCAGTGTCGCCTCGGTCACCCTCGGACGGCGCCCGCTCGCCTACATGGCGCACGCGGTAGTTGCAGTAACTTCAAAGGCGGGATATTGCCTTAAGGGCAATGCACATCCTCGTGAATACCGGCGGTGGCGACGCTCCGGGGCTGAACGCAGTGATTCGCGCGGTGACGCTCTCCGGCTTACGTCGCGGCTGGAAGGTGACCGGCATCAAGCGCGGCTACCACGGCCTGCTCGCCGATGAGAAGGATGGCCTGGTCGATCTGACGCGCGAGAAAGTGCGCGGCATCGCGCACCTCGGCGGCACGATCCTGGGCACCGTCAACAAGGGCCACCCGTTCGAATTCATCGTCCAGCGCGACGGACAGACGGTGACCACCGACATCTCGGACGAGATCGTGCGTCGCTTTCACGAGCTGAAAGCCGACGCGCTCATCGCGATCGGCGGCGACGGAGGCCTGCGCATCGCCTACCGCTTTGGCAAGAAAGGGATCCCCATCGTCGGCGTCCCCAAGACGATCGACAACGACCTCAGCTGCACGCAGGCCACCTTCGGCTTCGACACCGCGGTCACGGTCGCGACCGAAGCGATCGATCGCCTGCACTCCACCGCGGAGTCGCACGAGCGCATCATGGTCGTCGAGGTCATGGGCCGCTACGCCGGCTGGATCGCGATGCACGCGGGTGTCGCCGGCAATGCGCAGGTCATCTTGATGCCGGAGATCCCCTACGACATCGACAAGGTGGTCGAGCACATCAAGGCGCGCTACGGCTTCGGCCGCCGCTACTGCATCGTGGTCGTCGCCGAGGGCGCCAAGCCGAAGGACGGCGACATCAGCATCCTCGGCACCGAGATCGGGCGCGAGGTGCGGCTCGGCGGCATCGCCGAAAAGATTGGTACCTACCTCGGCAACCGCACCGGCTTCGAAGTGCGGTCGCTGGTGCTTGGCCACATCCAGCGCGGCGGCAGCCCGACGCATCGCGATCGCTTGCTGGCGCTGCGCTTCGGCGCCGCGGCCGTGCGCATGGTCGAGCAGGGCAAGTTCGGCAACATCGTCGCCTACCATCCCCCGCACATGGTGCCGGTGCCGATCGAAGATGCGATCCGCGTGATGAAGACCGTGCCGCTCGACTCCGACACGGTGCAGACCGCGCGCGACCTCGGCATCTGTCTCGGGGACTAGCGCGCTGGCGCCGTCGTCGGCGAGGCGTTATATCTGCTGCCGTCATTACCCCCCAAGGAGGAGAGCCATGAGCATCCAGCTGGGCAGCATCGCCCCTGATTTCACCCAA
>CAZNCQ010000451.1:0-4547 GCA_964571275.1 uncultured Myxococcales bacterium
CGGTGATCTCGGCGATCTTCATCGTCGGCGTACCGATGCCGACCGGCACCGACTGGCCGTCCTTGCCGCAGGTCCAGGTGCCGTCCGACAGCTTGAAGTCGTTGCCCAGCATGGTCACGTTGCGCAGCACGTCCGGGCCGTTGCCGATCAGGTTCACGCCCTTGAGCGGCGCGGTGATGTGTCCGTCCTCGATCAGATAGCTCTCGGTCAGCGAAAAGACGAAGTCACCGTTCGAAATGTTGACCTGCCCGCCGGAGAAGTGCTTCGCGTACACGCCGCGCTTCACCGAGCGGATGATGTCCTGCGGATCGTCCTGGCCGGGCGACATGATGGTGTTGGTCATGCGCGGCAGCGGCTCGTGGCGGAAGCTCTGGCGGCGTCCGTTGCCCGACGGTTCGGAGCCGAAGTGCTTGGCCGAGATGCGGTCCTGCATGTAGCCGACGAGGATGCCGTCCTGGATCAAGACGTTGCGCCGGCCAGGGTTGCCCTCGTCATCGACGTTGATCGATCCGCGCGCGTTACCGATCGTGCCGTCGTCGATCACCGTGCACAGCGCCGACGCCACCGGCTGGCCGACCTGGTCGGTGTAGTTCGACGTACGCTTGCGATTGAAGTCCGCCTCCAGGCCGTGCCCCACCGCCTCGTGCAGCAGGATCCCCGACTCGCCCGCGCCCAGCACCACCTCCATGGAACCAGCGGGCGCGTCGACCGCGTGGAGCATCCCGATCGCCAGGCGCGCCGCCTCACGGCCGTGCTCCTCGGGGCTTTGCCCCGGGCGCAGGAAGTACTCCATGCCGAAGCGGCCAGCGCCGCCCGAGCGTCCGCCCTGGCGCTGCTTGCCCTCCTCGGCGACGGCGCTGACGTTGAAGCGCAGCATCGGCTGGCGATCGCGCGCGAGCCGCCCGTCGGAGCTGACCACCAGCACTTCCTTCCACTCCTCGGACATCGACGCCTCGACGCGGACGATGCGGGGGTCGGCGGCGCGCGCGGCCTTGTCGGCGCGCCGGAGCAGCTCGACCTTTTCCACGCCGGGGTGATCCAGCGACGGGCGCGCGACCGAATAGAAATTCGGCAGCACGATCTGCGTGATCGCCACCGGCCCCGGCGCGCCGCCGCTCGACGCGATCTGCGCGGCCGTGCGCGCCGCCTCGAGCATGCGCTCGTCCGACAGCTCCTCGGTGTAGGCGTAGCCGGTGGCGTCGCCGCGCAGCACGCGCACGCCCAGCCCCAGCGTGACGCCGCGGCCGACGGTGCGAACGCGCCCTTCTTCGAAGACGTAGTCAGCGCCGGAGCGATACTCGAAATAGAGATCTGCGTAGTCGCCACCCGACGCCAGCGCCGCCGACAACAGGCGCTCGGCGATGGCGGCGTCGATCGCGTCCAGCGGCGTGACCATCTGCTCGCTCATGACGAGGCCCCGCCCGCGCGCCCGCCGAGCCCGGCGAACACATCATCGATCGCCTGCGCCGCCTGGCGAATCTCCTCTTCACCGCCGCCGAGCCACAGCCGTCCCACCGCGCCGAACGCCACCATCTCGAGCAGGTTGACGTGCGCGCGCTTCTCCGCCTCGTTGGCGGCGATCGCGGCGTAGCCCGCGGGGTGAACCTCCAGCGTGTACAGCGTCTGGCCGCCCGCCAGCATGTCTCCGTGCCTCATCTTGTCAATCATGGCCGACTGATGGTCATCGATGCCAGTGATGATCTCGCGCGACAGCACGCGCGGCGCCAGCCGATCGGCCTCGGACAGGTGCAGGTGCTCCAGGATGGCGGCGCCCGCCGCGCGGACCTCGCCCTGATCGCTCGAATGGATCTCGAGCAGACCATAGGCGCGCTCCACGATCTGCATCCCGGGGACGACCCGCGTGCGCTTGAGCGCCACGTCGGTCACCGTATTGATCGCGATACCGGGCGCCACCTCGACGAACAGCGAGGCTTGCCGCTCCAGCGGCAGGAAACCTTGCGAAACCGTCTGTAAGAAACCAGCGAGCTTGGGCTGAAGGACGTCGATGAACGTGTAGGTTCTAAGCTCCATCCGGAACCATTATAGCGGCAGACCGCGGTCCGACGCTCGCGGTCCGGGCACGATTTGCTGTTTACCGTTCGGGCGGTAGCCCGAGCTCGTTCCCGGTGTGGTCCTTTATCTTGCACAGACCGCGCACCTCGACCTGCCGGATGCGCTCGCGCGTGAGATTGAGGATCGCCCCCACCTCCTCCAGCGTGATACCGCCGCGGTCGGCGACGTCGAGAGAGCAGGTCTCCGCCATCTCCCACACTTCCAGGTGGGGGAAGTTGAGCTTGATCGCGCCGGACTCCGGATTCACGTCCAGGTACAGGTGGTGCGAGCAGCTCACGAACGGGCATGGGCGCGGCATCGACTTGCACTCCTCGCGTGTCATCGGCCGTTCCACGTCGTCGGGATAGATCAGCAGCTCCGACAGCCGACGCTCGTCGCGCGTCAGGCGCTTGGGCGCGATCGTCTTCGAGCGCACACGCCCGTCCCTGCCGGCGCCATGCACCTTGCGGCGGATGCGCGCGACCTCCGGCTGCGGCGAATCTTCCTCTTCGAGGGAGCCCTCGCCAGCCACCTCGCCCTCCCAGTCTCTGTTGTCTTCCATTGCTGTCTCCTCGGTTCCGGCTGTCAGGCGCCGGTCAGTAGAGGTCGTGCCCGCCCCCGACGGCGGTGCCGCCCGCCGATTCTTCGGCGGCTCGGTTTGAAATTCGTCGCTCCAATGTGCTGATGCGGCGGACGAGCTCGCCCGCCGCGCGCTTGGCTTCGGTGATGTCGCGCTCGAGCTCGCGCCGTCCGTCGGCGTCGAGCGAAGGGATCTTGGCCTCGCGCTCGAAGCTGGCGATCAGATCGCGCAGATCGCTCTCCACCGACTCGATGTCTTCCTTGAAACGCGCGAACGACCGCTGGATCTCTTCGATCGTCCGGTCCTCGGCCATCATTCCCTTGACCGCGTTCACGCGCCGGATCACCTGCGCCGGGTAGACGCCGCACGAACCGCGGTGCTTCCCCTTGCGCCCGACGCGGACCGAGCGGGGCAGCAGGCCCAGCTGCACGTACTTGCGTAGCGTCGCTTCGGAGAAGCGGATCCCGCGCGTCTCGAAGACGTCGACGATCTGGCGCGACGTCAGGCCGTTGGGCCAGTTGCGCTCGATTTCCTGCAGCTCGCGTTCGTCGAGCAGCACGGAGTTTCGCGCGCCTCTCTCGGGCTGAGGATTTTCACTCTCATCTTTTGAAAGTGTTCTCCTCATCTGATGCACTCGAATGTAATCTATTGAATAGATTCCAGGCAATGTAAAAACCGCTGGCTATCCGTTCAGCTGAGTGTCTTGGAACGACACGTGTGCGGCGAGATCGCTGCGGCCACGCAAGTCTGATGAGCGAACCCGAAGGCGAAACGGCCGCGCACGGTCTTTCAACGAGTGTTGGGGTGACCCTTACCCACGAGCCGTGCGCGGGCGCCAGCGTCGGGCGTCGTCTATGCTGGCGTGATGCAGCCTCGAGCGCTCACGCGCACCCGCATCATGATCCGCGCGCTCGGCTTCGCATCGGCGGTGGCGCTGCTCGGCGGTCCGGCCAGCGCGGCGGCACCGAGCGATCGCCGGTTCGTGAGCGCGCGCAACGGCATCGCCGTCGAGGCGCCGACCGGCTGGACGCTGTCGACGCACACCGGGTTCCCCAACGTCCTCGTGCTGCTGCTGCACCCCGACGGCAGCCGCATCTCGGTCGCGGTGTCGGAGACGCCGGCCAAGGACGCGCGCGAAGTGGCCGAGCCCAATCGACGGGCGCTCGAGAAGCAGATGGGGAGCCCGATCGCCGCGCGGGCCGGCGCGCGCGACGGCATCGAGCTCGACGGTCAGGCCGCGGGCCGCTCCGAGGCGCTCGTGCAGCTCTACCTCGTGCGCGCGCTCGCGCCGGAGGGCCCGCGCCAGGCGATCGTGCTCAGCCTGTTCGCGCCGCAGCCCGCGCTCGCGCTCCGTCGTGCCGACTTCGACTTCGTGGTCGCCAAGCTGGGACTGACCGCCGTCACGTTGCCGGCGCCGACGCCGAACGGTAAAGGCGGCGCAACCGGCTCGTCAGCTGGTGAGCGGGGCGCGGAAAAAGAGCGGCGGTAGCTCGCCGGTCATCGTCTTCAGCAGCGTCCAGGCCGCGTCCTCGGGCCGGCTGGGCGCGCGGCCGAACGGCGGCGCCATGTACTTCCACGCTTTCTTCAACCACCGCACCGGCCCCTTGTCGACGCAGCCGAACGTGCGATCGCGGGCGTCGCAGTAAATGCGCACGTGCATGTGATCATCGTGGGGTTCGGCGTCGCTCGGCTCACGCAGCACGTAGGCGGCGCGCGCGAGCACCGCAGGGTCCTCGCCCGACGCGACCGCCTCGCGAAACAGCAGCGCCGCCAGGTTGTGCTGGATGAAGATCCACTGCACCTCGGCCCCGGGATCCTCGATGAGCGCGCGTACGAGCGCCCAGTTGCGCTTGGTATCGAAGCGATGGCGCGGCACCGGGCGATTAGGAGCCTTCTCGCCGCGCGCGGGCGACCA
>CAZNCQ010000452.1:0-4522 GCA_964571275.1 uncultured Myxococcales bacterium
TACGATCTGTTCGTGCTCGCCTTGCAGTGCATCGACGACGTCAATGATCAGAAGGAGGACGAGGCGCTCTACGGCAGCAGCGTGCCCGCGGCGCTCGGGTGCTCGAGCGGCACGTTGATGCGCGCGGCGCCGAAGCTGGCGGCGCGCGCGGCGGCGGTCGCCGCCGGGGGGGGCTTCGGTCGGTTCGCGACCTGGCTGGGCGTGTTCGCGCGCGCCCTCGGCACCTGGCGTCCGGAGGGCAACCCGATCGCCGACGAGCTGGGGGCGATCGCGCTGGCGGGTGAGCTCGACGGAGAAGGCGACGGGGAGGCCGCGTGAGCGGCGGAATTCGGGCAGAGGGCACGCTCGGCTACGAGCGTGCCCTCGAGTGGAAGGAGCCTCCCTCGCCGGAAGAGCTGGCGTGGTGCGGGTGGTCGGTGGCGCGTGCCGTCGGGAAACCGGCGGCACGCTGGTTGCCGCTGGCGAGGATCGGCAGCGTGCGCCTCTATCTCTGTCCACCGGAGACGGAGCGCGACGCCGCGACGTCGTTCGTCGAGCCCCTGGTGGCTGAAAAGCGCGGCACGCCCACGCGCGGCGGTTGCGTCGGCGTCGACGGGCAAGTCCTGAGGTCGTCGTTCTATCCAGCGCCATCGGTCCCACCGATGCGCCCGTCAGATCCAGGTCCGGTCCCCTTCCTCGTCGGCGCTCGCCTTCCACGTCGCCACCGCCATTCGCGCGACGTGCGCGTCGCGGTGATCGACGTCGGCTTCGAGAACCTGAGCGTGCTCGAGGCGTTCGGCGCCGGACGCGTCGAGGGGCCGTTCTCGCTCTCGCGCCTGGTGGTCGCAAACGACGCGCGCGCGGGCGCGCTGCCGGCGCCGGGCGCCCCGGGACACGGCACGGCCATGGCGGGGATCGTTCTTCATCAAGTGCCGCGCGCGCGGGTCGGACTGTTCCGGATCGCGGCGCTCGCCGGCGCCGTCCCCGCTTACCTGGGTCCCACCGAGATCGCGGTCGCGGTGGCAGCGGCGGTCGAGTCGTGGCGGGCCGACGTGGTGCTGATCGCGATGAGCGACGGCGCCTGGGGTACGCCGCGCCACCTGCGCGACGTGCTGCGCGAGGCGTCGCGCACCGGCCGCGCGCGCCGCGGCGCCGCGATCGTCTGCTCGGTGGGCGATCCGGCCAAGAACCACTCGCGCGCGGAGGACAGCGCCGCGATCGGCGCCGACGATCTCGCGAGCCAGCCCTGGGTGATCGCCGCCGCCGCCTGCGACGGCGCCGGCCGCTGGCTGCGCGCGCGCTTCGACTATCAGCGCACCGGCTCGCCCGGCACGACCTACAACCGCTTCGGGCCCAGCGTCGCGCTGGTGGCGTCGGGCGAGTCGCAAGTCTTCGGTGGGGTGCTGGCCGCCGACGATTCCAGCCAGGCGGCGGCGCTGGTGGCGGCCGGCGCCGCGTCGGTGCTGGAGCAGGCGCCGGCGACGAACCTCGACGATCTGCGCGCGTGCCTGTTCCTGACCGCCGACGCGCCCGCCGAGATCGACGAGCGGGCCGACAGCCGAATCGACGCGGAACCTGGGCTCGCGACGTCCGTCTGCGACGGGCGCGATCGCCTGGGACATAGCTTCAAGGTCGGTTACGGGCGCGTCAACGCCGCGGCGGCGGCGCTGGCCGCGTCGGACCCGATCGCGGCCGCGCTGCTTGCGACCCGCCGCTGCCCCGACCCGCCCGCCGGCAAGAGCGCGGCGGTGCGGATGGCCGAGGCCTGGGACGCGACCTGGCGGCAGGCGCTCGCCGGTGCGCCACGGGCCGCGCGGCTGGCCGCGGGCTACGCGCGCGTGCGAGGCCGACTGGCGCGCGCGGCGATGCGCTCGCCGGCGGCCGCCGACGCGCTGGCCTGGCTGGCCCGGCACGCGCGCGCGCTGTCGGAGGAACAGTCGGAGCAACCTCCGGATCGCTGGCTCGCCTGGTTCGCCGCTCCGGGCGACCATGGGGCACTGGCCGATCGCGTCCACCATGCGGTCGAGGTCCTGGCGCGCGCGGTGGAAGGGGACGCCGTCGCGGCCCGCTGGCTCGCTCGATTCGCGGCGGCGATGACGGCCGGAGGCCCGGGTCACGTCGGCGCGATCTTTGCGGAGGTCTTGCGCCGGTCGCACGTCGCCGATCTACAGACCAGCCATGATTTTTCAGCTGACGGGAGCGGTCCCACGCCTTCCCGCGTACCACCCGTCTATCATCCCTCCTGGTTCGCGCACGGCAGCCGATCCTCCGGTTGTTCGGGCGGCGGTGATGCAGGAGGTGACGCCGGAGGTGATCACAGATGGAGTGAGACGGGCTGAATCGCGCTGGCGGGTGGTTCTGCTGGCGGTTGGTTTTGCTCTGGCCGTCCTGGTGATCCTCGCCGGACGAAACGCGCATCGCTCGCGTGGCCGGCCTTTTGCTGGCCTGCTCACCGATCCCTACGGCGCGTTCTCCGCCGTGCACTGGCCTGGCTGGCAATCCGAATCGCTGCCGCTGCGGTTCCCCGACCAGCTCATCGCGGTCAACGGCGAGCCGGTCACCGGCCGCGTCGGCTCGCCGGTGGCGCGGTGGATCTCCACGCGCATCGCCGAGCTGCAGCGCGCCGGCGAGACGCGCACGCGCCTCACCTTCGAGACCGGCAAGGGGGAGGTCACTGTCGAGCGGCGCATTCGCGTGCTGGGAATCGACGAGATCGTCTTCTTCTTCGGCCTCTACGCGCTGGTCGCGCTGTTCGTCTTCTGGTCGGGCGTGGCGGTGATGATGCTGGCGTGGCGCCAGCCCGCCGCGAGAGCCTACGCCACCTGGACAGTGGGAACGTTCGTGTTCCTGGTGACCTTTTTCGACTACCACACGACCGGGCAGCTGGTGCCGCTGTTCACGCTGTCGACGGTGGTCATCCAGATCGCCATCGTCTGGCTCGCCTATTCGTTCCCGACCCCGCCGCGACGACACCGGCGCGCGCTGCGCGCGGCCGCGCTGATCTTCGGCATGCTCGCGGCGGGCGTCGCGGTGGCGCTGCTGGTCGGCCCGCGCATCGGCCGCAACGTCACCGCGCTGCGCGTGATCGTGGGGAACACCGCCATCGGGAGCCTGGTCGTCCTGCTGGTCGCGGTGGTGATGCGCCTGCAGCTGGCCCCGCGCGAGCGGCGCGAGGAGCTGCGCTCCGCCGCATGGGGTCTGGCCGCGGTGCCCGGCCTGCTCTCGCTCGGTTTCATCTTCCTGGTGCTGACCGGCTCGGGGACGATCCATCTCTTCCTGCCGCTGCTCGCGCCGCAGGTGCCGCTGTCGATCGGCTACTCGCTGTTCCGGCACAACATCTTGGAGACGCGTGCCGTGCTCACGCGCCGCATTCTCTGGATCCCGATCGCGTCGACGGCGGGCGCGGGCGCAATCCTGGTCTGGCTCGGCTGCGACGTGCTGCTGCGCCAGTTCGATCTGCGCGCCTACATCCCCTGGGCGTCGAGCCTCGCGGCGTTCGCGGCGCTGGCCTTCTTGGGCTACCGGTTCACCGACCGCCTGTTCTTCTCGGTGCGCGCGGAGTTTCGTCCCATCATCCAGCGGCTGTCCGACGACTTGACGTCCAACCGCGACGCCGGCGCGATCGCGCAGGCGCTCGAGGCCGCGGTGCTGCGCTGGCTGCCGACCCGCGAGGCGCGCATCGTGAACACCAACGACCTTCTCCGCATCGCCGACTGCCCGCCCGGCCACCGCGAGCGGCTGTCGGCGGGCGAAGCCGTCTGGACCACCGACTCGCCGCGCCGGCGGCACCTCTTGCTGCCGATGCGCTCGCGCGGCGAGCTGCGCGCGGTGCTGCAGCTCGGTCCCAAGCATCACGCCGAGCTCTACACGCAGGAAGACCTGGCGCTGCTCGAGATCGTCGCCAGCCTGGGGGCGGTGGCGTTGCACAACGCGCACGTGATCGCCGAGCTCGAGACCTTCCGGCGCGTCGAGGTCGATGCGGCCCACGACGAGAAGCGGTTCGCGCTCGGTCTGCTCGGCGCCGAGATCACGCACGAGATCGCCTATCCGCTGAACTTCCTGCGCTACCTTCTGGGACAGGGGAGCGCGGGGCGCACGCTCGACGGGCGCGATGTCGAGATCGGTCAGGAAGAGATCGGCCGGCTCGAGCGCATGTTCTCGACGTTGAGCAAGTTGCGCATCCCCATGCCGCGCCTGCAGCCGGTGCTGGTGCTGCCGCGCGCGCGGCGCGCCTGCGACCTGATCCGCGAGACGCTGATCGCCAAGGCGATCGACGTGGTCGTCGACGTCCCCTCGGACCTGACCGTGGTCGCCGAGCCCGATCCGCTGGTGCAGATCTTCGCGAACCTGCTGCGCAACGCCGCACAGGCGGTCGAGCGCGGGCGGTCGATCGGGATCGTCGCGCGCTACGACGTCAACCAGATCGCGATCGAGGTGTGGGACTCGGGGCCGGGCGTGCCCGCCGAGCTACAGGACCAGATCTTCAACCCGTTCGTCACCAGCAAGGAGGGGAGCATGGGCCTTGGGCTGGCGGTCACCGAGC
>CAZNCQ010000453.1:0-4517 GCA_964571275.1 uncultured Myxococcales bacterium
CGAGGAGATGGTGGTCACCGTCACCCACGGCGGCTACGTCAAGCGCAACCCCAAGTCGTTGTACAAGGCGCAGCGGCGCGGCGGACGCGGCATCACGGGCGCGGCGACGCACGAGGAAGACTTCGTGGCGCAGCTCTTCGTGGCGTCGACCCACGACACGCTGTTGATGTTCACCAGCAAGGGACGCGCCTACACCAAGAAGGTGTGGGAGGTGCCGCAGGCCGGCCGCACGGCGAAGGGCAAGGCGTTCGTGAACCTGATACCGCTTCAGGAAGGCGAGCGTGTCGTGGCGCTGCTGCCGGTGCGCGAATTCTCCGAGGGCGCGTTCGTGGTCATGGCCACGCGCGCGGGCCTCATCAAGAAGACGTCGCTCGACCTGTTCGCCAACATCCGTAGCTCGGGCATCATCGCGCTGTCGATCGTCGACAACGACGACCTGGTCGGCGTGCGCATCACCGAGGGCGCGTCGGATCTGCTGCTCGGCACGCGCGACGGCTGGGCGATCCGCTTTCGCGAGGAGAACGTGCGCCCGATGGGCCGCACGGCGCGCGGCGTGCGCGGCATCAAGCTGCGCCAGGGCAGCGACGAGGTGGTCGGCATGGCCGTGATCCCGCGCGACGCCCCGTCGACGCTGCTGACGGTGTGCGAGCGCGGCTACGGCAAGCGCACGCCGGTGTCGGACTACCCGACGAAGAACCGCGGCGGCAAGGGCGTCATCACCATCAAGACCAGCGAGCGCAACGGCAAGGTGGTCGGCCTGCGCCTGGTGACCGACGAGGACGACCTGATGCTGATCACCAACGGCGGCAAGCTGATTCGCATGCCGGTCAACGGCATCCCGACCATCGGGCGCAACACGCAAGGCGTGCGGCTCATTCGCCTCGAGACCGACGAGCAGGTCGTGGCGATGGAGCGGATGGCCGAGAAGGAAGAGGGCGAGTCCGAGGTCGCGCCCGAGGTCGCTGCCGCGCGCGCCGAGGCGCAGAGCGAGCCGCTGGCCGAGGAGGATCTGGGCGAGGAGGCGTCCGGCGACGACGAGGACGCGATTGAGGCCGACGCTGACGCGGAAGCCGACGCGGATGATGACGGAGGGGACCAAGGTGGCGAGAACGGTGGCGAGAACGGCGGCGGCAGCAACGGCGAGAAATCGAACTGATGTCTGACAAGCGCGCTCAGTCGGCCGCCCTGTATCAGCGTGCGAACCGGATCTTTCCGGGCGGCGTCAACTCGCCGGTGCGCGCGTTCAAGGCGGTCGGGGGCACGCCGGTGTTCATCCAGCGCGGGATCGGCGCGTACGTCTACGACGTCGACGGCAACCGCTACGTCGACTTCGTCGGATCGTGGGGACCGCTGGTGCTCGGGCACGCCGACCCCGACGTGATCGCGGCGATCGTGCACACGGCGGCGTCGGGCACCACGTTCGGCGCGCCAACCGCGCGTGAGGTCGAGCTCGGCGAGCTGCTTCAGTTCATGATCCCGTCGCTCGAGAAGATGCGCCTGGTCTCTTCGGGCACCGAAGCGACGATGTCGGCGCTCCGCGTGGCGCGCGGCTTCACCGAGCGGCCCAAGATCATCAAGATCGACGGCGGCTATCACGGCCACTCCGACCAGCTGCTCGTCGCGGCCGGCTCGGGCGCGGTGACGCTCGGGATCCCGGGCTCGGCCGGCGTCACCGCGGGCGCCGTCGCCGACACCATCGTCGTGCCCTTCAACGACCTCGACGCCATGCGCAGCGCGTTCGAGACCCACCCGGGCCAGATCGCGGCGGTGATCGTCGAGCCGATCGTCGGCAACATGGGCGTGGTGCTGCCGCGGCCGGCGTACCTTCCGGTCCTGCGCGCGCTGTGCGATCAACACGGCGCGCTGCTGATCTTCGACGAGGTGATCACCGGCTTCCGCGTCGCGCGCGGCGGCGCGCAGCAGCTGTTCGGCGTGAAGCCGGATCTCACCTGCCTGGGCAAGATCGCAGGCGGCGGCTTGCCGATGGGGATCTACGGCGGCCGCGCCGCGGTCATGAACAAGGTGTCGCCCGAGGGACCGGTCTATCAGGCGGGCACGCTGTCGGGGAATCCGCTCGCGGTGGCCGCGGGACTGGCGACGCTGAAGAAGCTCAACAACCGCGCGTACGAGACGCTGGAGGATCTGGGCCGCGCGCTGGAAGACGAGCTGTCGCGCGCGGTGCGGCGCACCGGCGCGCGCGCTCGCGTGCAGCGCGTCGGGTCGGCGTTCACGCTGTTCTTCACGACCGAGGAGGTCGTCGACCTGGTGAGCGCGAAGAAGTCGGACACCGCGGTCTACGCGCGCTTCTTCCACGGCATGCTCGAGCGCGGCTATATGTTGCCGCCCGCGCAGTTCGAGGCGGCGTTCATCTCGCTGGCGCACACGCCCGCGGATGTCGAAGGGTTCATCGCGGCTGCGCGCGAGGTGTTGTCAGAGATTACGGGGCGGATCACGCAGGCGTAGGGCGGCCGCGTCGCGCGTCGATTCAGGCGAGCGATCCAATCAACAAGCGCACCGAGCGTGGGCCTGCGTACGCGACGGAGCGACCCGAGGTCGCGCATCGGTACGCCGCGGTAGCGACGCGCGTGAGGACCGCCACGCTCGCACCGTTTCCGATGGTGGCCTGAGCCGTAGTTGCGCTCTGTGGCAACCCAATTTGAACACTTCTGTCTCGGCACACAGCCGACGACACGCCCCCCCCCGCCACGGAGATGTTCATGAAATCGAATCGAACCGCGCTCGGGTCCTCGACGATCCTTTGCTTCGCTTCCTGTCTGTCGTTGTCCGTGGGGGTCGTGGCGTGCGCGGCGGGAACTGAATCCGGTGGCGAAGGCGGGTCCAACGGCGGCGGAGGCAGCCACGGCTCGACGGGCGGCTCGACCAGCACGACGGGTACGGGTGGCTCGACGACCGGCGGCGGCGCGGGCGGCTCGACGACCAGCGCGGGTGGCAGCACCGGCAGCGCGGGCGGCAGCACCGGCAGCGCGGGTGGCAGCACCGGCAGCGCGGGCGGTAGCACCGGCAGCGCCGGCGGCGCGGCGGGCACCGCCGGCGGCGGCGCGGGCGGCGCGACCGGCGCCGGCGGCGTGATCGGGATGGGCGGCATGACCGGCGCCGGCGGCAAGACCGGTCCGTGCGACGTCTGGCTCTCGCCGACCGGCAACGACGCGAACCCAGGCACGCAGGCCGCGCCGATGGCGACGCTCGCGGCCGGCTACAACCGTCTGTGTCCCGGCGTCGGCGGCGCTCAACCGGGCGATCTCTGCTCGGGCACGCTCACGACCATGTGCCTGATGGCGGGCACCTATCCGATGGGCGCGCGCTTCCAGACCAAGAAGGAACGCATGGGCACGCCCACGCGCATCATCACGTTCATGCCGGACCCGGCGGCGACCACGAAGCCCGTGCTGGACTTTGCGACCCAGCCGCGCGTGACCAGCTGCCCCGACGGCACGGTCGCGAGCGCGCCCATCTCCGGCACCGATCAGACCAACCACGGCGGCATCGATCTGGTCTCGGACTACTACAAAATCCAGGGTCTGGAGATCAAGAACAGCAACGGGTGGGGCGTCAGCATCCAGGGATCGCACGACCTGGTCCAGGACCTCGACGTGCACAACAACGGCGATTGCGGCATCAGCATCCGGTCCGGGTCGGGAATCGCCACCAGCGGTTCGTCCAACACGGTGCTGAACTGCGACTCGCACCAGAACAACGACTCCGCCTGCGATGGCGCCAACGCCGACGGACTGTGCGCCAAGGAAGGCCAGGGCACCGGCAACGTCTTCGACGGCTGCCGCAGCTGGGACAACGCTGACGACGGTATCGACCTCTTCGCCTGGCCGGATCCGGTCACGGTGCGCAACAGCTGGATGTTCGGAATGGGCGCAACGACCGCCGGGAGCGGCAGCAACGGCAACGGCTTCAAGATGGGCGGCAACAAGGTGTCGGCGAAGCACGTCATGTCGAACGACTTCGCCTTCGACAACAACGAGACCGCCGGCGGGGATCACGTCTCCGACTGGGGCTTCACCAACAACAGCAACCCGGCCTCGATGACCTGCACCGGCTGCGGCGCCTGGAACAACAAGGGCGGCTCGTTCCAGAACATCACCAGCTCGGGCGGCGTCTCCGCGACCTCGGTCACCGCCGCCAAGGCCGCCGCCGCCAAGCGCAACGCCGACGGCACGCTCCCCGACATCACGAAGCTCTAGCTCGGTCCCAGGGCCGCTTCCTCGGATTCTCCCTCCGCGCGGTGCCGCCGCCGCCGTCCTCGCGACGGTGCGGGCGGCACCGCTGCGTCTGGCCTTGATTTCGACCCCGCGGCGTGATACCGGAACGCCGGCCATCGACCCAGAAGTGAAAAATATGTGGCGGATAGCCGGCACGACCGGCGCCGTCGGAATCGAGGTCGCCGTTGCCATCATCATCGGCTATCTCGGAGGGAGATTTCTCGACCGAAAGCTCGGCACCGAACCCTGGATCAGCTACGCTGGCTTGCTCGCCGGCATCGGCGC
>CAZNCQ010000454.1:0-4506 GCA_964571275.1 uncultured Myxococcales bacterium
GCTTGGCGAGCGCGTTCTTCGGCTTCCAGAGGATCTCGACCAGCATGTCGACGTCCAGATCGTCGGCCGCGACGATGATCGGCAGGCGGCCCATGAACTCGGGGATCATCCCGAACTTGATCAGGTCCTCGGTGCGCGCGAGCGCCCGCAGGGCGTTCTTCGACTCCTCACCCTTGCCGATGTGCGCGCCGAATCCGAGCCCGCGCTCGCCGACGCGCCGGCGCACCAGCTCTTCGATGCCGTTGAACGCGCCGGTGCACACGAACAGGATGTCGGTCGTGTCGACCTGGATCAGCTCCTGCTGCGGGCGGTTGCGCGCGCCGTCGGGCGTGATCGACGCCTGCTTGCCCTCGAGGATCTTCAGCAGCGCCTGCTGCACGCCCTCGCCCGACACGTCGCGCGTGACCGACGGACCGCCGCCCTTGCGCGCGATCTTGTCGATCTCGTCGATGCAGACGATGCCCCGGCTCGCCTTCTCGGGATCGTTGCCGGCGTTGCGGTAGAGGGCCTTGATGACGCTGTCGACGTCCTCGCCGACGTAGCCGGCCTCGGTCAGCGTCGTGGCATCCGCCATCGCGAACGGCACGTCGAGCTTCTTGGCCAGCGTCTGGACGAGCAGCGTCTTGCCGCAGCCCGTGGGGCCGAGCAGCAGGATGTTGCCCTTCTGGATCTCGACCTCGCCGGCCTTGCCGTGCTGGCCGATGCGCTTGTAGTGGTTGTAAACCGACACGGCCAGCGCCTTTTTCGCGCGGTCCTGGCCGATGACGTAGCGGTTGAGCTCTTCGTAGATCTCGCGCGGGCGCGGGTACTTGGGCCGTTCGGCGGCCTCTTCTTTGGCAATGATGTCGTTACACAGCGCCACGCACTCGTCGCAGATGAACACACGCGGGCCGGAGATCAGCTTGCGGACCTCGCGGCGCCGCTTCCCACAAAATGAACAGTGGAAATCGTCCATCAGGTAAGAGTATTGCACTGGGACCGCTTGACGCCAAGCACCCCGGATCGGTTTTGTGTAAGCCCGACCGACAGCCGCCTTCGCGCTTGACTTGACGGCCGCGAAATCAGCCTCGCCCGCTGGCTTCCTCTGCCCACCTCCTCGGTGGTCCCAGAGTGCCGTCGGCGAGTTGGAGTTTGGTCCTGGAGCAAGCTTGTTCTAGTGTACGCACACTATGCGTGCATTGGTGGTGACCTCGAATCCGGCGACGGCGGTGTCCGAGCCGGATTCGCCGGCATCGGCGCTGAACGATCTCGGATGCGAGATCGTGGCGGTTGGATATGACATCGATCAGCTTCCCGAAGACATCGAGCTCTCCCGGCCCTCCGTGGTCGTGGTGGATGCTGGCGCTCACCTCGAGGTTGGCCGCGCCGCCATCCGCCGCGTGCGGGAGGTCGCATCGCTGACCGACGTTCCGGTGCTTCTGTGCGTGGAGGTCTCACGCCTGGCTGGGCTCGACCCCGAGGCGGGCGCCGACGATTTCGTGCTGGCTCCCGTGGTCGGGCCGGAGCTCTACGCGCGGATCCGGCAGCTCGACTGGCGCATGTCGTCCTTCCGCGCGGCCGGGCGCATCAAGATCGGCGACCTGGTGATCGACGCCGTCGCTGTCGAGGCATCGTTCCGGGGACGGGCGCTCAAGCTGCCGCGTCAGGAGTTCCAGCTGCTGAAGTTCCTGGCCGAGCGGCCGGGCCGCGTCTTCAGCCGCGAGCAGTTGCTGTCGCGCGTCTGGGGCTACCGGTATGCGGGCGGCACCCGCACCGTCGACATCCACGTGCGCCGGCTGCGCGCCAAGCTCGGGCCCGGCAGCGTGATGATCGAAACCGTGCGCCACGTCGGCTACAAGCTGCGCGCGCCCGGCAGCGGCACGCCCACCTGAAGCGGGCGCTCGATGAGCCGCGGGGTATCATCCCCACGCGATGAGCAGGCGACCGATCGGGATATCACTGGGCGACCCCACCGGGATTGGACCCGAAGTGGTGGTCCGGGCGCTGGCGGCACGGCCGCATCTGGACGTGCGGATCTTCGGCGACGCCGGCGTCCTGCAGCGCGCCGCGCGGGTGACCGGCGTCGAGGCGCCGCGTGCCGATTGCGTGCAGCCGGTCACTGCGCTGGCCGTCCACGAGGCGCTGCCGGGGCAGCCGTCACTGGCCGGCGGCCGCGCGCAACTCGCGTATCTGGCGGCGGCGGTCGACGCGGCGCTGTCCGGCGAGATCGGCGCCCTGGTCACGGCCCCGATCTCCAAGGACTGGATCGCGCGCGCCGGCTTCACCCATCCCGGTCACACCGAGTACCTGGCGGCGCGCGCCGGCGTGAGCGACTTCGCGATGATGCTGGCCGGTCCGAAGCTGCGTGTGGTGCTGGCGACCACGCACGTCGCGCTGCGCGACGTCCCGGCGCTGCTCGATCCCGCCACCATCGCGCGCGCCACCGTGCTGGCCGGGCGCGCGCTCTACCGTCAGTTCGGAATCGCCAGGCCGCGCGTCGCGGTCGCAGGCCTCAACCCTCACGGCGGTGAGGCCGGCCGCTTCGGCGACGAGGAAACGCGCCTGGTCGAGCCCGCGTGCGCGCGCGCGCGCACGCGCCTGGCGGAGCTGGAGATCCCTGCGGTCGTCACGGGGCCCTGCGTGCCCGATGCGGTGTTCCGTCAGGCGGCGCTGGGACAATTCGACGCGGTGGTCGCGCTCTATCACGACCAGGGCCTGATCCCGGTGAAGCTCTTGCACTTCGACGAGGCGGTCAACGTGACGCTGGGCCTGCCGTTCGCGCGGACGTCACCCGATCACGGCACCGCCTATGACATCGCCGGCACGGGCCGCGCGAAAGCGGACAGCTTCCTTGCGGCTCTTGATCTTGCCGACAACATGATGTCATTGTCCCTCTGAACATCGGCGTCACGCGGCGCGCGCGGCGGACACCGACGCGCCGCACAGTAAAAAGCGCATGATCGCTTCACAAGATCGCTTGTATCAGGGTGTGGTAGGGTGTCGTCGCTGGAGTGTCAGGTCAACGTGCGAAGGGTCCCCCAAGGAGGGGCTGACGCGACGGGGCGAGGCGAGCCGGCGAGACCAGAGCTCAGGAACGCATGAAGAAGATCGTCGTCAAGGGGGCGCGGGAGCACAACCTCAAGAACATCGACGTCGAGATCCCTCGGGACAAACTGGTTGTCCTCACCGGGCTGTCGGGCTCGGGCAAGTCCTCGCTCGCTTTCGACACGATCTACGCCGAGGGGCAGCGTCGCTACGTCGAATCGCTGTCGGCCTACGCGCGCCAGTTCCTGGACCAGATGCGCAAGCCCGACATCGACTCGATCGAAGGGTTGTCGCCGGCAATCTCCATCGAGCAAAAGTCGGGGTCGCGGAACCCGCGGTCGACGGTCGGCACCATCACCGAGATTTACGACTACCTGCGGCTGCTCTGGGCGCGCGTGGGCCAGGTTTTTTGCTGGAGCTGCGGGCAGCCGATCGCCTCGCAGACGATCCAGAAGATGGTCGACCAGATCCTCGAGCTGCCCGAGGGCGCGCGCTTTTCCGTGCTGGCGCCGGTGGTGCGCGACCGCAAGGGCGAGTATGCAACCGAGCTCGCCAAGCTCCGCCAGGAGGGCTTCGTGCGCGCCAACATCGACGGCGAGCTCTATGAGCTGTCGGAGCCGCCCAAGCTCGACAAGGCGAAGAAACACACCATCGAGGTGTTCGTCGATCGCCTGGTGCGCAAGGACGGCATCCGCCAGCGGCTGACCGACTCGGTCGAGCTGGCGGCCAAGCTGGCGGGCGGCGTGGTGAAGATCTCGCCGCTCGAGGGCGAGGACATGCTGTTCTCCGAGAAGTTCGCCTGCTCGACGTGCGGCATCAGCTATCCGGAGATCGCGCCGCGGCTGTTCTCGTTCAACAACCCGGCCGGCGCCTGTCCGTCGTGCGACGGCATCGGCGCCAAGATGTTCTTCGACCCCGACCTGATCGTCCCCAACGACGAGCTGTCGTTGAAAGAGGGCGCGATCGAGCCGTGGGAGCGGCGCAACGGGCCGTTCTTTCACCAGATGCTCGATTCCGTCGCCGCGCACTTCGAGATCGACCAGTACGTGCCCTGGGGCAAGCTGCCGGAGAAGGATCGCGCGCTGATCCTCAACGGCTCGGGCGGCGAAGAGGTCGAGTTCGCGTTCGAGAAGAACGGGCGCAAGCACACCTACAAGAAGGAATTCGAGGGCGTCGTCGCGAATCTGCAGCGCCGCTTCGACGAGTACGAGCGCCGCCGCCGCGAGCAGGGGCGCACGACCGAGCAGGACTTCGAGGCGATCTACGACGAGTTCCACCGCTACATGTCGCAGACGGTCTGCGAAGAGTGCCAGGGGATGCGCCTGCGCAAGGAGGCGCGCCACGTGCGCGTCGGTGACAAGAGCATCACCGAGATGACCGCGCTGACCATCCGCGAGGCGCACGACTTCTTGGCCGGGCTCACCCTGTCGCCTCGGCAGAAAGAGATCGCGGGCCGCATCCTGCGAGAGTCGGGCGATCGGC
>CAZNCQ010000455.1:0-4503 GCA_964571275.1 uncultured Myxococcales bacterium
CCTGCTCGCCCGCGGCGCGCGCCGCGATCGCCGCCGGCATCGCGTTCGGGTGGAACGGCAGCGGCAGGTCGCGCCACACGACGCGGACCTTGCCCTTGTACTCGTCCATGACCTTGGAGATGGTCGGCTCGACGCGCGAGCAGAACGGGCACTGGAAGTCGGAGAACTGCACGATCGTGACCAGCGCGTCCTTGGCGCCCTTGACCGGCGCGCCCTTGACCTCGGCGCGGTAGACCGCGTTGGCGTCGGGCTCACCCTGGCGCGGCGGCGGCGGGGGCGGTGGCGCGGCCTTGGCGAGACCCTCCTTGGTCATCTCGGCGTAGAGCTGCCCGCGCGGCGTGCCGTCCTTGAGCTTCTGGTCGGCCTTCTTGATCTCGTCGTCGATGGCGCTCTTGAACGCCTCCAGCGGCTGCGCACCGCGGAAGTTGTGCCCGTTGATGAAGAAGTTGGGCGTGCCGCGCGCGCCGAAGTTGGCGGCGTCGTCCATGTCCTTCTTGATGCGGTCCTTGTACTTCTCGCCGTCGAGCGCCGACTTGAACTTGCCCATGTCGAGCCCGAGCTCCTGCGCATACTTGTCGAGGTTCGGCCGATCGAGCGCGCCCTGGTTCGCGAACAGCTTGTCGTGCATCTGCCAGAACTTCCCCTGGTCACGCGCCGCCTCGGCCGCCTCGGCCGCGATCATGGCGTTGTTGTGGAAGGGGAGCGGGTTGTGGCGGAACGCGAGCTCCACGTCGTTGCCGTAGTCCTTGAGCACGGTCTCCAGCGTCGGCGTGACGCGGCCGCAGTAGGGGCACTGGAAGTCGGAGAACTCGATGATCGTGACCTTGGGCTGGTGGCTGCCGCGGGTCGGGGCGTCGCCGATCGCGACCTTGTACACCTCGGGACCGGCGCCCGGGCCCTTGGCGGCCTGAGCGGGCGCCGCCGGCGACGGCGCGGTCTTGGCGGCCGCCATGAACGTCGCGTAGAGCTGACTCAACGGCACGCCGCGCGCCAGCAGCTTGTCCGCGCGCGCGTTCTCGTCGTCGATCACCTTCTTGAAGTCGTCGTACGGCACGGCGCCCTGGATCGGCCGGCCGTTGATGAAGAAGTTCGGCGTCCCCTGCACGCCGATCTGCCGGCCGAGCGCCATGTCGGCGTCGATGCGGCTCTTGTGCGCCGACGAGTCGAGCGCCGACTTGAACTTGCCCATGTCCAGGCCCAGCTCACCGGCGTACTTCTCCAGGTCGGGCCGCTTGATGTTCTGCTGGTTGGCGAAGAGCTTGTCGTGCATCTCCCAGAACTTGCCCTGGTCCTGTGCGGCCAGCGCAGCCTCGGCCGCGAGCGGCGCATCCGGGTGGAAGGGGAGCGGGTTGTGACGGAAGAACATCCGAACCTGGGTCGGATAGTCCTTCATGATCTTGTCGAGCGTCGGGACCACGCGGCTGCAGAACGGACACTGGAAGTCCGAGAAGGCCACGATGGTGACCTTCGCGTTCTCCGGGCCGCGCACCGGACCCTCGATGGGAACGCGGAAGCGTTCGACGTCGCCGACGGCCGGGTCGGCGGCGCCGCCCTTGGCGGCCGTGACCTCGGCTGATTTTTCTTTGCCGCTGCTGCTGTCCTTGTTCGCGATCTTGGCGAGGCCGTAAGACCCGCCTGCGACCACGAGCAACAATACGATGACCGTGCCTTTGTTCATGGGGGGACTCCTGATTGCGTGTGGATGAGAAAACGAAAATCGATACCCGTACCCGTGACGGGCCTGTTGTCGTCGAGACGACCTCGAGCCTCGGGCGTTAGGCCTCGGACTTCGGGGAGAAACGCGTTGGAGGTCGGAGGCCCGAGGCCCTTTCCTGGGCGTCAGGCCCGGGGGGGTCTCTCGAGCGGCCGAATTCCGCGCGTCCTGAGCGCGGCGGGCGAATCCAAGCTGAAGCGCGACGAAGCGAAGATGTGCAGGCCGGGCACCGCGTACAGCGCCAGCGGCTGGACCGGAGCCGGGCTGCGGAGGCCGTCGTGACCCTCGAACGGCACACCCGCGCAGGCGGCGCGCATTCCGGCCGGGCCGTGGTCGCGGCGCGCCGGGCGCAAGCTGCCCGGCAAGCGCTCGCTGTCGGGGTCGCGCGAGGCGCGGTAAGAAGCGTCGCGCGGCGTGCCATCGCATTCGCCTGCCCCGCCGTCGGCGGCGGGCGGCGTCGGGCAGTCGATCACGGCTTCGGTCGCGTATTGTCGGTCTTCGGCGTCGGGCGTATCCGCGGCCAGGCGCGGCGTCTCGTCACATGACGCCGCGGGGCCAAGGTCAGAGTCACAGGTGAAGACCGGAGCCGATGAGCTCGGAAACGCCGCCGGGACGGCGACGACGAGAGACATGACGAGACCGAGCATGGGCTAAAACCGGCGGAAGCCTAGCCCAGGCTGAACGCCCCAGCAAGCGCCCCTATTCCCGCCGCTCTGCGGCCGCCGTCACGCAAATTGGGTTTCGGCAGCAAGGAGGGTGTTGAAGCTGCCCTGGGAACTGCGTAAGGTTTAGCCACGATTGGGTTTCGCCCCCCATGAGCAAAGGCGTCGCTGGTCAGGTAGGCTCGAGCGAGTCCAGTGGCGGGTCTGCCGCTGTGGCTGATCGTGTGTCCGGGTCGGTCGAGGTACACGAATCTCCCGACGGCTCTGGCTCGAGAAGGCAGCGCCGGCGCCGGCGCCGACATCACCACCATCACCACCAAAATCTGCAGAAGCGCTCGGGCAAGGGGGTCGAGTTTGCGTTCGTCACGCTGGTGGCGATCGCGATCCTGTTCTGGATCCTCTACACGCTGCTGCCGCGCGCGGAGAAACACAGGAGCAACAACGGCGAGGAATCGCATCTGGCGCCCCCGATCGGGATCTCCATGGTCTCGCTGACCGGATGAAGGATCCGCTGGTCCGGTTCGGCGTCGCGATCGAAGGCTCGTTGCTCGGTCAGCTGGACGCGCTCGCGGCGGAGCGCGGCTGCACGCGATCGGAGCTCCTGAGAGACCTGGCGCGCGGCGCCGTCGGGCGCGCCAAGGTGCCGAAGGGGGTCGAGGCCGTGGGCGCGCTGACGCTGGTCTACGATCATCATGTGCGCGATCTCAGCCGCCGGTTGACCGACCTGCAGCACGAGCTGGGCGACGGCGTGCGGTCGGCGCTGCATGTGCACCTCTCCCACGACCTGTGCCTGGAGGTGGTGGTGATGCGCGGCTTCTCCGATCAGCTGCAGGCGATCGCGGACCGGATCCTGGCGATGCGAGGCGTGAAGCAGGGCGGCATCGAGATCATCGCGGGCCTGCCCGCTTCGCAGCCGCGAGCCAGACACGCGCACCCGCACGAACACGATCACGACCACGACCACGAGCCCGCGCGTTCCCGCGCGCCGAGCCGCCGCTCCGGTACGCAACGCACCCGACGCCCCTGACGTCCGCGCGCTGCGCTCCGACGTTTCGTGTGGCACGGTTCGCCACGGCTGTGTTATGGGGGCACGATTTCAATAAATCATGCTACCGGGGCAATCGACATCCAGGCGCGCGGCGACCCGGGCACTTCTTGTTTTCGGTGTCCTGTTTTCGAGCGCTTTCATCTGCGCACCGGCGGGCGCGCAGGCACCCGCACCCACCTTCGAGCCGACTCCGCCGCCGCCACCTGAGTCAATCACACCGCCGTCGCTGCGCGAGCACCGTGAGGCGCCGTTCCCACCCGCGGCGCTCGACGAGGGGGTCGAGGGCGATGTCGGGCTCGAGCTGGATCTCGACGCCGGCGGCAACGTCGTCGGTGTCCGCGTGACGCGGCCCGCGGGGCACGGCTTCGATGAGGCGGCGGCGGAGGCGGCACGGCGTTTCACGTTCGATCCCGCCAGGCGGCTCGGCGTCGCGGTGCCGTCGACGGTGCAGTTCACCTACGAGTTCCACCTGCCGCCACCACCGCCACTGCCGCCGCCACCGCCCCCGCCGGCTGCGGCGCCGGCGCCCGCTCCGGCGCCGCCGCCCGCGCGCGAGGCCGTGCAGACCGGTCCCGATCAATCGACGCTGGTGCTCGGATCGAGGCCGATCAGCGCCGCGTCGTCCTTCTCGCTGCAGGACCGCGATTTTCAGCTGCGGCCGATTGGCAGCGTGCAGGACATCCTGCGCGTGACACCCGGGCTGGTGACGGTGCAGCACTCGGGCGGCGGCAAGGCCAACCAGTACTTCCTGCGCGGCTTCGACGCTGACCACGGCACCGACCTGGCGCTGTCGATTGACGGCGTGCCGATCAACCTCGTGTCGCACGCCCACGGCCAGGGCTTCGCCGACACCAACTTCATCATCCCCGAGGTCGTCGAGCGCGTCGAGATCACCAAGGGCCCTTACTTCGCGAGCCAGGGCGACTTCGCGACGGCGGGCGCGGTGAACATGGTGTCGCGCGACGACTTCGAGCACAGCTCGGCGGGGGCGGGTCTCGTCGGCTCGCCCGGGCACGGTCAGGCCGGCTACCGCGCCCTGGCGATCGCCAGCCCCAAATTCAATTCGACGTCCAATTCGA
>CAZNCQ010000456.1:0-4489 GCA_964571275.1 uncultured Myxococcales bacterium
GCGATCGCCGTCGCGCCGGCGTAGTCGTACTGCTCGAGCTTGGTGACGATCAGCAGCGGCACGATCTCCGTGCGCATCGGCATGTTGCCCGAGATGAAGACGATCGACCCGTACTCGCCGAGAGCGCGCGCGAACGCCAGCGCGAACCCGGTCAGCAGGGCCGGCATCACCGCGGGCAGGATCACCCGGCGCAGCGTCTGCAGGCGCGTGGCGCCCAGCGTGGCCGCGACCTCCTCCATGCTCGGGTCGATGTCCATCAGCACCGGTTGCACCGTGCGCACGACGAACGGCAGCCCGACGAACACCATCGCGATCACCACGCCCGCCGGCGCGAACGCGACCTTGATTCCGTGCGGCTCGAGGAAGCGGCCGATCCACCCGCCCTCGGCAAAAAGAGCGGTGAGAGCGATGCCGGCGACGGCGGTCGGCAGCGCGAAGGGCAGGTCGACCATCGCGTCGATCACGCTCTTCCCCGGCAGCCGGTAGCGCGTGAGCACCCACGCCAGCACCAGGCCGAAGACGCCGTTGACCAGGCCGGCGGCCAGCGCGCCGCCGAAGCTGATGCGGTAGGCGGCGAGCGCGCGCGCCGAGCTGACCGCCTGCCAGAATTCGTGCGCGGTCAGCGCCGCCGACTTGAACACCAGCCCCGCGAGCGGGATCAGCACGATCAAGCACAGGTAGGTCAGCGTCACGCCGAGCGACAAGCCGAAGCCCGGCAGCGGGCCGCGGTTGGCGCGGCGGCGGACGCGCGCGGGCACGGACGGCACGGTCATCTCGGCGGGCACTCCGGCGCTCATGTCCCCGGCCGGTAGATCTGATCGAAGATGCCGCCGTCGGCAAAGTGCGTCTGCTGCGCTTTCTGCCACCCGCCGGCGATCTCGGTGACCGTGAACAGGTGCAGGTTCGGGAACTCGCCGGCGTGCCGCTGCATCACCGCCGGGTCGCGCGGGCGGTAGTGGTGCTTGGCGCCGATCTCCTGGCCCAGGGCGGTGTAGAGCAACGCCAGGTAGGCCTCGGCGGCCGCGCGCGTGCCGTGCTTGTCGACGTTCTGGTCGACCACGGCGACCGGCGGCTCGGCGCGGATGCTGGTCGGCGGCGTCACGATCTCGAACTTGTCGCCGCCCAGCTCGCCCGTGAGCAAGTGCGCTTCGTTCTCCCAGGCGATCAGCACCTGGCCGATCCCGCGCTGCGCGAAGGTCACCGTCGATCCGCGCGCGCCCGAATCGAGCACCGGCACGTTGTGGTAGAGCGCGCGCACGAACTCCCTGGCCTTGCCCTCGTCGCCGCCGTTGGCGCGCACGGCGTAGCCCCAGGCGCCCAGGTAGTTCCAGCGCGCGCCGCCCGACGTCTTGGGATTGGCCGTCACCACGGTCACGCCCGGCTTCGTGAGGTCGTTCCAGTCGTGGATGCCGAGCGGGTTGCCCTTGCGCACCACGAACACCACCGTCGACGTGAACGGCACGCTGGCGTCGGGCAGGCGGTCTTGCCAGTTCTTGGCGATGCGCCCCGACTTCGACTGGATCGCGTCGATGTCATAGGACATCGCCAGCGTCACCAGATCGGCCTCGAGCCCGTCGATCACCGCGCGCGCCTGCTTGCCCGATCCGCCATGCGACTGGTTGATGGTCACCGTCTGCCCGGTCTTCTGCAGCCACTGCTTGGCGAAGGCCGCGTTGATGTCCTGGTAAAGCTCGCGCGTCGGATCGTACGAGACGTTGAGCAGCTTGACCCCCGCAGGCACGCTGCCGCGGCTGCACTGCGCGCCGAAGAGCGTCAAGCTCGCGAGCAGCGCGAGGGCCATCGTCGGTGAGAGGTTCGTGCGGATCATGCGGCGCTCGCAGCGTCCTCGGGGCTCAGATGCTGTAGGCGAGCAGCGCGCCCGGTCCGCGCCCGACCTTGGCCACACGCTCGCGGACGTCGGCCAGCGTGGTTCCGTCGAGGATCTTGGCGATCGCGTCGCGGACTTCCTTCATCACCATGCGCGTGCCGCACGCTTCTTCGCTCACGCACTCTTCACAGCGGACGTAGGCGCGCTCGCTGACGCAGGGGATCGGCGCCAGCGGGCCGTCGATGACGCGGATGATCTCGCCCAGCGTCACCTCGCGCGGCGCGCGCGCCAGCGCATACCCGCCGCCCTTGCCCTTCTTGCTGCGCAGAATGCCCGCGTTGCGCAGCTCGAGGAGGATGAGCTCGAGGAACTTGTGCGGGATGTGCTCGCGCTCGGCGAGCTCGGCGATGAGCACCGGCCCGCGTGCCTCGTCATTCGCCAGCGCGTAGAGCGCGCGCAGCGCGTAACGCGCCTTTCGCGACAAACTCGTCATTGTCTATCAGGCAGGTAGGGTTATCAGCCAGGACCGAGGCTGTCAACGCTCCCGCGGCGCGTACGTGGCCTAAAACTTCAGGCCGATGCCCAGGTCCGCGTCGACGTTGAACGTGAACTTGGGGACGCCGACCTGGGTGTTGAGCGCCGCGATGATCGACGCGGTCTTGCCGAGGTCGTACATGATCCCGACGTTAGGCCCGAACAGGAACGGCCCCGACGCCAGCGTGTCGACGCAGTTCGCGGCCTGCCCGCCCTGGGTGCACGACGTGTCCGCCGGGAACTTGCTGACGTGGCGGATCGTGCCGCCGCCCAGCGAGCCGCCCACGAAGAAGTGGAAGTCGGCGTCGCCCATGACGTAGGTCGCCTTGGCGAACACGGCGATCGCCGAGCTGTTGGTGGAGCAGGCCGAGTTGCCGCAGGTCGTCGGTCCCGGGTTGAGCCCGCTCACCAGCTGGTAGCGAGCCTGGATCGAAAAGAGCAAGTTCGAGCTGAAGTAGTAACCAACCTCGGGCGCGATCTGCATCAGCTGAGCGGGCGCGAAGCCGGCGCTGGCCAGCGTGTGCTTGACCGTCGACGACATCTCGCCGGTGCCGCTGGCGATGCCGAAGCCGCCGCCCGCGCTGACGCCGACGAAGATCTTGCCGGTGTTGTTGGTGTGGCCCACGTCGTCGTCATCGCCGTCACCGTCGTCGTCGCCCTTGCTCTTGCGCTTCGCGACCGTGCCGCTGCTGTCGTCATCGTCGTCGTCGCTGCGCTTTTTCTTCTTCTTGGGCGGCGCCTTCCGGCGCGGCGTCGAAGACTCGTCGCCGCCGGCGCTGTCGCCGCCGGCGTTGTCGTCGTTCGACGCCTGCGCGCCTCCGCTCGAGTCGTCGCCGGCGCCGCCGTTCTGGGCGACCATCGCCTCCTCGAACGCATCTTGCAGCGCCGGCGTCGCCACCGACTTGGTCAGCTGGATCTCGGGCTGGATCTGCAGCGCCTTCTTGAAGTGCTTGATCCCCGCGTCACGCTGCTTGAAGCCCGTGATCAGCACGATGCCGATGTGGATCTGCGTGCGCGCCGCGATCGGGTGCTTGTCGAGCCCCGAGTTGGTGCACAGATCCAGCGCCTCCTTCAGAAAGTCGCGCGCGGAGTCGTAGTCGCGCTTCTGATAGGCGTCCAGCGCCTTCTTGTTGAGCTTGGTGACCTTGCTCAGGACCTCCGGATTGGCATCCTGCGCGTGCGCTGGAGCCGCCTTGGCCATGACGGCGACGAAAAAAAGCAGAGCCAGAACGGACCAGAACCGGGAGAAGCAACGGTGTGCGTCCATGCGCGGGCGATTAAAGGACAATTTCAGGCCCGAGCGCAACGGCCTTGCGCTTGCGCGGCGAAATTTCCGCAAAACGGGCCGCTCCGGCAGCCTTCCGCGCGGGATCTGATTAAGTGGTCTGAGCGCCCGCGAACGGCTCAGCCGTTTTCGGCGCGCCGCGCACCACTACGGGAAAATGCCGCGTTCCGAATAGGCTTTCGCGATGCGGTCCAGAGCGATGCCCATCGCGGCCATGCGCCAGTCGCACTTCTTCAGCTGCGCGTACTCGCTGACCGCCAGGTACGTGCGCTTCATGCGCTTGGCCAGCCGATCCTCGACCTCTTCCAGCTCCCAGCGCTCCGAGCGCTTGTTCTGCAGCCACTCGTAGTAGCTGACGACCACGCCGCCCGAGTTGGCGAGGATGTCGGGGATGAGGTCGATTCCCTTCTCGGCGATGATCGGTTCGGCGGCGGTCTCGGTCGGGCCGTTCGCGCCCTCGACGATCACCTTCACGTTCAGCGCCCTGGCCTCGGGCACGCCGATCTCCAGCTCGAGCGCGGCCGGAATGAAGATGTCGGCGTGCGTCGCGAAGAACTCCTCGCGCGTGATCGCCGTGCTGCCCGGGTAGTCGGCGACCGACCCGGTGCGCTGCACGTGCTCGGAGAGCTTGAAGGGATTGAGGCCGTGGTTGTTGGCGATGTAGCCCTTGTAGTCGCCGGTCGCGACCAGGGTCGCGCCCGTGCGCGCGAGGATCTTCGACGCGTGCGAACCGACGTTACCGAAGCCCTGCACGGTGTAGCTGGCGCCGTTGAGCTCGAAGCGGCGATCGCGCGCCCACTCGATGATGCAGTGGACGATGCCTTGCCCCGTCGCGGTCTCGC
>CAZNCQ010000457.1:0-4461 GCA_964571275.1 uncultured Myxococcales bacterium
CACCAAGTGTGGCCCGGTGACGTTCGGGCCGTTTTCAAGTCCCGATGGGGTCACTCGAAAAGTCGTGGAATCTCGTCGGAGATTCCGCACGAGTCGCATCCACCGCTGGATCCGCATCTGCCCCATCGTTTGCGTTTCAGGACCCGCAGGAGGAAACCGGTCGGACGCAGGCCACCACACACCTGGTTCCGACCAGGTGCTGGGTGGTGGGAAGATCGGCGCTGATCGGCGGGAACGTCAGCGCGAGATCGAATTCGGCCAGATCGATGGCAATCCCACCCGGACCCGCGGGATCCTCGACATGGGTCGTGAAGGTGCCGGAGACGCTGGTCGCGGTGACCGCGCTCGAGGGAATCTGCAGGGTGTCACACGCCGCGACGTCCTTGCTGATGCCCGCGCTGGCAAAGCACAGGTTGCTGATCATGTCGCCGGACGGGCACGAGGGGGTGCTTGGCGTGAGCACCACGAACGTACAGGTCATCGCCTCCCGATCGACGCGATAGAGCGTGGTAGTCGCCTCGGTTAAGCAGATCGCGTAGGACGCACTGGAGATCTGGCCAGCATCGCCGTCAGGGGGCGCAGTGTCGCTGGCCTGACTGGCATCGCCGCCAGTGGGAGCAGCGTCGCTATTGCAGGCACCAATAAGCAAGAATAGGCCGCCCACGGTTCCCACCAGTCGCATCATCTGCGTTCCATTCACCATGACGGCTGCGCAAACGCAAAACTTGGGCCTTCGCGCAGGCCTTGGTGCGCGCCAGCGCGCAGGAAGGATCGCCGACAGGATTGCGACACGCGCGTCACGGTCCTTCGGAAAACCGGGGTTGGTTGCCGGCCGCGCGCCGGCGTCACACCTCGACATCGAAGCCGAGATCGACGTCACAGCCCGCCTGGCCGCCACGGACCCTTGGCCTGACCAACGCCAAGGTCCACGAGATCATCCCCGACGCTTCGGCGGGCGCTGCGGGCGGCGGGAGTGCGAAGGGGGACTGGTGGATGCAGCGCGAACAATCGGTGCTGGGGTCGTTCGCAACACGGGCGCACTCACCCAGATGAGCAAGGTGCTCGTCGTTCTCGAGAAGACGAGTCGCAACGGAAAAATCTACTTCGTGCTCACCGCATTTCCTATCCCCTGAGCGTGATTCGTGGAGAGCCTCTACATCGACAGCTTTCCCTACCTGGACGCTCTGGTCGGAGGCTGGTTTCACCAGGACTTCGATCTCGCTGGAGGAACGCTCGAAGAGGTCGTCGCCGCCTTCAAGAAGAGCTCACCGACGGAAGACTGGCTGGGTACGAAGGCAGACATCAAACGGTTTCTGCGAACTCGGGGAGAGGACGACATCGACGCCGATTTCGTGCGCCTACCTTCGCGATCCATCCGCGACCTTGCTCGACACGCCGGCCCGCTACGGCGACCCATTCACCTGGCCGACGTTTTTCGGACGGGTCGTCGTCACGGGAGATCCGACGGGGATACGAGAGATCCTCACCGCCGACCCCGCCATCTACAGCGCCATCGGCGCCGAGCTCCTGGGCCCGGTTCTGGGCGCGAACAATCTCATGTTGTTGAGCGGCGAGCCCCACCGCGCCATGCGGCGGTTCTACAACCCGCAGTTCCACGGTGAGCGACTCCACGACTATGGCGCGGTCATCGCCCGGATCGCCAACGAGCACTCGGCACGCTGGCCTCACGACAGGCCGTTCGTCATCGAAGACACGATGCGGGCGATCTCGCTCGAGGTGATTCTCGAGATCGTGCTCGGGCTCGGCGAGCCCGGCACGCGCGCCATATTCAAGGGCGCCATCCTCGAGACGATCCAGGCACTCAAGCCGTCGTTCATGTTCATCCCGGGGTTGCGCCGGTCCATGCTCGGCCTGAGCGCGTGGGCACGGTTTCGGCGGCGCGCGGCGGCGGCGGCGGCGCTTTTCGAGCAGGAAGTGTCGGCTCGGCGCGCGAGGGACAATCAGAGGCACGACCTCCTCAGCACGCTGATCGCCGCGCGCAAGGACGACGGGACGGCATATGGTGGCGAGGAGATTCTCCAGCAGATGGTGTCCCTCATTGGCGCCGGCCATGAGACGACCGCGAGCGCGCTCACCTGGGCGTTCTTCCACATTCACCGCAATCCCTCCGTGAAAGAGCGGCTGCTCGACGAGCTGTGCGGGATGGGCAAGGAGACCGACCCTGTCGCGGTGACGCGGCTGCCGTTTCTGGCCGCGGTCTGTTCCGAGGCGCTGCGTCTCAATCCCGTCGCACCGCTGATCGGTCGAACGTTGCGCTCCAACCTGACTCTCAAAGGGCACACGCTGCCCGCGGGACTGTCCGTAGGGATCAACATCGTCGCCCTTCACATGCGCCCCGATCTGTACCCGGACCCTGACCAGTTCTCTCCCGAACGCTTCCTCGGACGCGACTACGGGCCATTCGACTACCTTCCGTTCGGCGGCGGGTCGCGCCGCTGCCTCGGCGCCGCGTTCGCCCTTTACGAAATGAAGCTCGTCCTCGCAACAGTGCTCCGCGCCCACGTCCTGGAATTGACCGACCGGGGCGACGTTCGATCTGCGATGCGGAACACCACGGCGTCTCCGGCGAAGAAGATCAAAATGATCCGCCGACACTGAAGCCGAGGGCTCCGCGGGGCGCCTGGATCGGTTCGGCGTGCCGCAGGCGTGCCGTCACCATGCTGCGCGACTGCGATCTCCCCGTCTCGACCCGACTCCACTCGTCTCGACTTTCCAGCTACCTCCGCGGACTTACCGGCCAAGGTCGCGTCCCGCTTTGGGTTTCTGGTTTCGGCCTCTTAAGTTCGACTCCCGGCGCTTCCACAACTTGTCGGTTTGAAGTCCTTACTGGCCCACGGGCGGCACCCGAGGGTCATTGAGCTGCGCGACGAACGCGCCCCAGGCCGTCCCGACGTCGGCGCGGTAGGCGTCCTCGAAGGAGCGCTGAAAGGCGGTTCCCTCCTCGACGCTCGTCATGAAGTGCCGGAACGCGGAGGCATCGCGGTCCTTGAGGTACCCAATGAACATGGCGGCCTGCCGGTAGAACAGGTGCGCGGGCAGGCCGAAGCTCGAGGCAGTCTGGTTGCGCGAGTATCCTGGCGTGAGAAGGTGACCGGCCCGGATCTCGCGCGCGGCGTCCGCCTCCGTCACCCCCTCGGCGCCCCCGCCGCCGGAGACGAACGCGGCCAGTCCCTCGCTGAACCATGACGGGAGCCCGCGTGTCCGCCACAGACCCAGCCGCTGGGCGACGTGGAGGTGGGTCAGCTCGTGCGTCACGACGGCGGGAATCCGTTGCGGCGTGTTCTCGGGCTTGGGCGAGATGAAGATCTTCTTCGCGATGGTCGTGTTGCCGCCGGAGCGCTCGCTATTGGTGAAACGCTTGTAGCTGTCGATCGTCGCGCAGACGTAGATCCGCACCGGGATCGTAAAAGGGCCGCCGAGCGCATCCTCGACGCGGCGGATGGCACCGGGAACCGCGGCGGCCGTCGCGGCGGTCAGCGTCTCGTTTCCGGGCTCGGCGAAGACCCGTGGGTCGCTCGTCGGCGCGAAGTCGCTCGTCTCGCGCAGCGCGGTCGCGACCTCGTGCAGCTCGGCGCAGCCTTGGACGGCGATGCTGCCGAGCGCGAACACCGCCAGCGCGAAGATCCTCGCCGTGCGCTTCGGCCGTGGCGGGACGGAACCGCGATCGTGAGGAGAGCTCATGGATTGATTTCTAAAGGCGCTCACTGCACGAGGCCATCGTCCATGGTGGCCCTTCCTACCAGCGTGGCTCCGAAAGAATTCCCGCGGAGCAGGTCCCCCTCGGTAGCGGCCCGTGGATGTCGTCATTCGGAGGCGATGAATGCCAGCAGCTGCGCCATTTCGTCCCGCGCCGCATCGGTTCCCGCGTGACCACCGTCGTAATAGCGGAACGCGGTCCGGAGGTGCCCGGTCGACGCATTCCAGGCCTCGAGCGCGCGGGCCGGCGCCATCGGCGTATTCCAGTCGTGGGTCCCTTGAAAGACGTGGAACCGGGCCATGGCGGCGCGGGAAGCCAAGCGCTCGAACATCGCGCGGCCCGCGGGGCGTCGGGTCCCGTCTTCGACGTATGTGCAGGAGATACCCATGCGTTTCTCGAGCACGGCCCAGTCGCACGATGCCGGCGCCTGCCGCACCCGAACACCGTCGGGCATCGAAGCGAGCTGGTGTTCCAAGATGTTGGCGAGGGGTTCGAGGGCGAGACCGCTCAGCACCAGCGTCTCTATCCGAGAGGCGAGGACGGGATCGCGGTCGAGCAGAGCCTCGTACGCGTAGAGCGCGATCGGCGAGCCCTCGGAATGTCCGCGCAGGTGCAGTCGCACCTCGGGCCCGAAGCGCTCGCGGGCCCAGCGCAGTGCCTCGGTCGCGCAAGTGACACCGTAGCCGGGTGTCGGTCGCCAGGCACATGGGGCCAGCGGCAGACGTTTTCGCCAGGGTCATGGG
>CAZNCQ010000458.1:0-4454 GCA_964571275.1 uncultured Myxococcales bacterium
CGAGGCCGAGGGCGGCGAGCGAACGCTGGTCTGCTCGTACGACGAGAAGATCAAGGTCATCGCCGGCTATCACGCGGGCCCGAACGCCGTCGAGAAATACGGCGGCATGCCGCCCTACGAGACCACGCGCGCCTACGTGACCGCGGTGATGCGACGCTACGATCGCTATCGCCAGGCGGCGCCCAGCGCCGCCGGCATGGCCGAACGGTAATGGGCGTGTCCTCGACTCCGAGCGGCCCGTCGGGCAGGGGCCAGGATCCGGCGCAGGGTCCGATGCACGGCGCGCCCGATCCCGAGTTCGCCGAGCACATCGCCAGCGCCGGCAGCCTGGTCGCCGCCCAGCGCTACGAGGAGGCCGAGGCCGAGGTGCTGCGCGCGCTCGCGCGCGTGCCCGGTGATCTGCGCGCGCTGAACCTGCTGGCGCTGGTGCGGTTCAAGGTCGGCCGCCTCGACGACGCGCGCGCGACCTATCGCGAGATCGCGGACCGCGCGCCCAACGATCCGGCGGTGCGCCGCAACCTGGGCTTGCTGGCGCTCAAGGCCGAGCGCGCCGACGAGGCGGTGGCCGAGCTGGAGATGGCCGCGCACCTGGCGCCCGACGACAAACGGTCGTGGAGCTACCTCGGCTACGCGTACACCCGCTTCGGTGACGCGGTCGCGGCGGCGGCGGCGTTTCGGCGCGCCGGGCAGGACGCGGTCGCCGACGAGCTCGAGGCCGCGCACCCGCCGACCGCGATCTCCGACGCGCCGCCGACGGCCGCTCCCGCGGCCGAGCCGCCGGCGCAGGCGGCCCCACCGCTCGAGCCGCCGCCCGCAGCGCCCGCCTCCGCTGTGCGCGCGGGGTCGCGGTCGCAGGTCTCGCTGATCTCCTCGTGGAACGACGCCGTCGCGCGCCGCTCGGCCGAGACGCGTGCCGTGCCGATGGTGTCGTTCGTGATGTCCTCGCTCGGCTTGAGCCCCGGCAACGGGCTGGCGGCGATGGTCAAGGCGGGCGCGCCGATCCGGCTCTCGGTGCGCGATGGAGCGCACGTACGCGCCGACGCCGCGATGGCCAGCGTCGGCGCAGCCGAGGGCGAGCGCGCCGTGCGTCGCGTGCGCGGCCGTCCCAGCGGCGAGTGGCTCGGCTCGCCGTTGCGCCCGTTCTATCGCCTGACCGGCACGGGCGAGGTCTGGGTGTCGGGCACCAGCCAGCGCTGGGCTGCGCTGACGCTCGACGAGGACATCCTGTACGTGCGCGAGGATCGCGTGCTGGCGTTCGACGGCTCGGTGTCGTGGGAGGCGGGCCGCATCCCCGGCGACGGTCTCCGCCTGCTGCAGTTCCGCGGGCGCGGCCAGGTCGTGTTGCAGCTGGGCGGGTTGCCGGCGGCGGTCCGCGTGAGCGAGGACGCGCCGGCGCGGGTTTCGCGCGGCGCGCTCCTCGGCTGGGTCGGCCGCGTGGTCGCGCACCGCCCGCGGCGCGAAGGGCCGCTGCAGATCGTGTGCGAGGGGGACGGTGTCCTGCTTCTGGAAGCCCGAAGGAGCTCTGTCTGAATGGCGAACCTGCGTCGAGAATTCACCAACCTGCCGAACCTGGTCACCATGGGGCGCGTCGCGCTGGTGCCGTTCGTGCTGCTTTTTATCGACAATTTCAGCCCGCTGCGAAGCTTGATCGCCAGCCTGCTGTATCTCGGCGCCGCTGCCGGCGACGCGCTCGACGGCTACCTCGCGCGGAGCCGCGGCCAGGTGAGCATGCTCGGCAAGTTTCTCGATCCGCTGGCCGATAAGCTGATCGTCACCGCCGTCCTGGTGTTCATGGTCGAGCTCGGACGCGTGCCGGCCTGGGTGGTCGTGGTGCTGCTCGCGCGCGACTTCGCGATCAACGGCCTGCGCAGCGTCGCCTCCGCGCAGGGGCTGGTGATCGCCGCCAGCGACGGCGGCAAGATCAAGACCGCGCTGCAGCTGGTGGCGATCATGATGCTCCTGATCTACTTCCGCTACCCGGCCCTGGGCACGTCGATCGCCGTCGACTATCACAAGGTCGGGCTCAAGGTCCTCTACATCTCGATGGCGGCGTCGCTGGTCTCGGGCGCGCAGTACCTGCGCGACTTCTTCAGCGCGGTGTTGCGCCAGCCGCGCGCCGCCGCGTGATCGCGTTCGGCGCCGAGTCGCTCGAGCCCGCCGACGCCGCCCGACGCGCGTCGCGCGGCGCTGATCCGTTCTGGCTCGCATCGCCGGGGCCCGATGCCGACGTGGGGGTCGCGTTCGACTACGTCGGCTGCGATCCGGTGCGGGTCGTCGGCGACGCCGGCGGACGCGACGTCGACGCGCTGGAGGACGCCTGGCGCGCCGAGCGCCGCGCCTGGGCCGACGCGGGCGCGCCGTCGGAGACGCCGCCGCCAGGGTTGCCCATCGGCGTCGGCTTCCTTTCCTACGATCTCGCGCGGCGCTGGATCGCGCTGCCGTCCCGCGCCGCTGACGACCACGGTTGGCCCGAGCTCGAGTTTCGCTTTTACGACGCGATCTGGATGCGCGACGCCGAGACTGGAGCGGCGCGGATCCTCGCGCGCGACGACGCGGCGGCGCGGCGGCTGGCGGATCGTCTGGCGCGCGCGAAGCCGGTGGAACCACCCGCGTTCTCGCCGCTGCGCGCGGAGAACAGCGACGCGGGCTACCTGGCCGCCGTTGACCGCATCCTCGGATATCTGGCCGCGGGGGACGCCTATCAAGTCAACCTGGCGCGCCGACTGTCGGCGGCCGTGGGCCCAGGCGATGCGATCTGGCTCGCGCAGGCGCTACGGTCGGTCGCCCCGGCGCCACACGCGATCTGGCTCGCGCGCAATGGCGGACGCGATCAGCTGATCGGCAACTCGCCCGAGCGGTTCCTGCGCGCCGACGGCCGCGGTGGCATCGAGACGCGGCCGATCAAGGGGACGCGGGCGCGTGGCGCTGAGCTCGACAGCCGGCAGCGCGCGGAGTTGCTGGCGTCCCCCAAGGAGCGCGCCGAGCACGTGATGATCGTCGATCTCGAGCGCAACGATCTCGGGCGCGTGTCGGTGCCGGGCTCGATCACCGTCGAGGGTCTGGCGCGCGTGATGGAGCTGCCGACGGTGTTTCACCTGGTGACGACGGTTCGCGGGCGATTGCGCCGCGACATCGGCCTCGCCGCCTTGCTGCGCGCGACGTTTCCTGGCGGCTCGATCACCGGCGCTCCCAAGAAGCGCGCGATGGAGATCATCGAGGAGCTCGAGCCGGTGCGGCGCGGCCCGTACACCGGCGCGACCGGTTGGCTCGGCGCCGCGGGCGATCTCGATCTCTCGATCGCGATCCGCACGGCGCTCGTGCGCGGCGATCGCCTCACGCTGTCCGTCGGCGGAGGCATCGTCGCCGACTCGCGCCCCGCCGCCGAGCTGGCGGAGACCGAAGCGAAGGCGAGCGCGTTCACGGCGCTGTGCCGCGGCGGCAGCCGAAACGCGTAGCGCGATCGGCTGCCCGAGCGCGATCTCGCGCAAGGCCTGCCCCCACCCCGACCCTCCCCCGCCGGACCGGGAGAGGGGGCCTGAGGGGAGCTTGTCGTCGGAGAAACGCCGGTCCCGTCCGCCGTACTCGGGGGAGGGGCGGGAACTCGGGAGAGAGAGCCGTGAAACGCCGGTCCCCTCCCCCGTACTCGGGGGAGGGTTAGGGGAGAGGGCAAGCCTTGCGAAATTGGCGCGCGCCTCGATTGAACGTCATTTGGTGGTCGTCAGATCCGCCAGGTGCCCGGTCATCATCAGCAGCGACAGCACGGTCCAGGACTCGTTGTAGTAGAGGCTGTCGCCGAGCAGCGTCAGCGACGCGACCGCGGCGTAGGCGTCGTCGCGCAGCTTGAAGTCGGGCGGCGTGGCCATCGCGGCGACGCCGGCCGGCCCGACGAAGGCAGCCAGGGCGAGCCCGGTGTTGGGCATCGGCGTGCCGTCGAGCGCATAGCCGTCGACCAGGTGGGTCGCGCCGATGCCCGCGTAAAAGCCGCTGATCTTTTGCACGTAGGCGAGCGCGCGCGGCTCGGCGAACCAGCAGTCGTCCTGCGCGATGCGGAACGGCGTTCGGCACGAGTCGAGCTGGTAGTTGGTCGGCTTGCCCGGCGGCGCCATCGGTACGCCGGCCGGCGTCGACCAGGCGGGCACGAGGCCATTGGTGGCGTTGCCGTTGGCCATGTTGAGCGCGGCCTCGAGCACGCGGTAGCTCGACTCGACGACGCGGTTCCAGTCGTCGACGTTGCCGGTGACCCTGCCGAAGATCCGGTAGTACGCGGGCGCCAGGTACGAGATGTTGATGATCTGCGCGCCCCCGAACTGATCGCCGGGCGCGAGCACGTCGCCGAGGTTGTGGTCGACCTCGTTGGTCCAGATGAGCCCGATCTGCTTCTTCGCGGCGTCGAGGTAGCTGGTCGCGAGCGACCCGCGACCGCCCCACCTCTTGTCGGCCATCACCAGCGCGAA
>CAZNCQ010000459.1:0-4403 GCA_964571275.1 uncultured Myxococcales bacterium
CCGAGACCGAGTACATGGTGACCAGCCAGAGCAACCTGATCAACGGGTGCTGCTTCGACTACGGCAATGCAGAAACCACGTCGAACGACGACGGCAACGGTACGATGGAAGCGGTGTACTTCGGCGGAGGCGTCGCCTGGGACCTCGGGGCCGAAGGCGGTCGCGTCTCCAGTCAGGTACCCACCCCCAACCCGTGGGTCGAGGCCGACCTCGAGAATGGCCTCTTTGCAGGATTCTCGACCACCAATCCCTCGAACACCCAAACGATCTTGAGCAACACGGCCCTCCACTTCAACTACGTCACGGCGGTGGTAGTGGGCGACTCTTGCACCGGAGTCGCTGGATGCGGGTCTTCGCCGACCGCGAAGGCGGGCGGCCGCTTCGCAATCTATGGCGGCGATGCAACGTCCACCAGTACGCTGAAGACCATGTACGACGGAATTCGTCCGACGCTCAATGGCTATGTCCCCATGAAGAAGCAGGGGTCCATCATCCTCGGTACCGGCGGGGACAACAGCAACCAGTCCGAAGGATATTGGTACGAAGGCGTGATGGCGAGCGGGGCTGCGTCGGCGGCGACCATCAACTCCATCCAGAGCAGCATCGCCGCTGCGAAGTACGGCCAGTAAACCGAGCTGCCGGGATGCTGCGCAAATCGCTTGTCTCGTTGATATTGGGGGGAAGCCTCGTCTCCATTCCGGTCGCGGCGCAGGAGCCCGCGGCTGAAAGCACGTCCGAGGCACCCCCGCCAACCGCGCAACCGACCGCTCTGCCGCCGGCGGTTGCCCCGTCTCAGGTGAAATCCGAAGCGGATCAACCCGGCGGTTGGCACACGGAAATCGGCGGCTATTTCCGGGCGCCGATGGCCCTGGGCATCAGCTCGCGTCCGAGCCCCGACAGCCTCGATCAGACGGTCGGCAGTCCGACGTACGGCAAGTTGATCGGTCCGAACCAGACACAAGTGTCGTACGGGCCGAATCGGGTGATCGATTTCAACTATTACAGCTTTGCCTACACGCGACTGCAGGAGCAGGACTGGGCAGAGTTCTTCATTCACGCGAAGAAGAAACACGTCGACGCGGCGGTCGGGTGGATGGGCTATTGGTTCGACGCGGTCGGTTTTCGAAACTACGACGCGGCCTGGGCGCCGGGTCTGGCCTATGTCGCCCTCGACACTGACTTCCAGGCCGCTGGCGTCAACCCGAACATCGCGCTGACGGCGGGGGCATGGTGGCCGCGGTTCGGATACTTTGAGAAGTACGACACCTATACGCTCGGGCGATTCCGCCAGATGGGCGAGCAACTGAAGCTGACGGTCCCGCTCAACCCGGATCTCACTTTGGTCCTTACCGAGGGTTTCGGCACCAACCGGGACGGCTCTTTCAACACCGGTGCCCCTCCATTCTACGGATCCATCGTGGCGGTCGACTTGCTGACGTACTGGAACGCCCAATTCCTCTTCAACAACGTCCTCGACGCCTCAGTTCACTTCAACACCATGTGGACCGCGGACCCCAACAAATGGAATCAGTCGATGGTGACGGGCAAGTCCTTCAGTGAGGCCGAGAAGGCTCATGTGACCGTCATCGGCGCCGAAGCACACGTCCGTCTTCCCCGTGTGGGTCACTTCTGGTTATCCCCGTCGTTCATCAGCGTCCGAAACGGCTGGGCGCTCGACAACGGGGGCACCGAGGTCATGCATTCACTGGGCGGCGCGGGCCTTGCCACGAACTACCTGGGGTTCGTCGGCAACACTGACGTCGACACCGGCAGCGGATCGATGTTCAATCTCGGCTTTATGTACGAGAACTCGCTCTCGAACATCCAGGGCAAGGCGCCGGGGGCTCTGCCCGATTTCATGTTCAGCGTGTTCGGACTCCTCGCGGACGCCAGTCTCAATTTGCCGACGCCCCCCATGGGGAGCGCGACGGCTAGCATCCCGCAAAGCAGCATCAAGCAGTTCAAGGCGGGCGCGGACGGAACCGTGCAGGTTGCGACCTGGCTCGGTCTCATGCTCCGCGGTGACTTCGTCAACTACGACATCGACCACCCCGCGCTACAGTTCCTCGCCGTCACGCCGCGGATCATCGTCTCGTCGCACTTCCTCTCGACCGAACGCATCTATCTCCAGTACTCGCGATACTGGTACGGCGACAAGATGGTGCTCGGTGGGGCGTGGCCCTGGCAACAGCCTCTCGTCGCGGGGAGCAACGTCCTGCAATCGGGGCCGTACCAGGGCACGAAGGCCGACGAGAACGTCGTCAAGCTCCAAGCCGAAGTCGCTTTCTGACATCGCCCTGGTTTCATCGCAAGGGGTCCGGTTCATGAAGACCCATTCTTTCGTCGTCGGCGTCGATTTCGGGACGGACTCCGTCCGAGCGCTGGTGGTCGGCGCCTCGGACGGCGACGTGGCGGGCACCTGTGTCGTCAACTATCGCCGCTGGGCCGAGGGTCTGTATTGCGACCCGCAGGCCAACCGGTTTCGCCAGCATCCGCTCGACTACCTGGAATCGATGCAGGCGGCGATCGCCGGCGCGCTGCGAGAGGCCGGTGACGGCGTCGCTTCGCGGGTCGCCGGCATCGCCGTCGATACGACGGGATCCACGCCGGTGCTGGCGGACCGGGAGGGTACGGCGCTTTCGCTGTTGCCCGCGTTCAAAGACGATCCGGACGCGATGTTCATCCTCTGGAAGGACCACACCTCGGTCGTCCAGGCCGAGCGAATCAATGCGCTCGCGCACGGCTGGAAGGTCGACTTCACCAAGTACGTCGGCGGCATCTACTCGTCCGAGTGGTTCTGGGCCAAGGTCCTGCGCGTGATGGAGACGAACCCGGCGGTGGCGGAAGCGGCGGTCACCGTGCTCGAGCACTGCGACTGGATCCCCGCGGTGCTCACGGGAACCCGAGACCCTGCGCAGATCCGGCGCAGCCGCTGCGCGGCCGGACACAAGGCGATGTGGCACGCGCAGTTTGGCGGCTACCCGTCCGACGAGTTTCTCGCCAAGCTCCATCCGCGCTTGCCCAAGCTGAAAGCGTCGCTGGGCACCGAAACGTGGACTTCTGATACGCCGTTCGGAACCGTGTGCGACGAATGGGCGCACAAGCTCGGCATTCCGCGCACGGCGGTGGTTGCCGTCGGTGCGTTCGATGCGCACATGGGCGCCGTCGGCGGCGGCATCCAGCCGTACCAGTTGCTCAAGGTGATGGGGACCAGCACCTGTGACATCTTGATCGCGCCGCGCACGGAGCAACCGGAGACGCTGGTGCCCGGCATCTGCGGCCAGGTCGACGGCTCGGTGCTTCCGGGCGCGATCGGCTACGAAGCGGGTCAATCCGCGTTCGGTGACGTTTATGCGTGGTTCAAGCAGCTGCTGTGCTGGCCGCTCGCGATCATGCCCGCTGAGCTCGGCCCCGCGGATCCCGCCGCGCGCGAGCGGCTGATTGTGGAGTGGACCGATCGGATCATCCCGGAGCTGGAGCGCGCCGCGCTGGCCATTCCGCCGGGTGAGAGCGCGGTCCTGGCCCTCGACTGGATGAACGGGCGGCGGACGCCGGACGCCAACCAGCGGCTCAAAGGCGCGATCACCGGCATCCAGCTCGGGACGGACGCGCCGAGGCTCTACCGCGCGCTGGTCGAAGCGACCGCCTTCGGCTCGCGCGCGATCGTCGAGCGCTTTCGGTCGTCGGGGATCGAGATCACGGGCGCGATCGCCATCGGCGGCGTCGCGAAGAAGAGTCCCTTCGTCATGCAGACGGTGGCAGATGTGATGAACATGGATATCGCCGTCTCCGGCGCCGACCAGGCGGTGGCGCTCGGCGCGGCCATGTTCGCCGCGGCCGCGGCCGGCCTGCATCCCAGCGTTTCGCACGCGCAACGCGCGATGTCGGCGGGAACCGAGCGGTCCTACCGGCCCGATCCGGAGATGGCAACTCGGTACGATGCGCTCTACAATGAATACCTCGCGTTGGGTGCGTTCGTCGCGCGCGAGCTGACGCATTGAACGTATCGAGAGTGAGGCTGTCATGATCGATCTGAGAAAGAACGAGCTGTGGTTTCTGACCGGTAGCCAGCACCTTTACGGCGACGAGACGCTGAAGCAGGTCGCCGAGCACTCTCGAACCATCGCCGAGTCGCTGGACCGGTCGGGCAAGATTGCCGCGCGCGTGGTCGTGAAGCCGACGCTGACCGATCCCGATGCGATCCTGAAGGTGTGCCTCGAGGCCAACTCGTCGCCGGCCTGCGCGGGCGTCATCACCTGGATGCACACGTTCTCGCCGTCGAAGATGTGGATCGCCGGGTTGACCCGGCTCGGCAAGCCGCTCGCCCACCTGCACACACAGTTCAATCGCGAGCTGCCCTGGGGCGAGATCGACATGGACTTCATGAACCTGAACCAGTCGGC
>CAZNCQ010000460.1:0-4396 GCA_964571275.1 uncultured Myxococcales bacterium
AGGTCTTGCAGGTCTCGTAGATCAGCTCCGAGATCTCCCGCATCGACTTGTGCACGGGCAGGTTCTTCATCTGCGTGTAGATCACCAGGCCGAACGCCAGGCCCAGCAAGCAGACGAGGATCCCGCCCGTGAGCAGCGTGTTGCCCGGGATGCCGCCCAGGAACGTGACCTTGCCCATGTCGGGCAGCACGAGGCTGGCTTCCCCGCCGTGATGCGCCCCTGCTTCCTGCGCCCAGGCAGAGGGCGCGGCAAGCAAGGTCAGCACGGCCAGGATCACGCTGGCGAATACACTGACGGCAGCGGAACGAGCGAGTCGCTTCATCGGCGAGGGTCTCCAGAAGTCAGTTGGGCGCGGCCCTGTATACCGGCAAGATTCCGCGATGTAAAGGCGGGGCAGTCTGGAGCCGCACGCCCGAGAAAAATCCGGCGCCCCGAACTCGTCGCGCCCCTCGTGGGTCGAACGCCGCTCTTAGTCGCGCGCTTTGAGAACTAACAACCGGTAGTTCGCGTAGCCGGCTTGACCGCACGAGTAGAGCACTTCCGTGAGGAGACGGTACGGAGTCGTCTGGTCGGCGACGATCATCAGCTGTGCTTCGAACTTCTGGCCGGTCAGCTCGGCGACCTTTTTCTCTTTGCGCGAGTGCTTCTCCAGCACGTCGACGAGCGGCGTGATGTAGTAGCCGTTCTCGCCGTCGCGCTTCACCGCCGGGTCGACCTTGCCGTTGTTGATCGGCGCGATGGCGTCGCCTTCGACGAGCACGATCTTCTTGGTGATGGTGACCGAGACAGCCTCCTTGGGCTTGAGCTGGGTCATCGACTTCGGAACCTGCAGGTTTTGATCGAACGTGATCGTCGACGTGCTCGACGAGAACGTCTTCAGCAGGAAGACCAGGATGATGGTCATCATGTCCATCATCGGGGTGATGTTCAGGTCTTTGACGACGTCAGGCTCGGCCAGCTTGCGAGCGAAGCCACGGATGGCGCGCTTGCCGGCCAGCCGCGACATCTGTTCGGTGAGCATCGGCATCAGAGAATCCCCGCCGCGAACGCAACGTCGGGAAAGAGCACTTTTCCGTCGTTGTTTTGTCGCATGGCATCCAGTGTCGCCACGACGACGTCGTAAGGAATGATGGCGTCAGCGTTGAAGTTGGCCTTGGTCTCGTCGGCGTTGTCGGGCGCCGACTTGATCTCCTGCAGCTTCGCCGTCAGCGATGCGTAGTCGTACTGGCCGGTCGGCAGCTTCGGAATCACCGGCAGCACGCCGCCCGACGCCGCGACCGTGAATCCGGTGGCGCCCACCGAGACCGTCAGGTTCAGCGGCGGCTTGTCCGGCTTGTCTTCCTCGGCGGCTCCGGCGCCGCTGGCCAGCGTCGGGACGCTGACGTTCACGTTGCCGAGCGCGACCTGGTTCACCACCGACGCGAGCAGGAAGATGATGATGTTGGTGACGATATCCATGTACGGGACGAGGTTGATCTCGCCGTGCTCTTCTTCCGCCTCCTCGTGGTGGTCTCGCATCCGGCGCATTGCCGCGCGGACTTGGCTTCTGGTCATTGCGTTGGACCTTGCACTGGGTGGAGTTGGATCGTGGGTGGACCCTGAACCGTGATCGGAGCCGGACCGCTACGCCTTCGCCGCCGCGCCACCCTGAGCCGACTCGGCGAGCAGATTCTCGAGCTTGAGCGAGAACCCCTCCAGGTCGCTGACCTGCTTCTTCGAGGCCGACGACAGGAACGCGTGCGCGATGATGCAGGTGACGGCGATGCCGAGACCCATCGCGGTGTTGTTGAGCGCCTCGGAGATGCCTTTCGCGAGCAGCGACGACCGCTCCTCCGGCTTCGCGGCCGAGACCGCGCCGAACGCGCGGATCAGACCGACGACGGTGCCGAGGAGGCCGACCAGCGTGGCGATGTTGGCGATCGACCAGAGGATCTGCACGCGCTTCTTCAGAAGCGGCGTCACGTCGACGAGCGTCTCTTCGATCGACTGCGCCATCGCGATCTCACCGCGGTGGATGCGCTGCAGGCCCGCGCGCGCGACCTGGGCCACCGGCGCCTCGGTCGCCGAGCAGAGCTTCACGGCGCGGTCGATGTTGTTGGCGAGCACGAGCTTGCGGATCTGCTCCAGGAAGGCACGCGCGTTCACGGAGCCCTTCCCCAGGAAGAAGATTGCGCGGTCGACAATGATCGCCAACGCGATGATCGAAACCACCAGGTTGACGTACATGAGCGTTCCGCCTTGCTCTAAGAACTGGGCGAGTCCTTGCATCTCTTCCTCTACCTTTCGCGTGCGCTGTCAGCGCCGCAATCGACTCTCAGGGTTGAAAGGGCAACGTTTGATGTTGACGTTTGCTGACTGTTTCGGCTGTTTTGGGCCGTGACTGAACTCTTTTTCGGCGTCCCACTAGCACTGCTCGGCTGATTCTGGGTAAGACGTGAGGCCGCTATCTTAACGGTGCGGCCCAGGGTGTCAAGCAATCCAACCGGCACGGTACCTCCGCTCGGGACGTCGAGATTCGCCTGGAGATCGTCTTGCGAGCCCTGCCGCAAGTCGTACAGGTCGTCTGGCGAATCCTCGGAGATTGGGGCGCGGATTGGAGCGCTTTTCATCATTAATGTTTGTGGTGATGGTGCCCGCGGCCGAGCCCACGGCCATGGCCATGGCCATCGTCGCTGGGGCGTCGGTCGGGCTCGGCTCGGCCGGTCGCCTCGCTCGTCGCCTCGGCATGGGGCCGCGGTGGTCTGACCGGCGGTGAAAAGGGGGGGTTGGTAGGTGGTGTCGGTTCGATGTGAATTACCACGTCGGATAGCTCGGGAAACTTTAGCTTCAGGTCGTTTTCGATCTGGCTCGCCAGCCGGTGGGCGTCGATCACGCTGGTGTCGGGGGCGACCTGCATGTGCAAGTCCAGCTCGACCGCGCTGCGCATCCCGCGTGACCGAACCCGGTGGACGTTCTCGACGCCGTCGACCCGTCCGGCCAGGTCGATGATGCCTGCCGGGTCGAGGATGGCGGCGTCCAGCAGCACCGGCACGTTCTCGCGGAAAACCAGCCAGGCGGCGCGCCCGACCAGCACGACCAGGACCAGCCCGCCGACGCCGTCGGCCCAGGGCAGCCCATTTCGGACCGCCACAAACGACAGCAGCACGGCCGCCGACGCGTAGAGATCCGACTGGGTGTGCTGGGCGTCGGCGCACAGCAGGTGGCTCGAGAGCTCGTGGCCCTTGCCGTGCTCGTAGCGCGTGACGAAGTAGTTGATCACCATCGTGCCGATGACGACTGCGTAGGCAGCCCAGCCGATGTGCGGCGGCGCGCGGTGCCCGCGCAGCGATTCCACGGCCGCGCCCGCCAGCTCGAACAGGCTGATCACGATGAGCACGCCGATGCCCAGGGCGGCGAGGATCTCGATCTTGCGGTGACCGTAGGGATGGCGCGCGTTCGCCGGCGCCGTCGACCAGTGCAAGCTGAACAGGGCCAGCACGTTCGACGCTCCATCGAGCATCGAGTGCACCGAATCGGTTCCGAGCGCGACCGACCCGGTGATGTAGCCGTACCCGGCCTTGCTGATCGCGACCACCGCGTTCAGCCCCAGGGTTATCCAGAAGACACGCCGGACCTCGCGCGCGCGGTCGAACTGCCGGCCGATGCGCGTCGCCGCGTGACCATGCTGCTCGTCATCATCATGGGCGCACGGGTCAGAACTGGTCATCTGAGAATCGGGCTCCATAGGCGGCGCTCCTGAATAGCGGAGGAAGCGTACCGCGTTTGAAGGGCGTTAGGCGGCTCCCCGCTTTCGATGGCGCGGCGGGCAGTCCTTTTTCCGGGTCCGCCCGCGCGAAGACAATCCCCGGCGGCGGTTGGAAATCACGCACAGGCATGCCCTTGACCGCCTGGCGCATGAACGACAACCACACCGGCAGCGCGACCTGGCCGCCGGTGGCGTCGTGAGCGATCGGCTTGAAATCGTCGCGCCCGATCCAGACGCCGCACAGCAGATCCGGCGTGAAGCCGAAGAACCAGGCGTCACGATAGTTTGTCGATGTGCCGGTCTTGCCGGCGGCGGGGCGGCCGAGCGCGCGCGCTCCCTTGCCGGTACCGATCTCGACCACGCCCTTCATGAGGTCGGTCACGATATAGGCCGTCTCCGCCGATATCTTGCGCGCGCGCGGCGCGTGGGCCGTGTGCTCCTCCAGCACGCGTCCGTCGGCGTCGACCACGCGGCGAATCATCACCGGCTTCACCTCCTCGCCGCCGGCCGGGAACGTCGCCAGGCCGTACGCGACCTCTTCCAGCGTCAGGTCAGCCGTGCCCAGCGCCAGCGACAAGGAATGGGGCAGCGCCGATCGGATGCCGAGGCGGCGCATGGTATCGATGACCGCGTCGACGCCCATCTGCGCCA
>CAZNCQ010000461.1:0-4389 GCA_964571275.1 uncultured Myxococcales bacterium
CACTCGGCGGCGCCCGGATCGCCCGCGCGCACCAGCGCGCGCCCGTAGGCCGCGGCCAGCGCGTGATCGCTGGGCAGCAGCTTCACCGCCTTGCCGAGCTCGCGCGCCGCCTTGCCCGCCGCGCCGTTCGCGCCGTAGAGCCGCCCCAGCGCCGCGTGCGCGCGCCCGCGTTCCGCAGGATCGATCGACAGCGTCAGTGCGCGGCGGAGCGCGTCGCGCGCCGGCTCGAAGCGCCCCAGGCGCGCGAGCAGCTCGCCGAGCTCGAACCAGGCGTCGATGTCATCGGCGTCGAGGTCGACCGCGCGCCCGTAGGCCGCGGCCGCCTCGTCGGGCGCGCCGCGCCGCGCGCGGACTTCGCCGAGGCGCTTGAACCCGCGCGCCAGCCGCGGCCGCGCCTCGGTCACCGCGCGCAACCGATCCTCCGCCGTCGCCAGATCGCCCGCGCCCGCCACGGTCATCGCCGCGTCGATCTCCTGATTGGCGAGCTCGTCGGCCTCCGCGTCGGTGTCGCGCCCCAACCCCTCGAGCGTGCCGGCTATGCGATCGAAGAGGCCCATGCCGAGCGGGCTCAGCGAGGCGCGCCCGGCGCCGGCTCGGCCTCGTCGGGCATCCAGACGCGCTGGCGGATCTCGGCGACGCGCTCTTCGATCCCCTTCAACTCATGGATGCGCTCGTCGATCGCGACCGCCTCCGGATGCGCGTCGACGGCGACGTCGTGTTCGCGCCGCTCGCGCAGCGCTCGGTCGAGCACCTCGGAGATCCCACGCGCCAGCGCATCGCCGGCCTCGGCGACGAACTCTGACAGACGCGCGGCGAACCCGTCGACGAATTCATCGAGCTTCGGCCCCAGCAGCGCGGCCACGCGATCGACCGCCAGAGGCGCTTGCTGCTTCGCCTCCGTCTTGATCTCCAGGCCGACGCGCCCGCGCAGGATGAACGCCAGCACCGGCGCCGCCGCCGTCAGCAGCCCGCCCACCAGGCCGTTCACGAACAGGAAGATTGTCGTGCCCAGCGCCCCCAGCGCAAACACCGAGACGTCGTATTTCAGCGTGTCGACCGAGATGTCGATCTTGGTCTCCGCGGGCCCGAGCTCGGCCGAGACGTCGTGCGCCACCTCGCGTATGTTCTCGTTGGCGACCTGGATGACCTTCTCGGCGAGGCGCTCCAGCTCGTCGGCCATGAGGTCGCCCTCGGCCTCGGCCCACGCTTTCCACGTGTCCTGCACAAAGAAGCTCAGGTAGCGCCGGATGTCGCTGGCGTCGACCTTGTCGATCTCCGGCGGCAGCGCCTCGCGCAGATCGGCCGCGAACGCAGCCAGATCCTGGCGCACGCGCGCCTTCAGCGCCGCGGTCTCGGCGGCGATGGTGTCGGCCGCCATGCCGAGCGCCTTCTTGCCGTGGTGCAGCCGCTCCTTCGCACGCACGATTCGCTGCTCGAGCTCGGGCAGCGGCAGGTCCAAAGAGCGCCGCCGCATGCCCAGGCTCTGGCGGATGAACGTCGACAAGCGTCCCGCGTCGGCGAGCGCGTGGTCGAGCAGCAACTTGCGCCGTTCCTGGCCAACGGTGGCGCGCAGGTGCTGCACCAGCGCGCTCATCCCCGAGCCTTCGCGATCGCCCGCCAGCGCGCGCTTCGCCGACACCGGGAAGATCGCGGGCTCGTGCACGATCGCCGCCAGGTGGCGGCGCGCGAACTGCATCGTCTCTTCCAGCTCGCCGGCGTCGAGCAGATCGGCCTTGGCGATCACGAAGATCAGGCGATCGCGCGCCGAGCGCAGGATCCGCTCCTCGAGGAATCGCCGCTCGGACGCGGTGAGGATCTGCGTCGCGTCGAGCAGGAAGACCACCGCGTCGGCGCGTGGAACGTAGCCGTAGGTGATCTCGGCGCGCTGCTCGTTGATGTCGTTCACGCCCGGCGTATCGACGATCGTCAGCCGGTTCTGCAGGATCGCCGCCGGGTGCGTGAGCTCGACATGGTGCAAATTTGTGCGATCGTCGGCGCGATCACCGTTCGGCGCGCCATGGGGGCTGCCATTCACGAGTCCGTTTCTGCCGGCGCCGTTGTCCTCCACGGTCAGCCAGGGCAGGAGCGCGCCGACGGCGATCGGGCGCCGCTCGCCCGATTCGAAGATCAGGGTCGCCGCCGCCGGCGTTCCCTCGATGACGTGGGTCAGCACCGCTGTCGTGGGCGTGATGCCGGTCGGCAGCACCGCCTCGGCGAGCAGCGCGTTGATGAACGTCGACTTGCCGTGGTTGAACTCGCCGAGCACCACCAGCGTGAAACGCTCCTCTTCGAGCTTGGGGATGCGGGTCTCGCGGATGTCGCGCGCGGTGGTCGCCAGGCCGGCGGCGTCGGCAGCGGCGGCCAGGCTCTCGAATGCCGCGCGGATCGCCGCCTTGCGCTCCGTCGGCGTGCCAGGCTTGTTGGCCGCGTCGGGGGAGGAGGAACTCGAGAGAGACGTCGTGGGCACAGGCTCGGTCATTTTGGCGTCTTCGCTTGGCTCATGGGTGTCTCACCGCTTGATGATCGAGATGATGTCGGCGACGCGCGCGTCGCACTCTTCCTGGGTCAGCGTCTCCTGGGTCGGCGACGCCGCGCCGTTCGCGCTCTTGCCATTCGTGTCGTTCTTGCCCGCGCCGTCGGTCGGTGCGCCGATCAGGCTGCGGTAGAAGTGCGTCGACGCGAACAGCCGCAGCGCCGCCACCCGCTTGGGCAGATACGGATGGGTGTGCATGAGCTCGTCGAAACGTCCCACCCCGCGGCTCGCCTCTTCCAGCTGCGCGAGATACTCCTCGAGGTTGATGTCGCTGTAGAGCTTGCGCGAGCCGATCGCCAGCTTGACCAGACAGCCGATCGACGCGTCGAGATCGCGCGTGCAGATGAGCCCGCTGCGGTCGCAGGTGATCTCCGCGCGCCGCGCCCAGGCGTTGAGCGCCATCACCGCCGGCTTCACGCTCCAGCGCAGGAACATGTTGGCCGCGCGGGTGAGAAAGTAGAGCGTGGTCATGTACACCACGTGGTTGTTCTGGATGTGCCCGCACTCGTGGCCGATCACGTCGAGCAGCTCGACTTCGGACAGGTGGTCGATGAGCGCCGCGTTGATGACGACGTAGGGATCGTCGGTGGTGCCGAAGGTGTGGGCGTTGAGCGATCCGATGTTCGGCGAGACGTACAGCGTCGGGATCGGGATGCGCAGCGCCTCCGAGCACGTGACCCCCAGCTTCCAGACCTTGGGGAACTGCTTCTCGGTGACCTTGACCGCGGTGCCGAGCATGCGGCTCTTCTCGACGCTCTGCCAGAGCCGCACCGTCGCTTCCACCGCCAGGGTCACCGGGCGGATGCGGTCGAGCGTGGCCCGCACCTTCTGGTCGCCCGCGTACGCATAGACGGCCCCTTCGCGGGAGCGCGCCGACGCTTCGCCCTTGCGCGCGGCGACATAACGTGAGAACGACAGGTCGATCTGCGATTTGGGCACGGCGACCACGATCATAATAGAATACTAGGCCACTCGCCCCCCTGGCGACGACAACGGCCAGGACTGACCGACGACCGAAGACCGACCGACACCACGACAATGACCAGCATCATGACCAGCGCCGCGCCCCTCTCGGAAGAAGACGGTACGTCCGGGGCGAGCCGCATCCACAGCGATCAGGAGATCGGGTTCATGCGGCGGGCGCTGGCTGCCGCCGAGGAGGCGGCTGGCCGGGGCGAGGTCCCGGTCGGCGCCGTCGTCACGCTGGGCGACCAGATCGTCGCGGTCGCGCACAACGAGCGCGAGACCGGCAGCGACCCCACGGCGCACGCCGAAATCGTCGCGCTCCGGCGCGCCGCCTCGACGGTCGGCAACTGGCGGCTCAACGACGCTCATCTCTACGTCACCATGGAGCCGTGTCCGATGTGCGCGGGCGCGCTGGTGAACGCGCGCATCCGCCGGCTCTACTTCGGCTGCGACGATCCCAAGGCGGGCGCGGTGCGCACCCTCTATCGCATCCTCGACGATCGGCGGCTCAACCACCGCGTCGAGGTCGTGCCCGGCCTCATGGCGGCCGAAGGCGCGACGCTGCTGAGAGATTTCTTCGGCCGCCTCCGCCGGTAGACCGCCGACTACTTCTTCGCGGCTTCCATCGCGCGGATCTTCTCCTCCATGCGCTCGATCACCTCGACCTCGTAGGCCTCGCCGTAGAGCGCGTTCGCCTCGATGATGCCGGTCGGGCTGGTCACGTTGATCTCGGTGAGCCAGCCGCCGATCACGTCGAGGCCGACGAAGAAGAAACCACGCTCCCGGAGCCTGGGCCCGACCGCGCGGATGATGGTCAGGTCGTGCTCATCGAGTGTGGTCGCCATCGGCCGCGCGCCGACGTGCAGGTTGCCGCGCGCGTCGTCGGGCGC
>CAZNCQ010000462.1:0-4353 GCA_964571275.1 uncultured Myxococcales bacterium
GACGACCGGGTGATCCGGCTCGGCGACAAGGACAACTTCTGGGCCATGGGCGAGACCGGCCCGTGCGGTCCCTGCAGCGAGATCCACTACCACCAGGGCGACGGCATTCCGTGCGCCGAAGAGGCGGCCGGCCGCCAGTGCCAGGGCCCGGCCTGCGACTGCGACCGCTGGGTCGAGATATGGAACCTGGTCTTCATGCAGTTCGAGCAGTTCGCCGGCGGCGAGCGCCGTCCCCTGCCCCGCCCGTCGGTCGACACCGGCATGGGGCTCGAGCGGCTGTGCGCCGTGTTGCAGGGGTTCCGCTCGAACTACGAGACCGACCTGCTGCGCCCGATGATCGATCGCGCGTCGATGCTGTCGGGCAAGACGTTCGTCCCGGACGACTACCAGGGCGAATCGGTGTCACTGCGCGCCATCGCCGACCACGCGCGCGCCGCGACGTTCCTGATCGCCGACGGCGTGTTCCCCGAGAAGACCGGCCGCGAGTACGTGCTGCGCCGGATCATGCGCCGCGCGGTCTATCACGGCTGGCTGATCGGAATTCAGCAGCCCTTTCTCGCGACGGTCGCCGAGGATGTCATCGCCAAGATGGGGGCGGTCTACCCCGAGGTGAAGGAGCGCGCGAGCCTGATCGGCAAGATCATCCTCGAGGAGGAGACGCGCTTCCGGGAGACGCTCGACCGCGGCGTCGGGATCCTCGACGAGCAGATGCGCGGCGCGGCCGGGAAAGTCGTCGCCGGTCCCGTCGCATTCCAGCTCTACGACACCTACGGCTTCCCGATCGATCTCACGCGCGTCATCGCCGAGCAGCGCGGCTGGACGGTCGACGAGCCCGGCTTCGAAGCGGCGATGGCCGAGCAGCGCAAGCGCAGCGAGTTTCACGGCTCGGGCGAGGTCGCCGTCGACGACGTGTTCAAGAAGGTCGCCGAGCGCCTGGGCCCGACGCCGTTCCGCGGATACGAAGGCACGCGCGGCTCGTCGAAGATCGTGGCGCTGCTCGCCGACGGCAAAGAGGTCGGCGTCGTCGGCCCGTACTCGAAGCGCGTCGCGGTCATCACCGCCGAGACGCCGTTCTATGGCGAGCAAGGCGGCCAGATCGGCGACGCCGGCGTGATCCGGTCCGCGAAGGCCAAGCTCCGCGTCGACGACGTCAAGCGGCCCGTGCCGACGCTGTACGTGCACCTCGGCGAGGTGACCGAAGGCGAGCTGCGCGTCGGCGACACCGTCGAGCTGGAGGTCGACGCCGAGCGCCGCGACGCCATCCGCCGCAACCACTCGGCGACGCACCTCCTGCACTGGGCGCTGCGCACGGTGCTGGGCGCGCACGTCACGCAAAAGGGCTCGCTGGTCGCGCCCGATCGCCTGCGCTTCGACTTCTCGCACTTCGCGCCGCTCTCGCCCCAGGAGCGCCAGCGCGTCGAGGACCTGGTCAACGCGCGCGTGCGCGCCAACCTGCCGGCCGAGACGCAGGTGCTGCCGATCGCCGAGGCCAAGAAGGCGGGCGCGATCGCGTTCTTCGGCGAGAAGTACGGCGACACCGTGCGCGTCTTGACCATGGGCGAGTCCAAGGAGTTCTGCGGCGGCACCCACGTCTCGCGCACCGGCGACATCGCATTCTTCACCATCACCGAGGAGACCGGCGTCGCGCAGGGCGTGCGCCGCATCGAAGCGGTCACCGGCGCAGGCGCCGCCGCTTACGTGCGCAAGCTCGAGCATGAGCTCGGCGCGGCGGGCGAGCTGCTGCGCGCCGGCCTGTTCGAAGTCAGCGCGCGCGTCACCAAGCTCCAGGCCGAGGCGCGCGAGCGTGAAAAGGAGATCGATCGCCTGAAGCGCAAGCTGGCCTCGGGCGGCGGGCGCGATCTCGCCAGCGAGGTGCGCGAGATCGCGGGCGTACGCGTGCTGGCCACGCGCGCCGACGTCGCCGACCCGAAGGCGCTGCGCGAGGTCGCCGACCAGCTGCGCGACAAGATTCGCTCGGGCGTGGTCGTTCTCGCCGGCGTCGAGGGCGACAAGATCGCGCTCGTGTCGATGGTGACCGCGGATCTCACCGACCGGTACAACGCCGGCAAGATCGTCGGCGAGGTGGCGCGCCACCTGGGCGGCAAGGGCGGTGGCCGCGCCGACATGGCCCAGGGGGGCGGCGCGCACCCCGAGAAGCTCGACGAGGCGCTGGCGCGCGTGTACGAGCTCGTCGGGGGTTAGTGTGCTCGGAGCTGTCATGAGCACCGACCGGACACGCCCGGCGGGCGGCTTCGCGCTCGACGACGACGACGCGGCGACGACGATCGCCGCCTGCCTGCGGCGGCGCCTGCCCGGCCGCAGCTGGAACGACGTCCGCCGCCTGTGCGGCAGCGGAAAGGTCCGGGTCGACGGCGTGGTGATCACCGACCCGGCCGCGCGCGTGCGCGCCGGCCAGACGCTGGCGATCGACATGAACGCGCCCCGGCCGCGCGCCGTCATCGAAGGCTTCCGCGTGGTGCACGACGACGCGCACCTGGTGGTGATCGAAAAGCCGTCGGGCGTCTCGAGCGTGCCCTACGAGCGCAAGGAGACCGGCACGGCGATGGACCTGGTGCGCGAGGCCTGGCGCCACACCGGCCGGCGCGCGACCGCGACGCCGCTTTACGTCGTGCACCGGATCGACAAGGACACGTCCGGGTTGCTCTGCTTCGCGAAGACCCGCCTCGGCGAGCGCGGGCTGCACACGATCTTCCAGCGCCACGAGGCGACGCGCGAGTACCTGGCGGTCGCGGAGGGCGACGTTCAGAGCCGCCGCTTCGAATCCTATCTGGTCGCCGATCGCGGCGACGGCATCCGCGGGTCGACGCGCCACCGCGACCAGGGCCAGCACGCGGTCACGCACGTCACCGCCGAGCGCCGCCTGCGCGGCGCCACGCTGTGCCGCGTTCGGCTGGAAACCGGGCGCACGCACCAGATTCGCATTCATCTGTCCGAGGCCGGTCACCCGCTGGTGGGTGAGACGGTCTACGTGCGCGACCTGCTGCGCGACGGGCGCCAGCCGATGACCGCCGAGCGCCTGATGCTGCACGCGGCGACGCTGGGCTTCGTGCACCCGGTCACCGGCGCGCGGCTCGACTTCCGCTGCGAGCCGCCGCCCGACTTCGCCGCCATTCTGAGAAGGCTGGAAATCTGATGTCGCCCGAGAAAACCATCCGCTCCGCGATGGGTGCCATCGTCGAGGCCATGCGCGCCGGCTACGGAACCCAGCGCGTCGATCCGCAGACGCTGCCCGACAGCGGCCACGATCCGTCGTTCCTCGAGCGTGCCGCGCCCGTGCTCGAGTTTCTCTACGGCAAGTACTTCCGCGTGACCACCGTCGACATCCAGAACGTGCCCAGCGTGGGGCCGGCGCTGCTGGTCGCCAACCACTCGGGCGGCCTGCCCTATGACGGCGCGATGCTGATCTACGGCGTCTTCCGCGATCACCCCGCGCACCGCCGTCTGCGCACGCTGGTCGCGAACTTTGCCTTCCGCTCGGCCTGGATGTGCAACGTGGTGGCGCGCATCGGCGGCGTGCGCGCGTCCACGGAGACGGCGATGCCGTTGCTCAGCAGCGGCAACCTGGTCGGCGTCTTTCCCGAGGGCCTCAGGGGCGTGGGCAAGATGTACCGTGAGCGCTATCGCCTGAGCCGCTTCGGCCGCGGCGGCTTCGTGCGGCTCGCGCGGCAAGCGAACGTCCCGATCATCCCGGTCGCGATCGTCGGCGCGGAAGAGATTCACCCGGTGCTGGGCAAGATCACGTCGCTCGCCGAACCGCTGGGAATTCCCTACATCCCGATTACGCCCACCTTTCCGCTCCTCGGCCCCCTGGGTCTGCTGCCGGTGCCGACCAAGTGGACCATCCGCTTCGGCCCGCCGATTCGAGTCCCGCCGCTCAACGGCGAACCGGAGGCGGACGTGACAACCACCACCGCGGAGCAGGTACGACATACGATCGACGCGATGATCGCCGAGCTTCTGGCACAGCGCCGCTCCATTATTTTTGGCTAACTGTCGAAGGACGGGAGGTTGAACGCCGTCGAAGGATGTGTTGGGATATTCGCACCGCTCGGTCTTTCAGCCGGACGGCCGTTGATGTGTCTGTAGATCGACACGCGCGCATGACACCGAACTTCTCGCAGGCCTCGCTTCCATGATTGACGTCGGGCAAACCATAGGAAACTACAAGATCACCGCCAAGCTGGGCGAAGGCGGCATGGGCGTCGTGTTTCTCGCCGAGCACCCGGTGATCGGCAAGAAGGTGGCGATGAAGGCCATCCACCCCGAGCTGTCGCGCAACGCCGAGGTGGTGTCGCGCTTCATGATCGAGGCGAAGTCGGTCAACCAGATCGG
>CAZNCQ010000463.1:0-4349 GCA_964571275.1 uncultured Myxococcales bacterium
GTTTTCGCGCGAGAAGAACTGGCCGCCCATGTCGATGCTCAGAATCAGGCGGTAGTACTCGTCGGCGGTCAGGCCCTGGCCCCCGAGCTCGGTCGGGTGGATGCACACGTAGCTCGGGTCGTTCTTGCGCATGCTCGCGCAGGTCGTCGCCATCGCGGGGATCCCCATGGTGGCGTCGAACGCGCGCACGTTCGGGTCGGCGGCCGGGAACTGCTGCATCGGGTTCAGCATCTGGATGACCGTCGAGTCGTGCGCCGACGGGGTTGTCACGTAACTGGGGGTGTAGTCCGGCGGGGTGATCGTCACGTCGTCCTCGCCGAGCATCTCGCCGAGACCCATGAGCGAGATGTACGACTGGGTGAAGTCGCCGCTCATCTTCTCGCCGACGACGACGTTCAGCTTGTCGCCGCTGAGGTTGAAAATGAACGTCTGGCTCGACATCGTCGTCCTGTCGGTGACCGTGTAGCTCGGGTTGCCCGGCTTGCTGGCGTCGCCGTCGTGGCACGTGGCGCACTTGGCGGTCAGCATTGGCTGGATCGCCAGATCCCACGGCACACCGCGGATGTTGCCCTGGGTGTAGTTGGTCGACACGCGCTGCGCCCGCGGCACGTCCAGGTTGACCGCGCCGCGAAGCACGTTCTCCTGCACGCCCGGCTGGATCAGCGTGGTCTCGGTGCGGTTCTCGTGGCAGCCGCCGCAGAAGCGCTGCTCGCCGGCGCGGCCGCTGATCCAGATCGACTCGTTGACGATGCTCATCGCGTACTTGTCGATGACCTGCATGTGGAACGGCACGTTGCCGGGCACCTGCGCCGCGAACGAGTTGTCCGGGTTGATCGGAATCTCACCGTACAGCGACTGGCCGTCGAACTCCGTCGAGCCGAAGGTGCGGATGCCCTCCTCGCCCGAGAAGCCCTCGATGAGGCGGACCTTGACCACGCTGCCGGCGGGGATCGGCGTCAGCGAGGTGTTGTAGACGTTGAGCGAGCCGACGGTGGTGCTGGTGCCGCTGATCGGCGACGAGGTCGGCGCCGGCTCGGCGTGCGGCTTGATCGGGCGCGCGAGCACGTCCCAGTATTTCGGATCGTCGTAGACCGGCGAGCGCACGCCGCTATTGGCGTCAAAGGCGTAGAGGCCGAAGTTGGCGTTCGAATTCGCCATCGCCAGGAGCGACGACTCGACCGGGCCGTCGGCCCAGCTGGTCAGGAACTTGAGGTCGCTCGGGTTGCCGATGCTCTCCGCGTCGTAGTAACGCCCGACGCCGAGCGCGCTCGGCGTGCGGTCACCGGGAACGAGCGGCGTCAGGTCCTGGCCGTGCGACAGCGCCTCGCTGCCGTTGAGGTCGAGCAGCAAGAGCTTGCCTGCCTGAAGCGTGCGGTCGCGCGAGGTGCCGATCGCGATCATCTGGTAGTCGGGGGAGCCGTCGGCCATCGTCTTGGTCTGGATGTAGCGCGCCTTGAGGTAGCTGTTGGTCAGCCCCTCGCCGCCCTGCTCGCCGCCGAAGGCCTCGCGCATGCCGGTCATGTCCTCGTTCATCATGCGCAGGTGGCCGTCGTTGGTCGGGCCCATGTGCCGCCACTCGGTGTAGACGACGCGGCCGTTGGGCAGCAGCGTCGGCGCCACGCGGTGAGAGACGTTGCGCGGCCCCAGCGTCTCGCCGGTGCCGTCGATGTTGACGGTGCCGACCTGCGCCGTGGTCTGTCGCTCGTACTCGTCGCGGAACTGGTTGGCGTCGGCCTCGACGCTCTTCGTGGTCGTGAACAGGATCTTCTGGCCGGGTACGTAGATCGGATAGACGTAGTCGTCGTCGCCCGACGTCAGCTGCATCAGGCTCGTACCGTCCAGGTTCATCGAGTAGAGGTGATACCGATCGTTGTCCGTGAGCTTCGCCGAGAAGACCACCGACTTCGCGTCGAACGACAGGTCATAGGCCATGACGTCGGCGGTCGCGAACATCGGGTCCGACGTCAGCACGGCCAGCTTGCCGTCGGCGGACGGCGGCGTCAGCGTCACCAGGCGGCCGCCCGGAATGTAGCTGGTGTAGTCGAAGACGTTCCCCGTGTCGGTGCGGGGAAGCCGCTGCAGGAACATGATCGAGGTGACGTCGGACGGGAGTGCACCCGCCGAGCTGTTGTTCTTCGAGCAGGCGCTGGCGGCGATTCCCGTCGCCAGAAGCCCGATCCTCGCTGCGGTCCGAAGTGTTGCCATCCGTCGGTCTCCTTCTCGTGGCAAGAGGTCAGCAAGAGTGAGGCCACGGACGCAGGGCGCCGCGCGGGCCGGGCGCGGCATCCCACACCGCGCGATGCGCGGCGAACCAGGCGACGACGGGATGTCGCCCCGCTGGGCCTCCATGTAGGCTTGTCCGGCGCGCGATCGATGTTGCGCTACCGGTTGCGCAACATCGATTGAGGGTTGCATGCCAAACCATCGGCAAAGCGAGTACGATGTCAGACGATGGAAGAGCTCTCTGAGCTTTTTTCCAAAGGCCAGCGTCTGGGCAAGTATCAGCTGATCCGCCGCCTGGCCGTCGGCGGAATGGCCGAGATCTACCTGGCGCAGGCGAGCGGCCTCGAAGGGTTCGAGAAGCTGGTCGTCATCAAGCGGATCTTGCCGCAACACGCGCTGGATCCGGAGCTGCGCCGGATGTTTCTCGACGAGGCGCGCCTGATGGCGACGCTGACCCACCCGCACGTCACGCAGGTGTACGACGTCGGCAGCGAGGGCGACGCGCCGTTCTTCGCGATGGAGTACGTGCACGGCGCCAACCTGCGCGAGATCATGAACGCGGCTGGACGCAGCGCGGGGCCGGATCACCCGGCGCGCGAGCTGCCGCTGCAACACGCGATCGGAATCCTCGCGGCGGCGGCGGCGGGCCTGCACTTCGCGCACGAGCAGACCGGGCCCAAGGGCGAACCGTTGCATATCGTGCATCGCGATGTATCACCGTCGAACGTGCTCGTGACCTACGGCGGATCGGTCAAGGTGTCGGACTTCGGGATCGCGAAGTGGACGTCGCAGCGCACGCAGACGCAGGAGGGCGCACTCAAGGGCAAGTTCGCCTACATGTCGCCCGAGCAGTGCCGCGGCGTCGCGCTCGATCGACGGAGCGACGTGTTTGCGCTCGGCACGCTGCTCTACGAGCTGACCACCGGCAACCCGCCGTTTCGCGCCACGAGCGACTACGAGATCCTGAACCGCATCGTCAACGGCGAGATGCCACCGCCGACGCTGCGCGCCGGCCCCTATCCGCCCGAGCTGGAGCGCATCGTGCGGCGCGCGCTGGCGCTGGCGCCCGACGATCGATATCCGACGGCGCAGGCGCTGCAGCTGGACCTGGAGGCGTTCGCGCGCACCGAGGGGCTGGTGCTGTCGACGGTGGCCGTCGGCGAGTACATGCACGCGCTGTTCGCGCACCGCATCGCCGAGTGGCAGCGCGCGCAGCAGTCGGGCAAGTCCTTGAAGCAACATCTGGCCGAGGTCGAGGCGGCGTCGGCGCGCCTCGAACCGTCGTCGCAGCCGACCGCGACCGATCTGAACGCGCTGGTCGGCGACCGCCGCGCCCCGGCGCGGCGCGGGCCGGCGCTGGCGGCGGCCGTGCTGGTGCTCGCGCTCGCGGGCGGCGTGACCGCGGCGTTGCAACTGGACGTGGTCGGGCGTCGTGGGGCCAACGCTGCGCGCGCGCGCCCGATCGGTCCGGTGCCGGCGGCGGCGGCGCGCGCTGAGAATGCGGACCCACAACCGCTTACCGCGCCGCCGGCCGCGCGCGTCGATCCAGCGGGCGGCAAAGCCTCGACAGCTCCACGCGCCGGGAATACTGTGGAGAGCCATTCCGAGTCGCCGCCCTCCCCCACGCTCTCGAAGCCGAAGCGCACCCAGCGACCGCGCGCCGCCGAGACCGACGTCGAGACGCCAGCGCCCGAGCCGACAGAGCTTGCGGCGCCCGAGCCCGCTCCCGCTGCCGCGAGATCGAGGGCGCTCAAGACCTGGGATCCTGATTCGCCGATCCCGCCCTAGCTCCAGACTCGGCCTCGTTCTGGCGGGTGTCGTGTTGATCGGCGCGCTCGCGGCGCCCGCGCGTGCGGAGGAACCCACGCCCGCGACCAAATCGCCGCCCGCCGCCGCGATGACCGAAGAAGCGCGCGCGCACTACGATCGCGGCCTCGAGCTCTACGGCGAGAAGAGCTACGCGCGCGCGATCCGCGAGCTGGACGCAGGATACGCGCTCGACCCCCGGCGCGAGTTTCTGTTCGCCGAGGCTCAAGCGCACCGCTTGAACGGCGATTGCAAGAGCGCGGTCCCGCTCTACAAGAAGTTCCTCGAGAGCGAGCCGGATGACGTGCAGGTCAACGCCG
>CAZNCQ010000464.1:0-4349 GCA_964571275.1 uncultured Myxococcales bacterium
CGCGTGCGCGACTACGCGCGCCTGATGGCGTCGGTCGGCATCAACGCCTGCTCGATCAACAACGTCAACGCCAACCCGCGCGTGCTCACGTCCGAGCTCCTGCCCCAGCTCGCGCGCGTCGCCGACGCGTTCCGCCCCTGGGGCGTGCGCCTCTTCGTCTCGATCGACTTCAGCAGCCCGCAGCGCATCGGCGGCCTGCCCACGTTCGATCCGCTCGACGCGCGCGTCGTCGCCTTCTGGAAGAAGACCGTCGACGGGATCTATCGCGCAATCCCGGACTTCGGCGGCTTCGTGCTCAAGGCCGACTCGGAGGGACGCCTCGGCCCCTCGGCGTACGGCCGCAACCACGCCGACGCCGCCAACGTGATCGCGCGCCCGCTGGCCGCGCACGGCGGCCTGATCTTCTACCGCGGTTTCATCTACGACCACCACATGGACTGGCGCAACCTCAAGAACGATCGCGCGCGCGCCGCCTACGACAACTTGCACCCGCTCGACGGCCGCTTCGACGACGCCGCGGTCTTGCAGATCAAGCACGGCCCGATCGACTTTCAAGTGCGCGAGCCGCCGTCGCCGATCTTCGGCGGCCTCGAGAAGACCAACCAGGTGATCGAGCTTCAGATCTCGCAGGAGTACACCGGCCAGCAGCGGCACGTCTGCTTCCTGGTGCCGATGTGGAAGCAAGTGCTCGACTTCGATCTGCAGGCGCGCGGTCCCGGCTCGGCGACGGCGGTCAAGGAGCTGGTCGCGGGCAAGACGTTTCATCGCCCGGTCGGCGGCTTCGTCGCCGTCGCCAACGTCGGACGCGATCGCACCTGGCTCGGCCATCACCTGGCGATGGCGAACCTCTACGGCTTCGGCCGCCTCGCCTGGGATCCCAATCTCTCATCGCGCGCGATCGCCGAGGAGTGGACCCGGCTGACCTTCGGGCGCGATCCCGCGGTCGTCGAGACCATCGTCGATCTGGAGCTGCATTCGTGGCCCGCGTACGAGGACTACACCGGCTCGCTCGGCGTCGGGACGCTCACCGACATCATCCAGGTGCACTACGGTCCGGCGCCCGCGTCGTCGGAAGAAAATGGCTGGGGCCAGTGGCATCGCGCCGACACACAGGGCGTGGGGATGGACCGCACCGTCGCCACCGGCACGGGCTTCATCGGTCAGTATCGTCCGGGCGTCGCGGCGATGTTCGAATCGCTGGCGACCTGCCCCGAAGATCTGCTGCTCTTCATGCACCACGTCCCTTACACCCACCGCCTGCACTCGGGGACGACGGTGATCCAGCATATCTACGAGCGGCACTTCGCAGGCGCCGCCGAAGCCGACGATTTCGTGCGTCGCTGGCGCACGCTCGCGGGCCGCATCGACGAGCCCCGCTTCGAGGAAGTTCTCGCGCGCCTGACGTACCAGGCGGGCCACGCCGAGGAGTGGCGCGACGCCGTGGACACCTATTTCTTTCGCAAGTCCGGCATCGCCGACGAGCATGGGCGCGTCGGCGCGGGCCCGCCGCCCGGGCGTATCGAAGCGGAGAGCATGCAGCTGCAGGGCTTCACGCCCGTGGATGTGACGCCGCCGGAGGCCGCGTCGGGCGCTCGCGCGATCCGCTGTGCGGCGGCGCGCCCGCCCTGCGTCGCGCGCTTCCGCTATACGGGCGCCGCCGGCTCGCGCGATCTCGCCGTGCGCTACTTCGATCCCAGCGGCGGCGTCGCGCGGTTCAAGCTGCGTGTCGGCGGCCAGGTCGTCGACGAGTGGCTCGCCGACGACCAGCTGCCTTCCAGCAAGCTCGACGCGCACACGTCGTCGCGCCGGCTGGTGAGCGGCATCGGGCTTCGCCCCGGCGACGAGATCGCCGTCGAGGGTACGCCCGACGCATCCGATCCCGCCGCCGTCGACTACGTGGAGATCACGACCCCAGCTTCGCGTTGATACTGATCGCCGGCACCGACGCCAGCGCCTTCGACACCGGGCAGTTCGCCTTCGAGAAGGCGACCTTCTCCTCGAACACCTTGGCGTCGACGCCCGGCACCTTGGCCACCGTCTCGAGCTCGATCTTCTCGATGAGCGGGCCCGCGCCCAGGTGCACCGTCGCCGAGGTCTCGATCGACGTCGGTGTGAACCCGGCCGAGGAGAGCTGCGCCGCCAGGAACATCGAGAAGCAGCCCGCTTGCGCGGCGCCAATGAGCTCCTCTGGCGTGGTGCCGCCCGACGCCCCTTCGAAGCGGGTTGCGAACGTGAAGGGGGCGTCGAGGTGACCGCTGTTCCCCTTCATCGATCCTTTGCCTTCCTTCAGGTTTCCGGTCCAGGTCGCGCGTGCTTTCGAGATCGCCATGGTTCGAACTCCTTGTTTGGCTCGAGGTCGTTTCCTGTTTCGGCGCGGAACATAACGTCATTTCTTAACTTGCAGGTGACACTTCTTCACGCTGCGGTGTTCTTTCCTCGGCAGGGTCGATGTTGAAGATCGGCGGACAACCGCCGAAGGAATTTCTGCGTCAGTGTTCGTAACCATCGAGGTGAATATGAAAACGATCGGTCTTTGGGGGTTCGTGATGCTCGTCATCGGTGTCGGAGCATGCGGTGGTAACAACGACACCACGGGAAAGACGACCGGCGCGGTGACGTTCTGGGGCGACGCCGAGCCAATTTTCACTTCGAAGTGCGTGAAGTGTCACCAGGCTGGCGGCATCGGCCCCTTCCGTCTCGACAACTATGCCGACGCCAAGGCGTACGCATCTCTCGAGAAAGTACGCGTGAACCAGGGCACCATGCCGCCGTACTTCATGGTCCACGATGGAAGCTGCCAGACGTTTCAGGACGACCCCACGCTGAGCGACGATCAGAAGGCGACCATCACCGCCTGGGTCGACGGGGGCACACCCGAGGGGACGCCGCCGTCGACGCTGCCCACGCTGCCGGCGCAGCCGACGTTACCCGACGCCAGCGACGTGTCGACGCCGACGTTCATGCCGACGCCGCAGGGCGGAGAGCTGGCGGAGTTCGACGAGTACCGGTGCTTCGTGCTCGACGTTCCGCACACCGGTGACACGTTCGTGACGGGCTATGACGTCAGCCCGGGCGACGCCGCCATCGTCCATCACGTGCTCGGCTTCGTCGTCGATCCGCAGGCGATCGGCGACGGCGGCATGACCAACGCCCAGATCATGACCAACTTGCAGGCGCAGTCGCCGAACCGCATCGGCTGGCCCTGCTTCGGTAACGCCGGCGACGGCGTGAACATCGACGGCCTCCCGATCGCCTGGGCGCCGGGGCAGGGCATCGTCGAGTATCCGACCGGGATGGGCGTGCCGGTGAAGGCGACCGAGAAGCTGGTGGTGCAGATCCACTACAACCTGGCCGATCCCACGACGCTGGGGCAGACCGACAGCACGACGATCCACCTGCAGTTCGCCGACAGCGTGCAGCGCGAGCTGCGCTTTCTGCTGCCCGATCCCTTCCTCGGCACGGTCGGCAATCCCACGCCCGACAGCCTGCCGCCCGGTCAGGCCGACACCAAGTACACCTGGACGGTGTCGGGCAGCGACATCGGCATCAAGGGCGTCCCGTCGGTGGATCTGATGGCGGTCATGCCGCACATGCACCAGCGCGGCCTGCGCCAGACGATGAACGTCGGCACCGTGGGCAACATGAGCTGCGCTTCACACCTCGAGAACTGGAGCTTCCACTGGCAGGAGTTCTACGACTACAAGACGCCCATCGCGCTCACGCCCGACACGCAGATCCAGGTCACCTGCGAGTACGACACGTCGAGCGACACCCAGCCCGTGCTGCCCGGATGGGGCACGCGCAACGAGATGTGCCTCAACGTGCTGATGGTGGCGCTGCCCGCGCAGTAGTGAATCGCGCGCGGGCCTGGACGCTCAGACCTTCACCAGCTTCCAGCGCCCGCGACGGAAGATCGTCACCGACGCCAGCGCCACCGCCGAGAAGGCGAGGGTGATCGAGATGTACGCGCCCGTCGGGCCCATGCCGAGCACGCGCGCGAGCAGGTACGCCGCCGGGATCTCGCCGAGCCAGAAGCAGCCGAAGTTGATCCAGGTCGGCGTGCGCGTGTCGCCGGCGCCGTTGAACGCCTGCGAAACGACCATGCCGTAAGCGTAGAGCGGGAACCCGATCGCGACGATCCGCAGGCACCGCCCGCCCGCGGCGACGACGTCGGCCTCCGACGTGAAGAGCCGGACGATGCCGTTTCCGGCGATGAACAAGCAGAGGCCGACGGCACCCAGGAAGACGAAGTTGTAGAACGCCGCGCGCCAGACCGCCTGCTCGGCGCGCGCCGGGTTGCCCGCGCCCAGGTTCTGCCCGACCAGCGTCGCCGCCGCGTTGCCGAGCCC
>CAZNCQ010000465.1:0-4326 GCA_964571275.1 uncultured Myxococcales bacterium
TCGGCAGCGTCGAGTTCGCGGCCGAGCGCTTCGGCACGCGGCTGGTGGTCGTCATGGGTCACACCGGGTGCGGCGCGATCGACGCGACGATCGAGGCGATGACCGGCGAGCACAGCGAGCACGGCGCCTCGCAAAATCTCATGTCGATCGTCAACCGCGTGCGGCCCGGGATCCAGGCGCTGATATCGACCGAGCTGGCGCGCGACCCGGTGCGTTTGCGCCGCGAGGCGATGCGCGCCAACGTGCGCGCGTCGGTGAACCACCTGCGTCACGGGTCGGACGTCATCGAGCGTCTGGCAGAGAAAGACGGCCTGGCCGTCGTCGGTGCCGAGCTGGATCTGGCCACCGGGGAAGTCACGTTCTTCGACGACGTGATCGAGCGCTAGTCCGGCCGGACTTCCGGCGGGACTTCCGGCGGGACTTCCGGCGGGACTTCCAGCCAGATTTGCGGCCACACCTTCGCCGCTGACGCAGCGTTCAAACGCCGCGCGCGGATTCCTTGAAGATCGCCGGGCGACCGCGCCCTTGTCCGGGGTGCGGCGCCCCCCGCGCGCCTCGTCACGCCACACGGAGGAACGATGAACACACGCCGCGTGCTCGCCTGGCCACTGATCTGTGCTCTGTCTGCTTGCACGGCCAACGTCGACGGAGTCGGTGGTGACGACGCGGGCGACAATGGCGCGGGCGGCAACGACAATGCGCGGGGCAGCGGGGGCACGACGGCGAGCGGCGGCGCGGGCGGCAACCGGAACACGGGAGCGGGTGGCGCCGCGGGCGCGACGACGGCGACCGGAGGACGCACCGGCAACGGCGGCTCGGGCGCGGGCGGCAACGGCAACGGGACGTCGACCGGTGGCGGCACGGGCAGCGGCGGCGCCACCGCCGCGGGCGGGCGCAGCGGCGCCGGCGGAGCGGGCGCCGGCGGACGCACGGGCGCGGGCGGCAGCGGGACGGGCGGCGCGACCGGCGCGGGCGGTGGCGCGGGCAGCACCGGCAACCCCGCGATCTGCAACTTCGCCAGCGGCCTCAACGTCGCGTGGATCAACTTCGCGAACGACGTCCCCAATCCCAACATCGGTGCGTTTCAGACGCTGTTTCAGAACACCTTCGCCGCCGGTGGGCGCGTCGTGCGCTGGTGGTTCCACACCAACGGCACGATCACGCCTGGCTACGACGGCAACGGCAGGGCGCGGCCGATCACCTCGGCGACCATCAGCGGCGTGCAGAGCATCCTCGCCGCCGCGCACGCCGCCGGCGTCAGCCTCAACGTGAGCCTGTGGTCGTTCGACATGCTGCAGGGAGGGGAGAACATCAGCGCCGGGTTGCGAACCAACAATCAGAACCTGCTCACCGTCGACGCCAACCGACAGGCGTACATCGACAACGTGCTCTCGCCGCTGGTGACCGCGCTGCGCGGCAATCCCGGGCTCTATTCCTACGAGATCTTCAACGAGCCCGAAGGCATGACCACACAGAACGGCTGGACCGGCGCCAACGGCGGCACCGAGGTCGACGAGAGCTTCATTCAACGATCGGTCAACTGGTTCGCCGACGCGATCCACACCGCGGATCCGGCGGCGCGCGTGACCAACGCCGCCTGGACGTTCAAGGCCTGCTCCGTGGGCGTCGCCGGCATGACCAACTACTATTCGGACACGGCGCTGCGCGCGGCGGGCGGACGGCAAAAGGGCGTGCTCGATTTCTACGAGGTCCACTACTACGCGATGAACGGCGCGCAGTACTCGTGCTACACGCATCCCGCGTCGCACTGGGGGCTCGACAAGAAGCTGGTCATGGGCGAGTTCTTTGCCCGCACCACCGACGGGGTCGCGACCAACGACCTCTACACGACGATCTATTCGAGCGGCTACAACGGCGCCTGGGCCTGGCAATACAACGACAGCAGCGCGGCGGTGAAGTGGCCCACCATGCAGGTGCCGATGCAGAACGTCTTCAACGCTCACAGCGCCGACGTCGGCGGCTGTCACTAAAGGGAACTGACGTTGCGCAGCCCCACGCGCGCGCGCCGGATGGCCATCGGCTCTGTCATCGTGACCTCGCTGGCGGTGCTCTTGTTGTGGCGCGCCGGCGCGAAGAGGTCCGACCCAGACCCAGCGTCGGCCGCGCCTCGGCCGGTCCCCGCCGTCAGCGCGCCGCCCGGACCGCCATCGCCGTCGCCAGCGCGACCCGCCCGTCCCAGGCCGGCGCCCACGTCAGACCAGGTCGCCGCGATCGAAGAGGCACGGTTGATGGCCCGCCTGCGCGAGCTCGCCGCCACCGATTCAGCGCAGGCGGTCGAGCTCGCGCGGGCCGGCAACCACCGCTTCCCGGATAGCGCCGGCGCGCCCGAGCGAACGTCGATCCTGATCCACGCGCTCGCCAACCTGGAACGCGTGCGCGAGGCACGCGCCGAGGCCGAGCAGATGGTGAACCACTACCCCGACTCGGACTGGGTGCGCGAGATCGAGGGCTTCTCCGGCGCGCACCGCCATCGCAACCTGCAGGTCAGCGATGGCGGCGTCGTGACGTCGGACTGACGCCCCTCAGGCCGTCTTCGCCGCGACCGCAACCGGCATCACGCGCGGCACAGGCTCGATCGCCAGCGTGCGCTCCTCCTCGTCCATGTCGTTCGACAGGCCGGTCGCGAGCGACGCCAGCGCCGCCGCGAGCCCGGGCAGCTCCGACCGCGCCATCGCCTGACTGTGAAGGCGCGCCAGCCCCTCGCGCTGGCGCTCGTGATCGCGCAGGAACCAGGCGGCCTGCTGCGCCCGCGACGGTCCCTCCTCTTCGAGGATCACCGCCAGCGCGCGCTCCTCGAACTGCAGGTGAACCTCGACCGTGCGGCGAATCCGGCTGATCGCGTCCGGCAGCCGGGCCGCAGCCCGCTTCTTCCCCCCCAGCGCCCGCTCGGCCACGCCGCGCGCCTTGTCCAGCAGCACGCGGATCTTCTCGTGCTGGAGAACCAGGCATTGCTTCGCAGCATCCGCGTCGAGATGGCGCCCCGACAGTGCTGGAATCATGTCCATTGAGGGACCAGTACCCCCGGACGTCCTGAATCAGGCAGCGACCGTGCGGTGTCGCCCCGTACACCGCATGGCGCGTCGAACGCGCGGCGCGCCTGGCCGACGTGCCGGCTGGCCGTTCCTTCGCGAGAACGTCGCCGACCTGTGACGGCGCTCATTCCGCCACCCGGGTAGTTAGCACCCGGCGCAGGACGGCGATCGTGCCGGCGCGCCGAAACGTGAACCCGGGGGGCTACCAAATGAAGAAACTCGCTGTCGAAATGGCCATCGTGACTCTGGTGTCGGGGGGACTGAGTACCGCGGCGCGCGCAGCCGACCAGACCGTGCCGGGACAGGGGAACGCGAACGCGGCGCGCCTGGCCGCGTCGTCGGCGCTGGTACAGTCGGCGCGGCGGTTCATCGCGGGCCGCATCGGGCAGATTCGCGACCAGAAGCTGGCCCGGAGCGTCCACGAGCTGGTCGAGGACCGCAATGTCTGCATCCGCCATCGCGCCGGCGAGACGGCGGCCAGCAAGCAGGCCATCATCGATGCGCTCACGTCGGCCGGGCTGATCGCGGCCGCGGATGGCGCGGCGTTCCCGGGGGGCGCGTCGGCCGGCGTCCTGCCGCCGGTGCTGGACGCGGGCAGCCCTTGCCCGCACCTGCCGCAGCCGTTCTTCTCGGCGCCAGGCAGCGTCTTCGGCGGCCACCACTCGTACCCGGGCGGGCTGCCAATCCACGAGAGCTTCAACGACATCAGCGACACCAGCTTCGCCGGCAACTACCGCCGAGTGTACGGACACCCCGGGCGCGACGGCTTGCCGGTGATCGCCGCCGCTGACGGCGACCATGACGCCGACGACACGGTCGACGTCGACATCGATCAGGACATCATCGTCGGAGCGCCCCTGCTGCACGACTGGGGCAAGCCGATCGTGTTCCAGTGGAACAGCGACGGCACCGAGTTCGCGGAGCTGAACTTCGGCGGCAACGGCGCGACCGACAACTACGGCGCGGCCGGCGATTCGCGTACCGGCGCCCACCACATCATCGGCGTGGCCGAATCGATGGCGCGCGGCCTCGCGCCCAAGTTCGTGATCACGCAGGCGTCGGCGCACTCGAACCCGACGTCCGGCAACGAGTACAAGGTGGTGAACTGGCTGCGCGCGGCGGCGATCATCGCGGGCATCGACCCGGTGGCCAGGGGCTACCTGCGTGTCGACGGCGCGGGCAACCCGCGGCTGCCCGCGGTGCAGCGCCTGGGCGACGTCGACCTGAACGCGGCGACGCCGACCCAGGTCAACGCGCCGGTCGAGTACCAGCT
>CAZNCQ010000466.1:0-4296 GCA_964571275.1 uncultured Myxococcales bacterium
GTTGCTGGCGCCTTGCTCCTACCACACCCATTGCCGGGCGGACCCGAAACCGCCGCACGCTCGCGACTCGCTGACAAAACGACTGCCATGTGCCGGTGGGCAGGGTCGTGGGCGGTGCTGGCGGCGGTTTTCGCGCTCGCGTGGCGGTCCTTCGACGGCGCCACCACCGGTTCGTCCAGCCCGCCCGATCTCTACGACCGCTTGGACAGCGGCGGCATCGCCGCGGTCCCGGTGAGCACCTCGCGGACCTTGCGCGCCAGCGACTCGGCCGTGAACGGCTTCTGAAGGAACGGCACTTCGCTGGTGAGCACGCCGTGGCGAACGATGCTGTCGTCGGTGTAGCCCGACATGAAGAGCACCCTGAGACCCGGCAGCCGGGCCTCGATCCGCTTTGTCAACTCGACGCCGCTCATTTGCGGCATGACGACGTCGGTGAGCAAGAGGTGAATGGCTCCCTGTTCCTTCTCGCAAAGAATCAGCGCGTCACCCGCGCCATGCGCGACCAAGACCCGATATCCGTAACGCTCGAGGATGTGTCGCGCGACGGTCCGCACCTGTTCTTGGTCTTCGACGAGCAGTATGGTCTCCGAGCCTCGAAGCGCGTAGGGCGCCGACGTCGGTCTCATCTCCTCGCTCTTCGCCTCGACCCTGGGAAAATAGACCTTGAACGTCGCGCCATGGCCGGGCTCGCTGTACACCCAAACGCTTCCGCCGGCCTGTTGCGCGATCCCGAACACTGTCGAGAGTCCGAGCCCGGTCCCTTGTCCCACCGGCTTCGTGGTGAAGAATGGCTCGAAGATTCGAGCCTGGGTTTCCCGATCCATGCCGACGCCCGTGTCAGTGACGGCGAGCATCACGTGGGGCCCGAGCGTCGCCCCCAGATGCTGGCGCGCGTAGTTCTCATCGAGATCGACGTTCGCGGTTTCGATCGTGAGTGTGCCCCCGGTCGGCATGGCATCGCGGGCATTCACGACCAGGTTCATGATGACCTGCTCGACGTTGCTCGGATCCGCGAACACGCGCCCGGCGCCCGAACCGGGCGCCGACACCAGAACCACGTCCTCGCCCACGATGCGGGTCAGCATCTTGTCCATCTTCGCGAGCACGTCGTCGAGATCCAGCACCTTGGGGGCCACGACTTGCTGGCGGCTGAACATGAGAAGTTGCCGTGTGAGGTCGGCGGCGCGCAGCGCCGCCTTGTGGATCTCTTCGACGCCTTCGTGAGCCGGATCGTTGGGCTTGAGGTCGGCCTGGATCAGCTGGTCGTAGCCCAGGATGACGGACAGGACGTTGTTGAAGTCGTGCGCGATGCCGGCGGCCAAGCGCCCCACCGCCTCCATCTTCTGCGCCTGGCGCAGTTGGTCCTCGGTGTTTCGAAGCGCCCGGTCGGCCTGGTGCTGCGCGGTCAGATCGCGCGCCGTCTTCGATGAGCCCACGACCTTGCCGAACGCATCGAGGATCGGCGCCAGTGAAATCGATACGGCGACTTCGGTTCCGTCCTTGCGCCGGCGTACCGTCTGGTAGTGTTCGACCCGCTCTCCGGTTGCGACGCGGCCCAAGAGGACGCGGTCCTCGTCGAGGCGATCGGGGGGAATCACGAGGGCGATCGGCTGACCGACGGCCTCTGCGGCCGAGTAGCCGAAGAGGCGCTCGGCGGCATCGTTCCAGCTCGTGATGGTTCCGTCGAGTTGCTTGCTCACGATCGCGTCGTTGGAGGTGACCACGATGGCGGCCAGCAGCGCCCGCATCTGCTCCGCGTCGTGGCGCGCGGTGACGTCGGTGATGACGGTGAACCGCGCGCGCCGCCCACCGAAAAGGAGTGGGCGTGAGGTGTACTCGGCGAAGAAGCCTGAACCGTTCTTGCGCTGATGGCGCACCGTCCCGACGGCCTCCGCTTCACCCAACGTGTCCACCATGGCCTTCACCGAACCGCGGTCACTCTCCGGGCGGAGATCCGACAGCGTCATGCCGAGGAGCTCGTCGCGCGTGTATCCATAGTGCCGGATCACCGCCTGGTTGGCAGCCAGCACGCCGAGCGTTTCGACGTCGAATACCAGCAGAGGGATTGGGCTCGCCTCGAATAGAAGCCGATGCGCCACCTCGGAGTCGTGGACCGCTTGGTTCGCCTCCACCGCCACCGCGCGCGCGGTCCGCTCGGCCGCGAACGACCTCGCGTTGGCGATGGCGAGCGCCGCGTGATCGGCTACGTTCTGAACCAGGTTCAGATCGCTCTCGGTGTAAGGATTCTCGAAACCCGATCGCAAGAGTGTCGCCACGCCGACCACGCGGCCACGGTCCCGCATGGGAACCAGGATCACGCTGCCGACGTCCAGACGTTCGATGATCTCTCGGTATTGCGGCGACGTCGCGGCGGCGTAGTCGACGGTAGATACCCTGGGGATGAAGACTGACTCACCTGAAGCGGCCACCCGGCCCGTTGCCCCTTCGCCGACGTGTTGGGTGTGGGTCGCCAACACCGCGCGCGCCCAGGCGAGGATCCCGGGATCGCGATGATAGACCGCGCCTGATTCGAAGGTCAGGCCGTCCTCGCTCACGGCACGAATGGCGCATAGATCGCCGATGACCGCCCCGAGACGCCGCGCGATGACGGTGAGCAGGACATCGTGGTCGCCCGTCGCCTCCGAGAACTCACGCGAAGCGTCGGCGAGGACGCGCAGGCGAGCGGCCATTCGCTCGCGCTCCGCCAGCTCGTGCTGGGACTCTTCAAGAAGACGCGCCGATGAGAGCGCAAGCGTCGCATGCTCGGCGAGAGTCTGGGTGAGGACGATATCTTGCTCGTCGAGGGGAGGCGCCAGCTCGCCGTGCCTGGTGAGTCCAAGCGCACCGATGATGCGTCCGCGCATCACCAACGGAACCACGATGACGCTCTTGATGCGCATCTCGCGCGCAAAATGCAGAACCTCGGGCGCGCCTTGGGCCTCTAGCTGGTCGGCGTCGACGTGGGCCATGAAGAACGGGGTGCCTGTTTCGACGACGTGCTTCATCCCAGGGTGCGAAGCGACGCGGCGTGGCCCTTCGGCGGCGAGGTGCGCGCGGAACGAGGCCAGGAAGGCGGGATCGGGTGCGTGCACGTGCGCCGTGGTGAAGTGAGCGCCATCGTCCGTGATGAGACTCAGCGCGCATGCACACTGCAGCGACTCGGCTACCTCACGGACGACCGTGCTCAGCAGGCGGTCGGGTGAGCGGCTCGCTTCGGAGAACGCCTGCGTTGCCTTCGAGAGGACGCGCAGGCGCTCCTGGGAGCGCCTGCCTTGATCGGCGCGACGGCGCTCCTCGGCGAGCTCCCTGCGAGTGGTGATGTCCCGGAAGTTCGCAACGACGGCACCGACGCTGGGATCGCCAATGAGGTTCGTGCCCGTCGCTTCGATCCATCGGTAAGATCCATCACGATGCTGCGCCTGATACTCGAAAGTCACCGGTTCCGAAGGGGTTGCCTGGATCCGCGCCATCGCGTCCGCTACGCGCTCGCGATCGTCGGGGTGCACGTTCGCAAAGGCCCTGCGGCCCAAGAAGTCCGACGGCGGGTAGCCGCTGATGCGCTCCACGGCCGGGCTCACGTACAGCGTGGTTCCGTCGGCGCTCGTCAGGGAGATGACGTCGTGTGAGTGCTCGACGAGAGCGCGGTGCCGCTGCTCGCTGCGTTCGAGCGCGACCCGCCCCTCCTCTTCGGCTGTGACGTCGTTGCTGACGACCATCACGCTGCGATCTTGAAGACGGACGAATCGTGATTCGTACCAACGCCTGGTACCGCCTTCGAGCCGGCCGCGCGTGCGTCGACTGGCCACTGCGCCGCCTGCCCGCACGGCGGCGAGCGCACCGCGCAGGCCACTCTGTTCTTCCGGGGCGACGAAGTCGAAAAGATCGCGGCCCAGGTCGCGCTCGGCGTCGATGAGCGAAGTGTTCCGGCTCAGGTACGTGAGTCGGTCCTCGCCGTCGATCGTCAGAACGTATCCGGGCCAGTGCTCGATCAGCGCCCGCCAGTACCCCTCGGTCCCATCCATCGAGCGTTCCTTCGGCAGAGATTCGTGTCCTTGCCGCAGGCGGCAAGGCAAATGCCACATCGAGCCCCACACAGTTACTGAATCGAGGCCTCCGGACGAAGCCACTATGCGCTCAATTTGCGCCGAAACGCATACCCTGCTGGTCGGCGTACCGAACCCGCGTTGGACGATGCTCAGCCGCAGGTCGGCGGCCCGCCTACAAAGCCACGAGATCCAAGGGGATCTCCAGTCTCAAATTGGCTAGTGACCCGCTGGGGTCGCCGCCGGGAGGGGC
>CAZNCQ010000467.1:0-4274 GCA_964571275.1 uncultured Myxococcales bacterium
ACTACTGCGAGGGCCCGGGCTTCAACAAGACCGTCGTCGACGGCCGCCTCGGCTCTAACCAGGTGGGCGCCCCCTACCGCGACATGTTCGCCAGCGGCTACTGCAACATCAACGGCTGCACGCAGTCGGATGCGCTGACCAACGGCGTCGCCGACGGCTACAAGGCCTGCGCGATGGGCGACGGCGCGATGAACGCGTGGAACACCATGGTGACCGTGTGGCGCAACAACCAGAACTACGACGCCAACGGCGCCGTGGTCGCGGGCCAGACCGCCGACGGTCGCGCCGTGCAGTTCGACTTCGAGGGAACGACCAGCGGCTGGACCTCGGGCAACACCCAGCTCGTCATCTCGTCGACCACCGAGGTCAAGGCGCAGACCGGTACGGGCGAGCTCAAGGTGACCTACGCCAGCGGCTCGTCGACCGTGACCATGCAGAGCGCGACGACCCTGTCGATCGCCGCCGGCAAGCAGGTGAGCTTCTACCTGTACCTCGCGTCGGACAGCAAGCTGACCACCATCACCCCCTGGGTGCGTAAGAACGGCTCGGCGCAGACCAAGGTTGCCGTGCCCGTGACAAACTTGTTGAAGGGCTCGTGGAACGTCGTCAGCATGACCGTCCCCGCCACCGTCACCGCCAACCAGGTCGGTGTCGACTTCACCACCGGCGGCGCGTTCACCGCGTACGTCGACAGCGTGACCTGGTAGTTCGCTCTCCCTGATTCGTCTCCTCCCCGTCACGCATTCCTGAAGGGCCCGGTCGGCACTCCCGACCGGGCCCTTTCTCTTTGTGGTCTATGCCGCCTAAGTGCAGGCGATCGTAGGCCTTGTCGGTCTAGATGCGCGCGGCCATCGGTCCCGCAACGGGTTGTTGCTGCGGCTCCAACAGCGCCTTGAACGTGGGCGCGCGTGAGCCCCGATATCACTCGAATTGAGACGTACGCACCGCGGTATTTATGTAGGCACGGTTACTGCTTTATATGTCATAAAGGATGGAACACCGTATGACCGACCTGACAAAGAAGACCACGTGGATTGCGGCGTCACTCGCTCTGGCCTCGGCGCTGGTTGGGTGTCAGGCGCCGTCGACGGACGACGCAGGCGCGACGAACGAAAGCGAGCTCGTCTCGACCAACGGCCTGTCGATGATCAACGGCCTGTCGATGACCAACGGTCTCTCGATGACCAACGGTCTGTCGGGGAATGGTCTCTCGGGCAATGGGCTGCTCGGTCAGGCGCTGATGGTGAATCCCCTGTCGACCACCGCGATCACGTCGTCGACTGGCCTCATGAACTCGGCGGCGGGCCGCAGCACGCTCTCATACCTGGTTCGCTGCGCGCTGCCCGCCGGGCACAGCATCACGAAGACCGACTCGACCGGCGCCAGCTACACCTTCGCGGGCGGTATCGGCCTGACCCCCGAATGGGAGACCGGCACCTGCACCGGCGACTGCATTCGCTGGAACTCGGCCTGCTTGCTCGCGCACGTCAACACCGCCGGCATCCACGTGCCGATCTGGATCGTCGGTCAGAACACGCACCTCGGCTGGGGGCAATCGTCGACCTATCCCAACCAGGAGGGAACGTTCTTCGGCGACATCTTCACAGCCAACGAGGCCGGTCACACCGACGCGTACTACTGCGAGGGCCCCGGCTTCAACAAGTCGGTCGTCGACGGCCGCATCGGTTCCAACCAGGTCGGCGCGCCGTACCGTGACCTGTTCGCCAGCGGCTACTGCAACATCAACGGCTGCATGCCGTCCGACATCCAGACCGCCGGCGTTTCCGATGGGTACAAGGTGTGCACCATGGGCGATGGCGCCATGAACACGTGGAACCAGCTCATCACCGTGTGGCGTCAGAACGTCTCCTACGATGCATCGGGCAACGTCGTCGCCGGCACCACCGCCGACGGCCGCGCGGCGCAGTTCGACTTCGAGGGCTCGACCGACAGCTGGACGTCGGGCAACACGAAGCTCGTGTTGTCGTCTTCGTCGGACGTCAAGGCGCAGACTGGATCGAAGACTTTGAAGGCGACGTACAGCAGCGGCTCCACGACGGTGACGATGCAGAGCGCGACGACGCTGTCGATCGCCTCGGGCAAGCAGGTCACGTTCTATCTGTACCTCGCCTCGAACAGCGCGCTCACCAGCGTCACGCCGTGGGTTCGCAAGAACGGTGGGTCGATGGCGAAGGCGTCGATGCCGGTCGCCAACCTCCTCAAGGGCTCGTGGAACGTGGTCAACGTCAGCGTTCCGTCCGGGGTCACCGCCAACCAGGTCGGCGTCGACTTCAGCACCGGCGGCGCGTTCACCGCGTACGTCGACAGCGTGACCTGGTAAAAAGTTCTCCTGAACCCATGACAGGCCCGGTCGGTGGACCCCCGACCGGGCCTTTTTTTTGGCTGCGGCTGTTGACCGCCAAGCAACGGATGGGTTGCTCAGGGATCAACAGGGCAATTCTTGCAGCGTTCCAAGCATCCAAGCAATCACGTGCACTTGCGTACCTTCGTCAATCCATTTTGTAGGTACAGTTACTGCTTTTAGGTATCGATATGCTCGGTCCGCGGATGTTGCTCGGCGCAGTGGTGGTCTCCGCTATCGGTCTCGGATGCCAGCCGGGCGGCGACACGTCCGAGGTTGCCACCGACGACCTGGTGTCGGTCAACGGACTATCGATGGTCAACGGCCTGTCATTGACCAACGGGCTCGGGACGGGCAACGGCCTCAGCATGCTCAACGGCCTGACGACCAGCACCGGTCTGTCGTCGAGCTCGGGTCTCATGACCACCACGTCGGGGCGCATCACCGTCTCGTATCTCGTGCGCTGCGCGTTGCCGCTGGGGCACAGCATCACCAAGAAGGATCAGAGCGGCAACTCGTACATGTTCCCCGGCCAGATCGGCGTCGCGCCGAACTGGGAGAACGGCGCGTGTGATACCGCCTGCCAGGAGAGCGTCTCGGCCTGCATGATGGCGCATCTCAACGTCGCCGGCGTGCACGTGCCGATCTGGCTCGATTCGCCGATCTCCGCCATCGGCTTCGGCAGCAGCTCGAGCTATCCCAACGAGGAAGGCACGTTCTTCGGCAACCTCTTCATCACGTCGAACGGCAAGATCCCGGCCTACTACTGCGAGGGCAACGGCTTCGCCAGGGGCATCGTGCCCGGCCGCCTCGGCGCGACCACCAGCGCGGCCGGTATCTTCACCAACCCGTTCGGCTCCGGCGCGCTCTGCTCGGCGCACTGTTCCGCCGCGTCGGGCTCGAGCAAAGGGCAGGGGTACTCGTCGTGCAACGGCTACTCGCGGCCGATCACCGTCTGGCGCGCCGCGAGCTATCGCCCCGTGTTCGATCCGGTCTACGCCTACCGCTTCATCAACTCGTCGAGCGGGCTGGCGATGGACGTCAACAGCGCCAGCACCGCCGACGGCGCGGCGGTGATCGAGTACGTTCCCAGCACGACCAAGACCAACCAGCAGTTTCGCATCGCGCTCACCGCGTCGAGCACCTGGAAGATCACCGCGCTTCACAGCGGCAAGGCGATCGTCGGCACCGGCAGCAGCGACGGGAGCGATGTCGAGCAAGACACCTACTCCGGCTCGTCGAGCGACCAGTGGGGCATCGACGATCACAACGGTCACTTCAAGTTGATCAACAAGTCGTCGGCGGACGCGCTGGAGATCCCGTCCGGCAAGAAGAGCAGCGGGACAGCGCTCGACACGTCGACCTACACCGGCTCGTCGAACCAGGACTGGGACCTGTTCGCGATCGTTCCCTAGTGTCGACCCCGACTGCCGGTGCGCGTCGCGAGAAAGTGCGTCCGCGGGCGCGCCCGCTCGTGGCAGACTCGCGGCGTGCCCAGCTCGACGGTCGGTCAATCGTGTGGGAACTGCTACGGTGAAGGCCAGGTCGCGACGGACGCCGGTCCCGTCGCGTGCCCCGATTGCGGCGGCGCCGGTGTGCTGCCCACGAACAACGTGCTGGTCGAGTGGCGCGCGGGCGAGATCGAGCGCCTGCACGGCGCGGGACCGGATCAGATCGCGCAGGACGTGCGCTGGCTGCTCTTCGAGCTTCGCCGCGGGCGCGCGGCGCTGACCAAGGTGCTGGCGCTGGCCGACGAGCTGGGCGACGACGCGCCCGTGCGCCAGCTCCGCTTCATCGCGAACGAGGCGCTGGGCCTGTATCCGATCGCCTCTGCGAATCAGAAGCGCTAGGGTCCCGTCTCGGAAAGCCGCCTGCATTGGGGCCACGGCGTATTTCTGAGACAGGACGCTAG
>CAZNCQ010000468.1:0-4271 GCA_964571275.1 uncultured Myxococcales bacterium
TGATGTACGTCCAGGCCTGCTCGTCGAGCGCCTCGGCGAAGTACTTCGACTGACGGGGAATCGACAGGTACATGTCGATCGCCTTGTCGAACTGCGAGCGCTCGTACAGGATGCGCCCGAGCGCGAGCCGGCACAGATCCTGGATCTCGGCGGCCGAATCGTCCGGCGCCTGCTGCTTGAGCAGCGAATCGTAGGTCGCGGACGCGCCCGCCAGGTCGCCCTTCTTCACCATGATGGTCGCGATGAAGTAGCGCGCCTGAAAGTAGTACGGGTTGTTGGCCTGCAGCGCGGAGAACCCCGCCAGCGCCTCGTCGTCCTTGCCGCGGAAGTAGAACAGCTTCGCACGCACGTACGGCGTCGCCGGCTCCAGCCGCTCGGCCGGGATGTTCTGCAGCTTGGCCAGGTACTCGTCGACGTGGTCGTAGTCGCCGGTGCGGAACGAGATCTCGATCAGGCGCTGGAGCGCATCCTGCTCTTTCTGCGAGCCGGTGTTGCGCTGCAGGAACATCTCGAAGTAGTGGCGCGACGAATACGGGTCGTGCGCCTGAAACAGCGCTTCGCCGAGCAGGAAGAGCGCGTCGTCGTAGGCGCGCGACTGCGGGTACTTCTCGATGACGTCCAGCAAGACGGTCGCCGCCTCCTGGAAGTTCTTCAGGCCGAACAACACCTGCGCGTCGAGCACACGACGGTCGGCCACGTCGGCCGGCGGCGTCGGCGCCTCCTTGAACTCCAGCGACATCAGGTGGACGCGCTGGTCGAGCTCGATCAGCTTCCGTGTGTAGTCGTCCACTTCGTCGGCGCGCGCCGGGCGCTCAGCCGAACGAACAGTGGTTACGAGAACGGCAAGCGAGAGCCCAAAACGGGTGAGCTTGGGGAATCTCATTCGCTGACGATCTATTTTTTGGTGTCCGCGGTCGCGGGCGCGCCTTCGCCGGCGGCCATCACGTTCACGCGGAAGTCGACCTGCGGGCGATCGTTCATGTCGGTGGTCAGGTTGCCCTTCTCGTAACCGACGACGGTGAGGCCGGTGGTCTTGCCTTCACCGGCGACGAAGTTGTAGCTGGAACGCACTTTGAAGTGATAGCCCTTGAGGTAGCTGAACACGCCGAAGCCGTTGCCCTGATAGATCATGACCACGCTCAACGTGTGGGAGCCCGGCTGGATCGCACCGTTGTAGATGTCGAACTCCGTCATCTCCGCCAACCGCCCACTGTCGTCGGTTTTGGAGAAAATCTGTACCCCGTCCAGAGCGTAAACAGCCTGGGTCAACCGATACGAGCTGCCCATCTCGTTCTTGTGACGGATGATCGCGCGCGACGCGCCGATGACGCCGCCGAGCACGGTCTCTTTCAGCAGATTGATGCGTGCCTTGGTACGGAAGATCTGCTCTTTCAGCTCGTTGACGTTCTTCTCCAGCGAACGGAGGCGAACTGTGTACGCGCCGGAATCACCCGCCCCGGATCCAGCAGCGGGCGCACCGGCGGCGGGCGCGCTGGACGGCGCCGGAGCCGCGTCGCTCGACGGAGCGGCCGAACTGTTTCCCGGTGTCCCAGGCGCGTTGTCCGCCGCCCAACTCACGCCAGTCAGGCCCATCGTCGTCGACAGTGCGATCACCGCCGACACGCGGGCGGCCCTATGCGAACCAACGGTCCGAGACCATCTCATTGTGTTCTCCGTCTCTTAAGAGGCCAGCTCAACCCACGCGGACATGACTCCGGCGATGGCCTTCTATATCAGGACGCGCCGTGTTGGTCAATGTTCACGCCGCCTTGCAGAGCTTCGCTCACCGTCGGTCCGGCGCTCGATCCTCTCCGCTCCGAACGCAACGAGGCCGTGTGCACGGCGCGAGCGCGCGTGGGCTCGCGATCAGCCGGCGTTTTCGTTTTCACGACCGTCGTCGGCGTCCGCCGACATTCCGGAAGTCGCAATCGGATTGGGCGTGGACGCGAGAATTCGCCAGGCGGCTTCGAGCAATTGCGGTACGCCCTCGCCGGTGGCGGCGCTGATGGCGAAGAGCTCGAGACCGCGCCGCTTGAACGGCGCCGCGATGGTTTTCAGGCGGCGGCGCACGTCGGGGAGATCGATCTTGTTGATCGCAACGATCTGCGGGCGCTCCGCCAGGCGCGGGTCGAAGAGACGTAGCTCACGATTCAGCGCCTCGTAGTCCCGCAGGGGCGTGCGCCCGTTGCCAGCCGTGGCATCGAGCAAATGCACGAGCACACGCGTGCGTTCCAGGTGGCGCAGGAAGCGATCGCCCAGGCCCGTTCCGTTATGCGCGCCCTCGATCAAGCCGGGGACGTCGGCGACCACGAACGATCGTTCGCCGGTCAGGCGCACCATGCCCAGGTTGGGCACCAGCGTCGTGAACGGATAGTCGGCGATCTTCGGGCGCGCCGCCGAGATGCGCGCGATCAGCGACGACTTGCCGACGTTGGGGAAGCCGAGCAGGCCGACGTCGGCCAGCAACTTCAGCTCGAGGCGCAGGTCGAGCTCCTCGCCGGGGAGACCGGGCTCGGAGCGGCGGGGCGCACGGTCGGTGGGCGTCGCGAAGTGGATGTTGCCACGGCCGCCTCTGCCGCCGCGCGCGACGACGAAGCGCTCGCCGTCGCGGCGCAGATCGGCCAGCAGCTGGCCGGACGTCTCGTCGAAGATCTGAGTGCCCGGCGGCACGCGCAAGATCAGATCTTCGCCGGCGCGGCCGTACTTGTCCTTGTTCGCGCCCGGCTGCCCGGACGGCGCCTGGTATTCCTTGCGGTAGCGAAAGTCGAGCAACGTCGACAAGCCGCCGTCGACGACCATGATGACGCTGGCGCCGTCGCCACCGTCGCCGCCCGAGGGTCCACCCTTGGGCACGAACTTCTCGCGACGAAACGCGACCGCGCCCTTGCCGCCGTCACCGGCCCGTACGTGGACGCGCGCCTCGTCGATGAACTGCATGGCGAATCAGCTCGCGCGGTCGCCGTCGCCCAGGAGCGCCGTCGGTTGGCTCGCGGCGCGCGCGGACCTTAAGCGGCGGCCGCCGGCGCGGGCAGGATGCTGCACACGGTACGCTCGCCCGAGCGCGCGTACTTCACCGTGCCGGTCTTGAGCGCGAACAGCGTGAAGTCGCGTCCGATGCCGACGTTCACGCCCGGGTGAATCACCGTGCCGACCTGGCGCACCAGGATGTTTCCAGCCAGCACCGCTTCGCCGCCATAGCGTTTGACGCCGCGGCGCTGCCCGTTGGAATCACGGCCGTTACGGGAGCTCCCTTGACCCTTTTTGTGTGCCATCGCTTCGGTTCCTCTATCTCAAGCGCTCGCGCGGATCGCGGTGATCTTCACGGCGGTGAACGGCTGACGGTGGCCGGCCTTGCGGCGATAGCTCTTCCGTCGCTTGTACTTGAAGATGATGATCTTCTTGCCCAAGCCCTGTTCGACGATCTCCGCCTCGACCGTCATGCCACCCACGGTGGGCCGGCCCACCGAGACGCTGCCAGCGTCGTCGGTCACCAGCAGCGGCCCGAACGAGATCTTGGTCCCCGCGGGACCGGTGAGCTTCTCGACGCGCAGGGTCTCCCCTTCGCTGACGCGGTACTGTTTTCCACCCGATACGATGACGGCGTACATGTGTCGAACTGCCTCCCAGGCGAGCGGCGTAGTCTAGATATCGGCCGGCCTTTGTCAAGAGAACTAGACGGGGCGGGCCGAGCTAGAAGGTGTAGGGCGCCTGGTGGACCCCTGTCTCTGTAATGATGGCCTTGACCAGGCGGGCCGGGGTCACGTCGAAGACCGGGTTACGCACGCCGGCAGCGCTCGGGACGATGCAGCGCTCGCCGAGCTGGGTGATCTCCGTCGCCGCGCGCGATTCGATCGGGATGCGCGCGCCCGTGTTGGTGCCCGGATCGAGCGTCGTGTGCGGCGCAGCCACGTAGAAGGGGACGCCGAACAGCGACGCGGCGGCAGCGACGCCGAGAGTCCCGATCTTGTTCGCGACGTCACCGTTGCGGGCGATACGGTCGGCGCCGACCACGGCGGCCACGACCTCGCCGCTCGACAGAAAATGTGCCGCTGCGCCGTCGACGATCACCTCGGCCGGGATCCCGTCCTGGGTCAGCTCCCAGGCCGTGAGCCGCGCGCCCTGGAGAAAAGGTCGCGTCTCGTCGCACAGGACGCGGATCCGCTTGCCGGCGGCGATCGCCGCGCGGATCACGCCGAGCGCGGTCCCGTAACCCGCGGTCGCCAGCGCGCCCGCGTTGCAGTGGGTCAGCACCGTGCCCTCGTCGGGCAGCA
>CAZNCQ010000469.1:0-2397 GCA_964571275.1 uncultured Myxococcales bacterium
TGCATCGACGCGACGTAGGACAGCGACACCGCCGCCTCCATGCCGTCGAAGCCGGGGAAGCCGGGCTGGCCGAACGGATCGACGATCGGGTTGCCGAGCAGGTCGGTGAGCGGTACGCTCGCCGGCTGGCCGGTCAGCAGCGGATCGATCGACTGCGCGCCGAACAGGCCCCGAAAGCCGCTGTAGCCACCGGGCTCGCCGGGCAAGAGATCGGTCTGGCCGGACGCGCAGCGCGCCGAGCCCTGCGCGCAGTGAACCGCGAAGCCGACGAAGTCGGTCTGCGCCAGGTTGCGCGCCGCCGAACCCGAGGGAGCCGCGGCCGAGGCCTGCGCTTCCACGAACTGCGGCGAGCCGGGCCCGAACACCTTGAACACGTCGCCGTTGGTGCCGGTGCTGGTGTTCTCGAGGACGATGTTGGCCGCGCCGACAGCGCCGACGTCGCAGCCGGCGCGCGTGTAGGCCGCCCACGGCGCGGGGACGTTCGAGCCGTCGGGGCCGACCATGTTGGGGATGGTGCTGCCGGCGACGGTGGGATCGGTCCAGTACGCGAACGAGCTCGGGAACGAGAACGCGCCGGTCGGGCTCGTGCGCACGTAGCTGTTGGTCACCGTCTGGCCGTGGCGGTCGGGGTAAAGGCCGGTCATCGTCGACAGGATGCCGCCCGCGGTGTGCGAGATCAGGATGGTGTGATCGTTCGCCATCAACGTGCCGTTGCCGCGAATGAAGTTCAAGAGGTGCGGCATCTGCTCGAGGTCCGACGGCACGCTCGCGCGATCGCGCAGGAGGTGCGTGTTGTCGAACTGCAGGTAGATCACGTGCTGGATCGCGCCGGCGCCGTTGCCGAGGGGGCAGGTCGTGCTGGCCGAGAGCGCGGTGCAATTCACGGTCACCGCGCTCGTGTCGGCGCAGTTTCCGGCCGGATCGCCGTCGGAGACGCTGAGCGAGATCGTCGCGCTGCCGGCGCTGGTGCAGGTGAAGCGCGTGGTCGCGGCGCCGGGATCGATCACCACGCCGCTGCTGGCGGTCCACTGATACGCCAGCGGCGACGGGCCGGCGTCGGCGTCGTGCGCGCTGGCCGACAGGCCAACGGAGCCGCCGACCAGCACCTCGGTCGGGCTCGCGCTGACGCCATCGATCTGCGGGCAGACGTTGAGCGTGCCGTTGACGCTGACGCTGCCGGTGCGCGGCGCCTCGTGGCAGGTCAGGTGCACGGAGACCGGCGTGACGGTGTGCGCGACGATAGCGAACGACGCCGAGCCGCCGCAGCTGGTGGAGCCGTCGGTCGACGTCGCGGTGAGCGTGATGTTGAAGCCGCCGCCCGCGGGCAGCCCGCCAATCACCGACGAGACCGTCGTGCTGTGGCTGACGTCGATCGTCCCGTTGAGGGAGAACGCGTTCGGTCCGGTGATCGCGTACCCGACCGTGTTCAGCGTGGTCCCGGTGGCCGCGTCGAGCGTCAGCGCCAGCGAGCCGCCGCTGGACGTGTCCTCGGTGCGGGGCGCCGAGCCGGGCGTGCACGCGGCGACGAATCCAGCCAGTCCCACGATTGTGACAGCGACGAAAACGAACGGTGTCCGATGATGTTGCATTGGAGATCCTTTTTGGTTGAGCGCACCCGTTGATCGCTCGCGAGCCGGGCGCCGCCGCGCGATTGGCTCTGCAAGGAGAGTTCCCGATACCGGCGGCGACGAAAGCTCGCGATTTCCCTCGCGCACAGGTGCCGCGCGCGCGTCGCGCCGACGGACCGAGTGACCGATTTTCGGAGCGGGTCGCCGATTCTCGTAGCTTCGCGCGCGTGTCCCGCCGCACGTCCCGCGACCGAGACATCGACGAACCTGTTTGCAGAATCGTTTGAATCGGCGCGCCGTCGATGAGGCGACAGTGGCCCGGTTGCGGCGCGAACCATCAACTCGACCGAGCCGGAGCGCGACCCTCGCGCTCGCCGCGCTTGGAATCATCGTCGCCAGCGCGGGCGCGCGGCCGGCGCGGGCGCGCACCGACTCGCGCGCGCATCCGGAGTCACCGCGCGTGCCGACGCCGGCGGTGCTGGCGGCGATCGGGCGCGCGATCTTCTTCGACCCCAACCTGTCCGAGCCGCGCGGCACCAGCTGCGCCAGCTGCCACGACCCGGAGCGCGCATTCACCGGCAGCCATCACTCGACGACGGGGTTGCCGCGCGGCAGCCGGCCGGGGCACTTCGCGCGGCGCGCCTCCCCTTCCCTGCTCTACCTCCGCTACGTGCCGACGTTCCGCTTCTCCCAGGAAGGCGACGGCGACGATCACCAGGCGGCGCCGTTCGGCGGCTTCTTCTGGGACGGCCGCGCCGATTCGATCCGCGCGCTGACCCGCCAGCCCCTCTTGAACCCTGACGAGATGAACAACCGCGACGGGCACGCG
>CAZNCQ010000469.1:2497-4262 GCA_964571275.1 uncultured Myxococcales bacterium
TCGGACGCGCCCGGCGATCCGACACGCTCGCTGTTCACCGACTACGGCTACGACGCCGTCGGTGCGCCTCGCAACCCGCGCGCGAAGCCCCTCACCAGGCCGGATCTGGGCCTGTGCGAGCGCACCGACCCGACCACGCCGACGCGCGATCCCGGGTACTGCATCAACTTCCGCACGCCGTCGCTGCGCAACGTCGCCGTGCGCGACGCCTTCATGCACAACGGCACCTTCACCAGCCTGCGCGACGTGGTCGCGTTCTACGCCACGCGCGACACCTCACCGCGCCGCTGGTACCCGTCGGGCGTGAAGTTCGACGACGTCCCCAAGCGCTATCGTGGCCAGGTCAACCGAAACGCCGCGCCCTACGGCAACCGCAACACCGGCGACACACCGGCGCTCGACGGACCGGAGATCGACGCGATCGTCGCGTTTCTGCAGACGCTGACCGACGCCCGATATCTGAATCGCCTGACTCAGCCCCTGCCGCGCGGGATCCGCGAGCGCAGCAGCCACACCAGGGTCAGCGCCTCGAAGAAGATCGATCCCGACATCTTCGACTGACCGACGCGGCGGTCGACGAAGCGGATCGGAACCTCGACCACGCGGAGGTCGTTGCGCAAAGTACGGAAGGTCATCTCGATCTGGAAGCCGTAGCCCTTGGCTGACACGTCGGCGAGCTTGATTCCGCGCAGCGTCTCCGCGCGCCAGGCCTTGAAGCCCGCGGTCAGGTCCTGCACGCCGACGCCCAGCACCGTCCGGGCGTAGATCCCGCCGCCGCGGCTGATGATGCGGCGGCCGAGCCCCCAGTTCTCCGTGCCGCCGCCCGCGACGTAGCGCGAACCGACCGCCAGGTCGGCGCCGCCATCCAGCGCCGCCAGCAGGCGCGGGACGTCGCGCGGCTCGTGCGAAAAGTCGGCGTCCATCTGCACCACCCGCTCCCATCCGTCGGGCTCGGAAAGCGCCCGCTGGAACGCCGCCAGGTACGCGGCGCCCAGGCCCTGCTTCTGCGGCCGGTGCATGACCCGCACCTGCGGATCAGCTGCGGCCATCTCATCCGCCAGCGCGCCGGTCCCGTCCGGCGAGCCGTCGTCCACGATCAGCAGCGTCGCCTCGGGCACGGCGGCGCGGACGGCGGGGACGATGGCCGGCAGGCACTCCCGCTCGTTGTAAGTGGGCATGACGATGAGTGTTCGGAGCATTTGGAATTTGAACGTTTATACACGACACTCTGGGGCGTGAACCTGCTTATCACCGGCGGTGCCGGCTTCATCGGTTCTTGCTTCGCGCGGCTGGTGCGGCGCCGGCGCCCCGACGATCGGCTGGTCAACGTCGACGTGCTCACCTACGCCGGGAACCTCGAGAACCTGCGCGATCTCGAGAGCGATCGCGGCCACGTCTTCGTGCGCGCCGACATCCGCGACCGCGACACCATCACCGGGCTCCTGCGCGAGCACCGCATCGACGCGCTGGTGAACTTCGCCGCCGAGAGCCACGTCGACCGCAGCATCCTCTCCGCGGAGCCGTTCCTGGATACCAACGTCACCGGCACGCTGCGGCTGCTCGAGGCGGCGCGGGCCGCCGGCGTGCGCCGCTTCGTGCAGATCTCGACCGACGAGGTCTACGGGTCGCTGGGCGCGACCGGCGCCTTCGAAGAGACGACGCCGCTGTCGCCGCGCAGCCCCTACTCCGCCAGCAAGACCTCCGCCGACCACTTCGTGATGGCGTTCCACCACACGCACGGCATGGACACGGTGATCACGCGCTG
>CAZNCQ010000470.1:0-4216 GCA_964571275.1 uncultured Myxococcales bacterium
GCATCGGGTTCCTGTGGTTCAACACCCACCCGGCGCAGGTGTTCATGGGCGACGTCGGGGCCCTGTCGCTGGGCGGCGCGATCGGTTTCGTGGCGCTGGCGATCAAGACCGAGCTGTCGTTGCCCATCATCGGCGGCGTCTTCGTGGCCGAGGCGGTCAGCGACATCATCCAGGTCGTTCACTTCAAGCGGACCGGGCGGCGGGTCTTCCTGATGGCGCCGATCCACCATCACTTCGAGAAGAAGGGCTGGCCGGAGTCGCGGATCGTGGTTCGTTTTTGGATTGTGTCGTTCGCCTGCGCGATCCTGGGGCTGTTGGTGACGCTCAAGGTGCGATGACGATCGATTTGCAAGGCAAGCGTGTGCTCGTGGTCGGGCTCGGGCGGTCGGGTGTGGCCGCGGCCCTGCTGTGCGTCGCGCGCGGTGCGCGCGTCACGGTCACCGACAGCCGCGGCGCGGACGCGCTCGGCGCGGCGCTGGCATCGCTGCCGGGCGGCGTCGAGCGGGCGCTGGGCGGTCACCCGGAGGCGATCTTCACGGGCGCCGATCTGATCGTGCTCTCGCCGGGCGTACCCGAGATCGCGCCGCTGCGGGCGGCGCGCGCGGCGGGTGTCGCGATCACCGGCGAGCTGGAGCTGGCCTCGCGCTTCGTGACCGCGACGCTGGTCGCGATCACCGGCACCAACGGCAAGTCGACGACGACCACGCTGTGCGGTGCGATCCTCGCCGAGACCGGTTATCCGACGTTCGTGGGCGGCAACCTGGGCCAGCCGCTCGCGGAGGCCGTCGGGACGCCGGCGGCGGCGTTCGGCGGCAACTGCGTCGTCGAGGCGTCGAGCTTCCAGCTCGAGACCGTCCTGACCTTTCGCCCGCGGGCCGCGGTGCTGCTCAACATCACCGCCGATCACCTCGATCGCCACGACGGCCTGGACGGCTACGCCGCCGCCAAGGCGCGCATCTTCTCCGCGCAACAGCACGACGACTTCGCGGTGATCAACGCCGACGACCCGCTGGCGATGCGCGTGTCCGACGGCATCGCGGCGCGACGGATCGGGTTTTCGACCGAGCGGCCGCTGCTCGAGGGCGGCTGGCTCGCGGGCGAGTCGCTGGTGCTGCGGCTGCCCGGCGGTGAAGAGGAGCGCTACCCGGCACAGCTGCCGGCGCTGACCGGCAAGCACAACCAAGCGAACGCGCTGGCGGCGCTGCTCGCCGGGCGACTCGCCGGGGCGACACCGGCCGAGGCGCGGCGCGGGTTGCTCGGCTTCCGCGCGCTCCCGCACCGGATGGAGCTCGTCGCCGAGGGCAACGGCGTGGCGTACTTCGACGATTCGAAGGGGACCAACGTCGGCGCGGTCGTCGCCGCGCTGGCCGGTTTTCCGCGGCCGGTGGTGCTGATCGCGGGCGGCCGCGACAAGGGTGGCGATTACGCGCCGCTCGCGGCGGCGCTGAGCGCGGTCGGCCGCGGCGCGGTGCTGATCGGCGAGGCCGCCGACCGCATCGCCGCGGCGCTCGAGTCGTCGCTGCCGGTGAAGCGTGCGCGCAGCATGGAAGAAGCGGTCAGCACGGCGGCCGGCCTCGCGCGTCCGGGCGACGCCGTGGTCCTGTCGCCCGCCTGTTCGAGCTTCGACATGTTTCGCGACTACGCTCACCGCGCCGACGTTTTTCGCGCGGCCGTGCGCGCCCAGCTCGGTGAAGGAGGCGCTCGATGAGCATCGGCGTCGAGGATCCGCGCGCGCTCGGCGCGCCGCCGCGCTCGTCGACCTTCGCGGGCGACGCGGCGAAACCGCCGGCGCCCTCGCGCCTCGATCGCTGGCGCCGGGCGCTGCTCGGCGACCCGAAGCTGATCCGCCCCAGCGAGGTCGGCACCGACAGCGTCCTCGTCGGCGCGGTGCTGGTGCTCATGGCGTTCGGGCTGGTGATGGTCTTCTCGTCGGGCGCCGTGTTCGCCGCGCGCAAGTACGGCGACGCCGCCTACTTTTTGAAGCGCGAGCTGGTCTACGCGGTGCTCGGGCTGTGCGCGATGACGTTCGCGCTGCGCACCGACTACTCGGTCTACCGGCGGTTCGCGTACCCGCTGCTCGGCGTGTCGATCGTCGCGCTCGCGGCGGTGCTCAAGATCGGCTCGCGCGCCGGCGGGGCGATCCGCTGGTTCCGCCTGGGGCCCCTCTCGTTTCAACCGGGCGAGCTCGCCAAGCTGGCGCTGTGCATCTATCTCGCGTCGCTGCTGGCGCGCAAGACGGAGAAGGTGCGCGTCTTCTCCGTCGGCTTCCTGCCGCCGCTGCTGGTCACCGGCCTGATGATGGCGCTCTTGCTCAAGCAGCCGGATCTCGGTACGGCGGCGATCTTCGGCGCGGTGGCGCTGGGCCTGCTCTTCGTCGCCGGAACGCGCACCAGCTACCTCATCATCGCGGTGCTGGTCGCGGCGCCCGCCGGGTGGAAGTTCATCGTCTCGACGCCGTTCCGCATGCGGCGCATGCTCGCCTTTCTCGACCCGTGGGCGTTCCGTCGCGACGTCGGCTACCAGATCACCGAATCGCTGATCAGCGTCGGCTCCGGCGGCCTCACCGGCCTCGGGCTCGGCGACGGACGGCAAAAGCTGTTCTTTCTCCCCGAGGCGCACACCGATTTCATCCTGTCGATCATCGGCGAGGAGCTGGGGCTCGCCGGCGTGCTCTGCGTCGTCGCCGGTTTCACGGTGCTGGTCTGGCGCGGCCTGCGCGCGGCGTTTCGCGCGCGCGACCTGTTCGGCTGCTACCTGGCGTTCGGCATCACCGCGATGTTCGGATTGCAGGCGCTGGTGAACATGGGCGTGGTGCTCGGCTCGCTGCCGACCAAGGGGTTGCCGTTGCCGTTCATCAGCTACGGCGGCACCTCGCTCGTGGTGAGCCTGTTCATGGCCGGCGTCCTCGGCAACATCTCGGCGCGCCGCCCCGAGCCGGGCGCCGATCTCTTCGACGGCGCGCGCGGGCGCGGCACGCGCGCGCGCAACCGGCGCATCGACGACGCCCCGCGCTTGATCGTCGAGGTCGGGCCCGCCAAACCCGGAAAGACGTCGGCGAAGACGTCGGCGACGAAGCCGGAGCCGGCTCGCGACGCCGAGGAGCCGGCGTGATGCGCGTGATCATCGCCGGCGGCGGCACGGGCGGCCACCTCTATCCCGGGATCGCGATCGCTGAAGAGGTGACGTCGCGCCCCGGCGGCGAGGTGCTGTTCGTCGGCACCGCGCGCGGGTTGGAGGCCAAGCTGGTGCCCGGCGCAGGCTATCCGCTCGAATTGCTCGAAGTCAGCGGCATCAAGCGCACCGGCGTGCGCGGGCTCGTGCGCGGCCTGCTGCGCCTGCCGAAGGCGTTCCTCGGATCGCGCGCGATCCTGCGCCGCTTCCGCCCCGACATGGTGATCGGCGTCGGAGGCTACGCGTCGGGGCCGATCGTGCTCGCGGCCGCGCTGTCGGGCTACCCGACGGCGATCCAGGAGCAGAACAGCCGTCCGGGTTTCACCAACCGCCTGCTGGGAAGGTTCGTGCGTCGCGTGTTCGTCGCGTTCGAGGAGAGCCGCAAGTACTTCGCTACCGCGAAGACCATGCTGTCGGGCAATCCGGTGCGCCGCCGTTTTCTCGACGGTCGCCGCGCCGCCGCGCCGGCCCCGGGGCTCGCGTCGAAGACGTTGCTGATCGTCGGCGGCAGCCAGGGCGCGCGCGCCGTCAACGAGCTCGTGTGCGCGATGGTGCCGATCCTCGCGCGGCGCGGGCCGCTGCCGCGCATCGTGCACCAGGCTGGGCCGGGCGACTTCGAGCGCACGCGCGAGCGTTACGCCGCCGCGAGCGTGAACGACCCCGCGCTCGACGTGCGCGCGTACATCGACGACATGCCGGGCGAGCTCGCCAGGGCGAGCCTGGTGATCGGACGTGCCGGCGCGCTGACGCTGGCCGAGCTGGCGATCGTCGGCTGCCCGGCGATCTTGATCCCGCTGCCCACGGCCGCCGACGATCACCAGACCGCGAACGCGCGCGAGATGGCGGCGGCCGGCGCCGCGGTCCTGCTGCCGCAGAGCGAGGCGACGGCCAACGGGCTCGCAGAGCTGGTTGCGTCGCTGCTCGGCGACGAGGCGCGCCGCGCGACGATGGGCGCGGCGATGGCGGCGCTGGGCCGGCCGGGCGCGGCGCGCGCGATCGTCGACGAGCTCGAGCGGCTGGCGCCGAGGTCCGGGGCCAAGTCCGG
>CAZNCQ010000471.1:0-4205 GCA_964571275.1 uncultured Myxococcales bacterium
TTCCGAGGCCCGCGCTATCGTCCTATCGTCCGCCTATCGTCCGCCTATCGTCCGCGCTTTTCTGACGCCGGCTTCGGCTGAGGGCTGAAGGCGTGCACCGTCGCGCCGGCGCCGTTGCTGCTGGGGGCACCTGCCTCGCCGCCCGCCGCCACCGGCGCGCCGCGGTCGCGGGCGATGCCGTGGTGGACCAGAACCTTCGTCTCGATCTTGCGCGCGACCTCGGGATGATCCCGCAGGTATTGCTTGGCGTTCTCCCGGCCCTGCCCGATCCGATCCCCCTCGAACCCGAACCAGGCGCCCGACTTCTCGACGACGCCGCACTCGGCTCCCAGATCGACCAGGTCGCCCTCATGGCTGATCCCCTCACCGTAGAGGATGTCGAACTCGACCTCGCGGAACGGCGGCGCCATCTTGTTCTTCACCACCTTGACGCGCGTGCGGTTGCCGACCACCTGCTCGCCGTCCTTGAGCGCGCCGACGCGGCGGATGTCGAGCCGGCAGCTGGCATAGAACTTGAGCGCGTTGCCACCGGTCGTCGTCTCTGGGTTGCCGAACATGACGCCGATCTTCATGCGGATCTGGTTGATGAAGATCACCAGCGTGTTCGACTTGGAGATCGTGCCGGTCAGCTTGCGCAGCGCCTGGCTCATGAGACGCGCTTGCAGGCCGACGTGCGAGTCGCCCATCTCGCCCTCGAGCTCGGCGCGCGGGGTCAACGCCGCCACCGAGTCGACCACGATGACGTCGACCGCGCCCGAACGCACCAGCATCTCGGTGATCTCCAGCGCCTGCTCGCCGCAATCCGGCTGTGAGACCAAGAGGTCGTCGGTGCGCACGCCCAGCTTGCGTGCGTAACCGACGTCGAGCGCGTGTTCGGCGTCGACGAACGCACAGATCCCCCCACCCCTCTGGGCCTGCGCCACCACGTGCAACGCCAGCGTGGTCTTGCCGGACGACTCAGGTCCGTAGACCTCGACGATGCGTCCGCGCGGCAGACCGCCGACGCCGAGCGCGATGTCCAGGCCCAGCGACCCCGTCGGAACCACCGTGACCTCGGGCGGGGCCATCCCGTCGCCGAGGCGCATGATGCTGCCCTTGCCGAACTGCTTCTCGATGGTCGAGACGGTCACCTCGATCGCCTTGTCGCGGGTGGCGTCACGCTCGCGCGCCACCGGCGCCACCGCGGCCACGGGCGACACCGCCGCGCCCGCCACAACCACGACCGGCTTGGACGAGGCCGATGCGCGCGCCGCCTCGGCCGTCGCCCTCGCGGACGAAGATGAAGAGGACGACGACGAAGATGACGCCGCGCTAGTTGATTCCTTGGTCTCGCTCTTTTCGGTCGCCATGGGTCGCTCCTTCCAGCGCGGCGGTGCCGCGCAAGACGTATGTCGAGGCATCACCACCGGTGATGCTCTCGTAGAGATGAATCTCGTTCACCAGAACCTCGCCGAACGCGCGGTCCGCCCACGGAGCCAGCGCCTCCGTCACGTCGCCGGCGGCGCGAGCCCGAAGGGCGTTGGAGGCCCCACGCCGCGGCGTGCGGCCGATGGTCACGTGCGCGCGAAATGGGCGGCGCCGCTGCTCCTCGAGGTCGCCGACCGCCAGCTGCTCGGCGATGTCGAAGACCGCGCGCGCGATCTCGTCCAGCTGGCGCGACGGATCGTCGATACCGACCCAGATCACCTGGGCGTTCTTTTGCGACGGGAACGCCCCCACGCCGCGCAGCTGGACCGCGAAGCTCGGGTGCCCGCCGAGCGCGCCGGCCAGCGCAGCGCCGAATCGCGCCAGCCGCTCGGCCTGCACCTGGCCCAGGAACATCAGCGTGACGTGCAGGTTCTCCACCTTGCGCGTCCATTTCAGCTCGGGCAGCCGCGCCGACAAGCCCTCCGCCGCGCCCAGAATCTCGGTCCGAACCGGCGCGGACAGTGGCACGGCCACGAAGCTTCGAATACCGCCGCGGACCGTGTGCTGCTGACTGTGAGCCTGGCCGTCGCTCATCGCTTGCGGGTGTCGAAGTAGCGCCGCGCCAGATCCAGCGCGAAGTAGGCCGCCGCCATGCGCACCCGGTCGCGGTCGCCCGCGAAGAGCTTGGTCGCGGTGCGCGTCGTGCCCGGCCCGCAGACCGCGAAGCAGACCGTGCCGACTGGCTTGTCGGGCGCGCCCCCCTCCGGCCCGGCGATGCCGGTGATCGACACCGCCAGCGTCGATCCGCAGAGTTTCTTCACTCCCTCCGCCATCTCGCGCGCGCACGGCTCGCTGACCGCACCGAAGTCGGTCAGCGTCTCGGCTTTGACGCCGAGCACGCCGGTCTTGATCTCGTCGGCGTAGCAGACCACGCTGCCACGGAAGAAGGTCGTCGCCCCCGCCTCGGACGTGATCAGTTGCCCCGCGAGCCCGCCGGTGCACGACTCCGCGATTGCCAGCGTCGCGCTCTGCGCCTTCAGCGCCTTCGCGACCGCCGACGGAAAAGTATCGCCATCGACAGCGTAGATGCCGGGGCCGATCCGCTTGCGCAGCTCGGTGTCGATCTTTTCCAGCGTCGCCTTTCCACGCTCGAGATCTCGATCGCGCACCACGACCTTGACGTGGTTCTCCGGATTCGACGTCCGGAAGTGCAACGTCGCCCCCTCGATACCGGTCAGAAGGCCGGCCAGCCGATGGTCGATATGCGACTCGCCCATCCCGTACACGTGCCAGGTACGCACGGCCGGCGGCGGCATCCCGAGCTCGCTCATGCGCGCCGTCAGCCGGGGCGCGACGTGATCGAGGAACATCTTCTCCATCTCACGCGGCACACCGGGCAGAAAATACGCCTGCGCGCCGCCCAGCGAGAGGTGGAACCCAGGCGCGATCCCCGCCGCGTTTGCCAACGCCTGCGCGCCGACCGGGACGCGCACCTGGCGCAGATTGTTGGGTGTCAGCTCGAACCCGTGGGTGGCGAAGCGCTTTTTCATCGCCTCCAGCGACGGCTGATCGGCGACGGTGCCGACTCCCAGCAGGTCGGCGACGGTGTCGACCGTCCGGTCGTCCTCGGTCGGGCCCAGGCCCCCGGTCGCCAGGATGACGTCGACCTCGGCGCGCAGCCGGATCAGGGCCGAGCGGATCGCCGTCGGTTCGTCGGAGACCACCACGTGCTCGCGTAGCTCGAGCCCCGCCTCGAACAGCCGTCCCGAGAGAAAAGCGGCATTGCTATTCGCCACTTCGCCCCGCAGCACCTCGTCGCCGATCGCCAGAAGCACTGCCGTTTGTGTTCGAACCTCGGAACTAGACATTTGAGCAGTACCCTACTCGGGCCTGGCACCGTATGTCAATGCCGGGTGTGCGAACTTTTCTCCAAACCGGAATGAGCTGTGACGTGCCGTCGAGGACACGCGACGCAGCAGTGCAGACCGGATTTGACGCGCTCGGAATGCGCCGCTACCCTGGAGCCGGTTTTTCGTCTCTCACGCCAACCATGCGCATCCGTTACGCAGCCAAGACCGATGTCGGGATGAAGCGGACGCACAACGAGGACTATTTTTCGCTCATCGAGGACGAACAGCTCTTCCTGGTCGCCGACGGTATGGGCGGTCACGCCTCGGGCGAGGTGGCGTCGAAGATGGCCGCCGAAGTGATGCGCGAGTTCTATACGCGCACCAAGGACGACGACGCGACCTGGCCGTACAAGATGGATCGCCACCTGTCGTACGTGGAAAACCGTCTGGTCATCGGCATCAAGATGGCGAACCAGCGCATCTTCGAGGCCGCCGGACGCGACGCGAAGTTCAAGGGCATGGGAACGACGATCGTCAGTTGCCAGGTCGTCGGCGACACGTCTTACATCGCGCACGTCGGCGACTCGCGCTGCTACCGCGTGCGCGGCGGCGCCATCCAGCAGATGACGCGCGACCACTCGCTGCTCGAGGACTACAAGGACGCCAAGCCGGACATGTCCGACGAGGAGCAGCGCAAGTTCCCGCACAAGAACGTCATCACGCGAGCCCTCGGCATGCGTGAGACCGTGCAGGTCGACGTGCTCGCGCACGAGATCGCCGACCAGGACCTGTTCCTGCTCTGCTCCGACGGGTTGTCGGGCATGGTCGACGATCCGCAGGTGCTGGAGATCGTCACGCGCGCGCCGAGCCTGGAGGTTGCGGTGTCCGGCCTGGTCGACGCCGCCAACCACGCCGGCGGTACCGACAACGTCACCGTGCTCGCGCTGC
>CAZNCQ010000472.1:0-4177 GCA_964571275.1 uncultured Myxococcales bacterium
CCGAGGCGCTGCTGCTCGAGGACGTGTCGCTCGACGACCTGCTCATCGAGGAGGAAGACGGCGAGGAGGCGCCCAAGAAGCCCGCCGAGACGACGGCCACGCACACCGCCGCGCTGGAGCTGACGCCGTCGCCGCGCGACGCGGCGGCGGCGCTGTCGACGGCGAGCGCGGCGCCCGCCCCGGCCGCCGAAGCGTCGCCCACGAAGGAAGCGGCGCCGATCGTGTCAGCGCCGGAAGCGGCGGCCATGGCGGCGACGGCGACGGCGACACCGGCGGCGCCAGATGCGGCGGCGGCAACATCAGCTTCCGCTCCCGCCGAGACCCCGGCGGCCGAAGCACCGGCAGGCGAACCGCCATACGAGCCCAACCCCGATCTCGAACGCTATGCGCGCAAGCACCAGCGCCACCCGGTCGACTGGCTGGCGACGTTGCGCAACGACACCGTGGTCGCCGCGGTGCGGGTTTTCGACATCTCGGCCGCGAGCCTCGCGATCGAGTGCAGCGAGCCGTTCGAGCCGGGCCAGTGGCTGACGTTGGTCTTCGACCAGCTGCCGCAGCGCCCGTCGATGAGCGTGACCGTGATTCGCGAGATCGCGCGCGGCTTCGTGCTCGGCGGCGAATGCCCGGCGCCCATCCTGGAGGCCGCCAGCGCGGCCAACCGCCCGGCGGGCGCGCGCCTCGCCGGCTGAGCGGCGCCACTCCGGTACGCGCGCGGTCGCCCCGGCGCGGTAAGATCGCCGGCGGATGGCGAAGAAGGACTCCTCGGGCTTCAACACGCCCTTCGATGGGCTGAAGCGCCTGGCCACGAAGGCACCCGCGCCCGCGCGGCCCGCGGCGCCCCCGCCGAGGCCGGCGGCGGCGAAGCCGGCGGTCAAGGCTGCACCGAAGTCGAGCGAGAGCGACGACGAACGATCCTTCGAGCAGGCGATGCGTGGCGTGACGCCGCTCGCCGGCGCCGCGCGCGGACGGCGCACCTCACCGCTGGGAGCGCCGCCGCCGCCGCCCGCGCCGCGCTTGCGCGCGCCGGCACGCAACGACGACGCCGACGCGGAGGCCGAGCTCGCGGAGCTGGTGCACGGAAGCGGCGGTGCCGCGCGCGACGGCAACCAGCGGTTGGTGCGCCGGCTGCGCGACGGCGACTACCCGATCGAGGCGCGGCTGGATCTGCACGGCCACACGCGTGAGGAAGCGACCGACGCGCTCGAACGGTTCGTCATCCAGTCGCTGAACGCAGGACGCCGCTCGGTGCTGATCATTCACGGGCGCGGCCTGAACTCGGGAGACGCCGGCCCGGTGCTGGGCGAGGCGGTGCATCGCGCGCTGGAGGCGGGCGCGGTATCGCGCGCGATCCTCGCGTTCACGCATGCCGGCGCCGCACACGGCGGCGACGGCGCGACGCTGGTCCTGCTGCGCAAAAAGAAGAGCACATGAGCGCGAAGGCCGCGCCGCTCTCGCGCGCCAGGCGCTTTCAGCAGCGCTATGCGCCGTTCCTCGCGCTGGCGATCGGCTGCGCCACGCGCGTGTGGAGCCATCACGGCGTCGACTTCGCGCCCAAGGCGGTGGCGCTGGTGGCGCTGGCCTGGATGCTGCCGTTCGCGCTCGCGCGCTGGGTGCGCAGCGGCCGCCAGAAGAAGAGAAAAGGCAAGAACGGCCGCCCGACCCTGGTGCAGCGACTCGCCGAGCTGGGCAGCACCACGCTGGTGGTCGCGCTGTTCCGCAACGTGCTCTTCTTCCTGGTGCCGATCTGGTTCGGCTCGGCGACGCTCACATCGGTCAACATCGCCTTTCCGTTGCTGCTCGCGGCGATGGCGCTCTTCTCGTGCTTCGATCGCGCGTATCGCGCGCAGGTTCTCGAGCGCCCGGCCATGCGGACCGTGTGGGGCTTCGTGATCCTGTTCGCTGCGCTGGTACCGGCGGTCGCGGTGGTCGCGTCGCTGCCGCCGCGGCCGGCGGTCGTGATCTCGGCGGCGATCGCGTTCCTGGTGACCGGCGCGGCGTTGTTGCCGCGCGAACGCTGGTTCGGGCGGCGATCCCAGGGGCACATCGTGCTGGCCACGCTCGCGGGTGCGATCCTGCTCACCTGGGTCGCGCCCGCGCTGCCGCCGGTGCCGATCGTCTGCCACGGCGCCGCGTTCGGGACCGGGGTGCGGGATCGGGCGCTCGACGGCGCGGCCGACCGCTTCGACGGGTCGCCGCCGCGCCTTTACGCCTGGTTCGCCGTGACGCTGCCTGCCGTCTATCGCCAGGGGATCAACTTCCAGTGGTTTTTCAACGGGCGCGCGGCGGGGCGCCCCGTCCCATCCAGCGTGGTCGGCGGCCGCAAGGAAGGCTATCGGACCTGGTCCTACCTCACCGCGCCATCGGCGGGGGAATGGCGCGTCGATGTCCTCACCGACGCGGGCCAGCTGATCTGCCGCGAATCGACGACGATCGGCGCCGCGCGCTGAGCTTGACACGCCGGAAAACGGCCCGAAATCGCGACGGAGATCCGGGAAGATTGCGCTTGTCCCCCGGCGCCCGTCGTATAGATTTCCCCGCAGTCCAAACCCGGCATGACATCGAGGCCGACGGGCCGCTTCTTTACTGGAGAACGCCATGAGCATCCGTATCGCGATCAATGGTTTCGGCCGCATCGGGCGGCTGGTCTTCCGCGCCCTCTACACGCAGGGGCTGTTCGGCAAAGAGGTCGACGTCGTCGCCGTCGGTGACATCGTCCCCGCCGACAACCTGGCCTACCTGCTGAAGTACGATTCGATCCAGGGCAAGTTCGAGGGCACGGTCGACTCGAAGAAGTCGGCGCCAGACAAGGCCGAGGACGACGTGCTGCTGGTCGACGGCAAGGAGATCCACGTCGTCAGCGCGAAGACCCCGGCCGAGCTGCCGTGGGCCAAGTTCGGCGTCGACTACGTCATCGAGTCGACCGGCCTCTTCACCGACGCGGAAAAGGCCAAGGGCCACATCGCGGCTGGAGCGAAGAAGGTGATGATCTCGGCGCCGGCAAAGGGCGAGGACATCACGATCGTCATGGGCGTCAACCACGAGAACTACGACCCGGCGAAACACAACATCGTGTCGAACGCCAGCTGCACCACCAACTGCCTGGCGCCGCTCGTGCACGTGATCCTGAAAGAGGGATTCGGCCTGGCCGAAGGCATCATGACCACGGTGCACAGCTACACGGCGACGCAGAAGACCGTCGACGGTCCGTCGAAGAAGGACTGGAAGGGCGGGCGCAGCGCCGCGATCAACATCATCCCGTCGACGACGGGCGCCGCCAAGGCGGTCGCGCTGGTGCTGCCGCAGGTCAAGGGCAAGCTGACCGGCATGTCGTTCCGCGTGCCGACGCCGACGGTGTCGGTGGTCGATCTGACCTTCCGGAGCGAGAAGGCGACCACGCTCAAGGACATCAACGCGGCGTTGAAGCGCGCCAGCGAGACGTACATGAAGGGCATCCTCGGCTACACCGAGGACGAGGTCGTCTCGAGCGACTTCATCCACGACGGCCGCTCGAGCATCTACGACTCGGGCAGCTCGATCGAGCTCAACGGCAACTTCTTCAAGCTGATCAGCTGGTACGACAACGAGTGGGGCTACAGCAACCGCTGTGTCGACCTGCTGACGTACATGGTCAAGAAGGCGCTGTAGCGACAGGCGCTGAAGAGCATCTGGGGGGCCGGATCGGCCCCCGTGCTCACGCGATCTCCTTGCCCTTGGTCTCGATGACCAGCGGCAACAGGAACAGGCCCAGCAACGGGACGAAGCCGACGTAGAACAGGGCGCGCAGCGAGCTGTTGAGCGCGTTCGCGCCCTGCGCCGCGATGGTTCCGACCAGAAAGGGACCGCCGGCCGCGATGATGCGGCCGACGTTGTAGCAGAAGCCGGCGCCGGTGCCGCGCAGGCGGGTCGGAAACAGCTCGGGCAGGTAGTAAGTGAAGCTGCCGAAGACGCCGAACACCGTGAGGCCGATCAGGAAGTACATCCGCAGGCGGATCTCGGGAGGCAGATCGAGACCGAACGTCGCCAGCACGGCGAGCCCGGAGCCCAGGTAGTAGATGCCGAACATGGTGCGCCGCCCGAGCAACTTGGCGGCCGGGATGGTCAGCAGTGTCCCGATGAGGCCGCCCCAGTTGAACATGTTGGTCGCGGTCGACTTCCAGCTCTCGACCAGCGCCAGCGT
>CAZNCQ010000473.1:0-4160 GCA_964571275.1 uncultured Myxococcales bacterium
CCACGGTGATCATGCCCAAGGAGAACGCCAAGGACCTGCGCGACATTCCCAAGCGCGTCTTGAAGACGCTGCGGGTCGTTCTCGTCGATCACATGGACGAGGTGCTGCGCGTGGCGCTGGTGCTGCCCGACGCGGAGAACTTCCTCAAGGGCGGCTCGGTCGCCGTCGACTGGCGGCAGCCGGTCGACCGGCGCGACAAGGAACGCCGCGAGGAATCGTCGCGCTTCCCGGTCGCCAGCGCCGTGCCCCCGCCGAGCGCGATGGACGACGTCCCCGCCAGCGACAGCGAGCCACCGGCGGACTCGCCGCTCGATGACCGCCACCCGCGCCCGACCCCCGCGACGGACATCGCCTACCCCACGCCCGAGCCGGCGATCCGCGAGGAGTAGGCGGCGAGGATCGCCCAACGCCCTCCGCGGCTCCGTCTCAGAGCGGGTCGGTCAGCGACTTGACCCCGATGACGGGGGGGCGACGCGGGTGGCGCTGGCGCGCTTCCCGCGCCGTCGCGACCGACGGCGGCGGTCGCACGCAAGCAGCGCCAGGACCGTGACCGCCCCGAGCGGAGCCAGAACCGAACTGAGCTTCCGCCGTGTCACTTGGTGTTCGGAACCTCGTCGCGCGTGATCGTGAACGGACTGTTGTAGGCGCTCGCGAGCGTCGCGCCGCTCTCGCGGGTTGTGCCAGTTTCCTGAAACTCACCCCTTCATACAGCGTGGGCGACACCCAACCGACAGAGATACACTCGACCCTCACCGCATGCGGCGCGAACGGGAGCTGGCTCGTGGCGCTCGTGGTGCTGGTGTTGATCGGCTGCGGCAGCGGTGCGCGCGACGCCGACGACTCCGGCCCGGGTCCCGGCAGTTCCATCGGTGGGGCGGGCCATTCGGTGGGTGGCGCCGGTGGAACATCGAGTCACGCAGGCGGCGCCGGTGGGCAAGCCAACGACGACGGCGGGGCGCGCAACGACTCCGCGGTCGCGGTCGACGCCCATGACGCCGGCAGCGGCGGCAGTCCCGGAGCCGGCGGCGGCGCAGCCGGTGGACAGGCGGGCGCACGCGGCATGGGCGGAGCCATGGGAACGGGCGGTGCCGGCGGCGTGGCCGGGGCGGTTCCCCTCGACCCGACGTTGCTGTCGCTGTGCAGCGGCGCCAATCCCATTCGTTGCACCATTCCGGTCGCCGCCAACGGCGACTACACCGTCACCGTCGAGCTCGGCGATCCGGCGGCCGCGTCTTCGTCGCGCGTCCAGGCGGAGCTGTTGCGCGTCGTCATTCCGACGATGTCACTCGGGGCGGGCCAGCTGTCGCAACAGACGTTCAGCGTGAACGTGCGGGCCGAGGTGCACGACGGCTACTCGGCTCCGGGGATGATCCTGGACCTGTTGATCGATGGGACAGCCCCGCGGCTGCATGGTCTGGGCGTGGCCGCGCGGCCGAGTCTGCCGACGATCTTCGTGGCCGGCGATTCGACGGTGTGCGACTGGGATCCGGCGGCGCCCAACATCTTGTCGCCGATCCAGCGCGGTTGGGCCCAGGAGGTCTCCCAGTACTTTGGTCCCGGCATCGCCGTCGCCAACTACGCCGATTCGGGTGAGACGGCGGGCAGCTTCTACACGAAGTTCTTCCCCGCGGCGCGCGCGGCGATGCGCGCGGGCGACTACCTCTTCATCCAGTTCGGCCACAACGATCAGAAGGCACAGGCGGACATCGACGCATACCAGGCCAACCTCACGAAGTACATCACCGACGCGCGTGCTCGCAACGTCACTCCGGTTCTGTTCACCCCGGTGGCGCGGCGCACCGCGACGGCGGCCGATCCGGGATTTGCCGGCCTGGACCAGCAGGCGCGCGATCTGGCGGCGGCCCAGAACGTGGCGCTCGTCGATCTCACGAATCTGGCCATCGCGTACTATCGAACCGTTCCCGATATTTCGGTCCTGTTTGCGACGCCCACGGAGGGAACGCACTTCAGCGAGACGGGAGCGACCCAGGTCGCCGGGCTGGTCGCGCGAGCGCTTCAGAGCAGCGCGTTGCCAATCAAGACATACGAGCGCTGATGGGCAGGATCGATCGTCGCAACGGAGCGCGGCGCGACACAACTCTCACCACAATCTGCGAAGAACCCCGAGAAGGTCTGCGGTAGGTGTCTCCCTTTGTTGGTTGGGAAAATGCACAACTCGACGCTGGCCACCGTGGCAATCAGGCGAAGTTCATTGTTGATGATGGCGCTCGTCGCGGCAGCGGGGTGGTCGAATGCTTGTTCCGGTACGGTTGACGCGCCCGGCACGGCCGCAGCCGCCGGCGGTGCCGGTGGATCAATGAAGCCCTCTCCGGGCGACGCCAGCGTCCTGGGACCGACGGGCGCGGGTGGCGCCGCCGGCGCAGCCGGCGCCCGCGGGAGCGGCGGAAGCGCCGGTCGGCAAGCATCGGGCGGCAGTTCGGGAGGCAACGATGCGGGCGTGGTCGATGCCGGCGCCGACCGCGGCGTCACGGGGACCGGAGGCGGCGGTCCCGGTGGAATGGGGGGAGCGCCGCCGGTCGACAATTCGCACTTCGTCTTCCCCGACTGCCGTTTTCATTTTGGAACCATCGACACCAAGGCCAAGGCGGCGGGGCAGGCCTTGATCTCGCAGATCGATTACTTCACTCCGGGCTGGATGCTGGGAGCGACGTTCGATCACCAGGGCGTGTGCAACGACACCAAGGCCGGCGGCGTACTAGCCGGCAAGGTGCCGGTGATCGTCGCCTACGTCTCGGCGGGGATCGTCAAGCGCGATCACGCGCTCTGTGACTGCAATGTGGCCGGGTGCGCCGGCGGCAACCTTTGTCAGACGGGCGCGCAGTTCATTACCCAGGATTGGGCGAAGATCCTCAACGCCTATCAGAGCTATTCGCAGGGCTTCGCCGCCTGCTACGGAACCACCAGGCCGATCGTGTTCGAAATGGAGCCCGACTGGTATCAGTACACCGGCACCGCGCAGACCCAGCCTTGGACGGCCGCGCAGGCGGGCCAGTACCTGTCGCAATTGGTGATGGCCTTGAAATCCAGCCTGCCGAACGCTCGCTTCTCGATTGACGTGTCACCCTGGGTGGGTCCAAGCAACGGCGGCGACAACGGAGCGCGCTGGTACTCGAGCTTCGACATGTCGCTGTTCACGTTCGTGAACACATCCGGCGGCGGTACCAACGCCGGAACCGCGAAGATTCGCTCGAGCAACAACATGACCTGGGCCGGATTGCACCAGGTGACTGGCAAACCGATCCTGGCCGACACGGGATACGGCGCGAACGGGATCTCCGCCGGGCCGGATCCCGCGTGGGATGTCGCCGCGAACATCGACGCGCGCATCGCGGATGGCGTGATGTCCATCGCTCAATACAACCCGAGTGCCACCTGGGCAGCGACGCTCTCGGCGATCCGCGGGCAGCTTCCGGCGCCGTCTAGCTGTCCGTGACCCCCGGCGGACGGGTCCGGCGCCCCGCGACGGGCGCCGGCCTCGACCGTCACGATTTCGAGTCGGTGTACCACCACACCTACGAGGACGTCCTGCGCTGGATCCGTGCGCTGGGAGGGCCCTCGGCGGATCAAGATGATCTGGTCCAGGAGGTGTTCTTGATCGTCCATCGAAAGCTCCCCGACTTCGATGGCCAGAACCTGACAGCGTGGCTCTACCGGATCACGGCTCACCGCGTGCGCGACTTCCGGCGGCTGTCCTGGTTCCGGAACGTGCTGGCGAACGGCGCCGTGTCGATCGAGAAGCTGGAGTCATCCGATCCGACCCCGGTGGTCGCGCTCGAGACGCTGGAGAAGCGCCGCGAGCTCGAGCGCCTGCTGTCGAAGCTGAGCTCGAGGTTGCGCCCGACGTTCATCCTGTTCGAGCTCGAGGGCTACACCGCCGAGGAGATCGCCGACCTCCAGGGAGTCTCGATCAACACCGTGAGAGCGCGTATCCAGCGGGCGCGAAAGAAGTTGTTCGCCGAGCTGCGCGCCGCCAGTCGCCGCGCGCGCTGATACGAGTCTTTCAACGAACGGGGGCTCGATCGGTTCGGCGCTGGGGGTCGTGCCACCGTCGACTCGCCTCCGGCCCCGCCTCCGTGTATGTTTCGCTGCCTCTCTCGGAGGAGTGGCCGAGTGGTTTAAGGCAACGGTCTTGAAAACCG
>CAZNCQ010000474.1:0-2500 GCA_964571275.1 uncultured Myxococcales bacterium
CATCCGCGGATGACGCCCAGCCGAAAGCCTACCGGATGTGTTTTTTGTCCCATCTCGCGTTCCTTCGTTATTCCGTGGGCACGTCGACGACAATCGTCACGTGCGACGTGCGGCTGTTGATGCGGTTGGCACGGCCCATCGACCGGGGCATCCAGCGCTTTTGCACCGGGCCGCAGTCGACGCTGACCTTGGTGACCACCAGCTTGTCCGAGTCGGCTTTTTCGTTTTCGGTCGCGTTGGCGATCGCCGAGCCGAGCACCTTGCTCAGCATCCTGGCCGCCTTGCGCTGCTGCAGCCGCAGGATCGACATCGCGTCGTCGACCGATCGGCCGCGGATCATGTCAGCGACCATCCGCACCTTGCGGGGCGATTCGCGAAAGCGACTCAAAGTTGCCCGTGCCATCTCAAATCTCCTTGGCTGCCAATTGCATTACTTCTTGTCGCCGCCGCCGGCCGCAGGCGCCGAGGACGCGCCCGGAGCCGTCGCTCCCTTGCGATCGCCCGAGTGCCCGTGGAAGGTGCGCGTCGGCGAGAACTCGCCCAGCTTGTGACCGACCATGTTCTCGGTGATGAACACCGGCACGAACTTGCGGCCGTTGTGCACGGCGAACGTCAGGCCGACCATCTCCGGGATGATCGTCGATCGCCGCGACCAGGTCTTGACGACCTTCTTCGACTTCAGGCGCTGGGCCTCGACCACCTTCGTCATCAGGTGCTTGTCGATGAAAGGACCCTTTTTGATTGAACGAGCCATGGTTCTCCTTGATCCCTACGCCTTAAGACTTTTTGCCGCGCCGTTTGACGATCATGCGATCGGTGCGCTTGTTCTCGCGCGTCTTCAGGCCCTTCGACAGCTGGCCCCACGGCGAGCAGGGGTGGCGGCCACCGGACGAACGGCCTTCACCGCCGCCCATGGGGTGGTCGACCGGGTTCATGGTGACGCCGCGGTTGTGCGGGCGGCGGCCCTTCCAGCGCGTGCGGCCCGCCTTGCCGATGTGCACGCTGCCGTGCTCGATGTTGCCGACCTGGCCAACGGTGGCGCGGCAGTCGAGGTGGACGCGGCGAACCTCGCCCGACGGCAAGCGCACCTGGCCCCAGTCGCCTTCCTTTGCCATCAGCTGCGCGCCGACACCCGCCGAGCGGCAGAGCTGCGCGCCGCCGGAGATCTTGAGCTCGATGTTGTGAACCGTCGTGCCGAGCGGCACGAAGCGCAGCGGCAGGTTGTTGCCCGGCTTGATGTCGGCGTTGCGCGACGACAACACGGTGTCGCCGACCTTGAGACCGTCGGGGCACAGGATGTAGCGCTTTTCGCCGTCCGCGTAGTGCAGGAGCGCGAGGCGCGCCGTGCGGTTGGGGTCGTACTCGACGCTGGCCACCTTGGCCGGCACGCCCAGCTTGTTGCGGCGGAAGTCGATGAGCCGGAAGCGCCGCTTGTGGCCACCGCCGCGAAAGCGGCTGGTGATGCGGCCGAAGTGGTTGCGGCCGCCGGTGCGCGACATCTGCTCGGTCAACGCCTTGACCGGCTCGTTTCCCTGCGTCAGGTCGCTGAAGTCCGGCGACACGCGCCCGCGGCTGCCCGGAGTCGTCGGATTGTGCGTTCTCAAACCCATGATAGACCTCAGACTCCTTCGAAGAACTCGATGTTTTGGCCGGCGGCGATGGTCACGATCGCCTTCTTCCAGTTCGACCGCTTGCCGACGAAGCGGCCCATGCGCTTTTCCTTGCCGCGCACGATCGCGGTGCGAACCTCGACGACGTCGACGTTCCACAGCTTCTCGACGGCGTGCCGGATCTCGACCTTGTTGGCGTCCTTGGCGACCTCGAAGAGCAGCTGCGGCTTCAGCTTCTCTGGATCGATCTCGACGCCGCCGCCGTTGCCGCCGGTCTCTTTCAGGAACGTCCCCTTCTCGGTCAGAAGCGGGCGCTTGATGATCTGCTCTGGTGAACGCATGGCAATGACTCCTAGGCCGCCGGCTCCGTGGACACTCGGGCTTCGATCTGCTTCACCGCATCGGCGGCGATCACCAGGCCCGGGTGCCGGAGGATGTCGTAAACGTTGAGGCCCTCGGGGGCGAGGTAGCGGTGCGAGGGCAGATTGGCCGCCGACTTCGACAGGTTCTTGTTGTCCTTCGAATCGACCAGCAGCGCCGAGTCGATGCCCAGCGTCTTGAGGATTCCCGCCAGGCGCTTGGTCTTGGGCGCGTCGAACGCGAGCTTGTCGACGACGACAAGCTTCTTCTCCTTCGCCCGCAACGACAGCGCCGAGATCAGCGCCGCGCGCTTCACCTTCTTCGGCACCGTGTACGAATAATCGCGCGGGTGCGGTCCCCAGACCTTGCCGCCGCCCACGTGGTTGGGCGCGCGCGACGAACCCTGGCGCGCGTTGCCGGTCCCTTTCTGCTTGTACGGCTTCTTGCCGCCGCCGCGCACGTGGGCGCGGGTCTTGGTCGAGTGCGTGCCGGCGCGCTTCGCCGCCTGCTGCGCCTTGACCAGCTCCCAG
>CAZNCQ010000475.1:0-4147 GCA_964571275.1 uncultured Myxococcales bacterium
AGCTCGGCACCGAACCCTGGATCAGCTACGCTGGCTTGCTCGCCGGCATCGGCGCCGCCATCAAGGCGCTGGTGCGGGTCATTCGATCCTACAGGCGTGACGTAGCCGAAGCCGACAAGGCGCCCAGCCCGAGCGATTCTCAGCCACCCAAAGCCCAATGAAGACCGACGCACTCGAAAAGATCTCTCGCATCAACCTGGTCCTGGGGGCCGCCGTCACGGCGGTCGCGGGGTTGATCTGGGGCGCGCACGGCATGCTGGCGGCCGGCGTCGGCGCGGCCCTTGCGTGCGTGAACTTTCTCGCCATCACCCGCCTCGGCCGCCGCGCCGTCCGTCGGGTCGAGGCCGCGGGGGGCGGCAGCGGTCAGGGGCTCGCGCTCGCGGCCGGGCTGTTGCTGAAGATGACCGCGCTGTTCGCGCTGGTCTGGGTGGCGGTTCGGATCGTCAAGCTGCAGGCGCTGCCGTTCGCGCTGGGCATGTCGGTCTTCGTGTTCTCGATCCTGCTCGTCGGCCTGGGCGCGCGGCCGTCGGAAAACGAAGCGGAGGCGTAGGCGTACATCATGGGTCCGCACATCACCTGGTTCGACTTTCTGCCCGGCTACCGCACGCTGCAAGGGAACCTGCAACACTATCTGGGCCGCGAGTGGACCTGGCAGATGTTCCAGACCACCCACTTCCAGATCGATCACGTGTTCGGCGGCCTCTTGGTGCTGCTCTTCCTCGCCTACGGCGCGTTCCGCTATGCGAACAAGGTGAACCGCGCCGCTGACGCCGGCCTGGTGCCGCCGCCCAGCTTCGGCATGCGCAACCTGTTCGAGTCGCTGGCGGACACCATCTACAACCTGATGGTCAGCGTCATGGGTGAAAAGGAAGCGCGCCGCTACCTGCCCCTCGTCGGCACGCTGTTCCTGTTCATTCTCTTCTCGAATCTGCTGTCGCTGATCCCCGGCTTCATCCCGCCGACCGACACGCTCAAGACCAACCTGGCGCTCTCGCTGCTGGTCTTCCTTCTCACGCACGTCTTCGGCGTGCGCGCGCACGGCATCAAGTACTTCAAGCACTTTCTCGGCCCGTTCCTGCCGCTCGCGCCGCTGATGCTGCCGATCGAGCTCATCAGCCACGTCGCGCGTCCGGTGTCGCTGGCCATGCGTCTGCTCGGCAACATCAGCGCCGACCACGCGGTGGTGCTGGCGTTCTTCGCCGTGATCCCGTTCCTGGTTCCGGTTCCGTTCCTGGTGATGGGCGTGTTCGTGTCCGTCGTCCAGGCGGTTGTTTTCTCCTTGCTCAGCACCGTGTACATCAGCACCGCCGTCGCTCACGAGGAACACTGAAACGCCGAGCACCGGGGAACACCCAGTCCAAAAGTTCACGAACACACCACCAATCAGGAGTGACAGAAATGCGCCGCATCTCGAAGTTGCCTATCCTCATCGTGACCATGCTCGTCAGTGCGCCGGCCTTCGCGCAGACGGCTGACATCGCCCGCCTCGACCGCGACAAGTGGCTCGGCATCGCCGCCGCGCTCGCGATCGGCCTGTCGGCCCTGGGTGGCGCCATCGGTCAGGGCCGCGCCGCCGGCTCGGCTCTCGAGGGCATCGCACGCAACCCGCAGGCTTCGGGCAAGATCTTCGTCCCGATGATCGTCGGCCTGGCGCTCATCGAGTCGCTGGTCATCTACGGCCTGCTGATCGCGTTCCAGCTCTTCGGCAAAATTGGCTAACAAGATCGGTAAGACGACCGGCTGAGGCGATCGGTTAAGCCGGTCGTTCCGGCGCCGGTCGCGTAGACTGGCGGCACCCTCATGGCTATCTCTTGTGGCATCGTCGGTCTGCCGAACGTCGGCAAGTCGACGCTCTTCAACGCACTGTCGGCGGCGGGCGCCGCCGTGGCGAACTATCCGTTCTGCACGATCGAGCCCAACGTCGGCGTCGTGCCGGTGCCCGACGCCCGGCTCGACGCGCTGGTCGCGCTCTACCACCCGAAGTCGGTCGTCGCGGCGACGGTGAACTTCGTCGACATCGCCGGGCTGGTGCGGGGCGCGTCCAAGGGTGAGGGCCTCGGCAACCAATTCCTGGCCAACATCCGCGAGACCGACGCCATCGCCCACGTCGTGCGCTGCTTCGAGGACGACAACATCGTCCACGTCGACAACCGCATCGACCCGCTGGCCGACGTCGGCACGATCGACACCGAGCTCTGCCTGAAGGATCTCGAGAGCATCGACAAGCGCATCGAGCGCGCGCGCAAGGCGCTCAAAGGCCCCGCGTCCAAGGACGAGAAGCTGACGCTCGAGGTCTGCGAGAAGGTCAAGAAGGGCCTCGACGCGGGGCAGCCCGTGCGCGCGCAGGGGCTGAGCGCGGACGAGCAAGCGCTGCTGCGCGACACCGGCCTCCTGACGCTGAAGAAGGTCTTCTACGTCGCCAACGTCGCCGAGAAGCAGCTGGCGAACCCCGACGGCGACCCGCACGTGGGCGCGCTCAAGGCGCACGCCGCCGCGGAGAAAGCGCCGGTGGTGGTGATCTGCGCCGCGGCCGAGGCCGAGATCGCGTCGCTCGACGCGGCGGATCGGCCGGCGTTTCTCGAGACGCTCGGGCTCAAGGAGCCGGGCCTGAACGCGGTCGCGCGCACGGCATACGCGCTGCTCGACCTGATCACGTTCCTGACCGCCGGCGAGGACGAGTGCCGCGCCTGGACCGTCAAGCGTGGCGCCAAGGCGCCGCAAGCCGCCGGCGTGATCCACACCGACTTCGAGCGCGGCTTCATCAAGGCCGAGGTCATCTGGTGGGAGGACTTGATCAGGCTCGGCTCCGAGGCCGCCTGCCGCTCCAACGCCAAGCTCGCCCTCGAAGGCAAGGACTACGTCGTCCGCGACGGCGACGTGATCCACTTCAAGTTCAACGTCTGAAGCGGGAGTGACGTCCAGGCTGTTCCCGGGCGGTCGCGAGCGATGGCGACCTGGCCAGCATTCGCGAGAACGCCACCGCATTGCCCGTAACGATCGCTTGCATCGCCAGCAACGGCTGCGGTGTTCCCGGGCGGCCCGTCACGGAAGCTCCGCGGGACGCGTGGCGAAGCGGCGGCGGTAGTAGGCAGTCCACGCGAAGATCGCGGGAATGCCGGCGGCGGGGACGGCGATCCAGATCGTGGTGGCGAAGGTGCGCGTGCCGAATCGCGAGGCGTTGACGACGACGAGCGCGGTGAGCGCCGCGATGCAGGACCCGAGCATGCCGCCCATATGGGCGAACCACCAATGGCGATGCGTGGTGGGCGTTCGCAACCAGTAGCGGAGCTGGCCAACGCCCGTGCTCAGACCGACGAACGAGAACGCGATGAACAGCGTGCGGTGATCGATCAGTCCGTACACCAGCGTCGCAACGGCCATCGCGACGTTGGCCGCGGCGATCCCGAGGTCCCACGCATTGCGGTGTGGAGCACGACGCGTTTTGAAGCGGAGCGCGCGCACGCCGGACGACACGCCGGCCGCAGTCAGCGTGGCCACGTAGAACAGAAACAAGCCGTTCGCGTGCGCGTTGGGGTGTTGCGCGTCCGCCATGGTGAAGCGCCAGATCGCGAGCGCGAATGCCGTGACCGACACGCCGATCATCGCGATCACGAACACCCAGCCCGCGCGACGATGCAGGCGGCCACCTTTGCGTGCAACGAGAGGAACGATCATCGACGCCAGTGCGACCACACCGGCGATGACGTGTGGCGTGAGTAGAAGGTCGTGCATGGCGCCGAGGATCGCAACGCCGCGCGAGGTGCGCATGTGCCGGAAGTCATGCGATCGACCATGACTTCTGGCGCAGGTGCGCCGTCGCGAAATCGGTATGCTTGCGGACATGCAGCCGGAGGCCTGGATGCGGATCGCCGGGTTCGGCACATGGCTCGTTGCCGTGTTGCCGACCACGGTGGCGTTCGCGCGTGGCGATCTCGCCGGGACCCGCGCGCTCGGGTTCGCGATCGGGGCGATCGTGTTCCTTGCTGCATTCATCGTGACGTGTCGCACGCCGACCGGCCGCCGCGGTGCGGCGCTTGCGTTACGTGTCGCGCAATTGCTCGCTGCGATCGCCATGGTGTGGTTCGCGCGCGGCGTGGTGACCGCGGCGATCTTCGTCGTGGTCGCGAGCCAGCTGCCTGGCGTGGTG
>CAZNCQ010000476.1:0-4113 GCA_964571275.1 uncultured Myxococcales bacterium
TGGTCCCCAAGCCTTCGTTGAACAACCACTCCGCCATCGGGGCGGCGCACGACAGGGGGGACGCGGCGTCGACGCTGTCCGCCGCCGCGTCGGCGACCGCGACGGTTGAACCGGCCGCGCCCCCGATGCCGACGACGCCTCCCGTCCCGATGGCGCCGCCGGCGCCCAGACCGCCAGTGCTCGCGCCACCCGCGCCCGAACCCCCGGTCCCCATTTTCCCCGAGGACACAGAGCCACAGCCGACCAGCCCAGCCAAACCCACCACGATCAAGAAGCGACTACCCATCACAAAGACACCCCGCCGACTTTGAACATGCGCAAAACAGTCGCCGGCCCGAGGCGCTTAGTCAACTTCAGATCAGATAGCAGTCACCTCGGAGGGATCCGTCCGCTTTGTGTCGCCAGTTAATCGCGGCAAGGTAGACGTCCGGGCCGAGACGCCGAGCGAGCTTCACCTGTCAGCCACCGAATATGTGGAGCTCACCGTTGGGAAGAGCTCCGAGGTCGTGCTGACGCTGGCGCCCCGCCGAGGGCGAGCCGTCGCGCGATCGTTGACGATAGATCTTTCAGCGTCTCGCGCGACCGCGGTGCTCGGCAGAATCATTCAGAAACCTGCGACCCCAGCGGGTCACTATTCATCGCCGCTTTCGGCTCAAGCGGAAACAGGTCGACGCCCGGCCTGCGGTCGGGCAGCATGCGGCGGCAACCGAGGTGGCCGATCTGCAAGATGGACCCTCGCCGAAGCTCATGAACGCAACGACGGGACGCGAGCGAGTGCTTCTCGCGACGATGACGAGGGAGCCCTTTCAACCCGTGCGGCTCTACTACTCCGCTCCGGCACCTCCGTCCCTCGCGCGGAAGTTTCGCGGCCTTGCTTGCATGGTGGAGGAGAAGGCCCGCTGCTGGCAATGGCTGTTCCATGCCGAGGCAGCTGCGCTGGAGCTCGCCGCCCGGTACGACGGCGTGCCCGTGGAGAAGCGGCCTATCGTTCTCGGGCGCGTCAGATTTCCCAAAAGCGGCGGCATGGTCTTGGAGACCAACTCGATCGATCGCGCTGTCCAGGGCGCGAGGTTCTTTGCCGCCCTCCTGGGCCCGAGTGTGGTGGCCATGCGCTGTCGGGTGATCAACCGTTGCTTTGCCGCCGACGAGGGGGCGCCAGACGACTTGATGAAGGCTCTCGATCAGGACGTCACCGTCATCGATCCACGCGGCGCGGAGGCGCAGTGCGCGCAGGACTTCAAAGGGGTTCGGTCCATGGCGGCCGCCGAGCGCGTCGCCAGCGAGAGCCTCGAGCGCAGGCTGAAGAGCGGACAAGACGTCCCATTGGTCGAGGACTTTCCGCTGGCGCCCGAGGAGGAGACGCCAGACTTCCAGCACCTGGCGACCGGACTGAATTTCCGGTTCATTCGAGCGGTCGAGCACTGGCGCGGCAACACCCATCTCACGTTGACCGCGATCATCGTGCGCACGGTGCAGGAGAGCATGCGGGCCCCGGGCGGAGATGTGTCTTTGTGAACCATCATTCGTTTCGAAATGCGTTCGAGACCGCGCTTCGGGGTTCCGGTCTGGCGATCTTCGGCGTTCGAGGGGACGACTTGCTCGATCTCGGCAACCTGGATCGGATTCACCGGATCACGGTCGAGCCGATTGGGGGACAGGACGCCGAGCCGTTCCTGGTCACTGCGTCGTTGTCGTGGCGGTGGAGCGCGCTTCACACCGCGCGCACGAACACCACCGAGGAGGACGTGGTCACCGAGATGTTCGGCAACAACGATCTGGCGGGCGCCCCGACAGAGAGACCCTGGATTCGAGTCGACATCACGCTCAAGGCGACTCTGCCTTACGGCAAGCCGCTGGCGATGCCGGCGCCGCGCGCGATGCGACGATGGCTTCACGAGGCCACGATACGGCTCGAGCTCGTCGAGCCGTCGACTCCCGAGGATCACCTGCGAGACCGCGGCCAGTTCGCTATCCGCGCTTGGCAGGAGGACGAGCCCCGTGTCCACGCGCTCTGCCGACCAAGCGGCGAGCTGGTGCTCGAGGGACTCGAGATCGCCGCTTGGCAGGCCATCGATGTACCGCGCATCCTCGATGATCCCGACCACGACCCAGACCCGGGCCCGGGCGAGGAGCTGGCGGCGATGTTCGGCCGCATACAGGCCGCACTCTCCGGCTGGATGCAGGCACTCGATCACCTGCGAGCCTAGCCGAAACCTAGCCGGCACTCGGAAATCCGTTTGGTCAGCAGCGGCGAACAGCCCGACGTGGCGCGCATCGGCGCCTTGGACGCTATGTGGCCGAACTCAACAGGCGGATTGGCAGAAACGGACTCGCGACCCGCGTCATGCCCGTGCTACCGGGTTTGCTACGTCGACTCGGAGCATCGCGAGGACTCTCTTGCCCGTGATGGAGGCGCCGGGAGTCGATCCCCCCAGGAGCGAGTTCGGTCGATGTCGATCAAGGGTCATCGAGCGATGATTCGGCCAAGGGCATCCTAGACGCGGAGGTTAGGTGGTCTATCGACCTCGGCCAGATCATCGCCGGGACCGACCTCGGCAGCTTGCCGATGCACGCCTCGTTGCACATTCCGCGCTTTCGGCTGGCGTCCCTGGCCGACTTCTCCGACGGCTTCAAAGGCCTGCAAGGCGAGCTCTATGGGCAGCTCGCCTTGTCGGGGACGCTGCGCCGTCCCTCGGGACACGCCGACTTGGCCATCGACGGCGCCCAGGTGGACGCGGTCCGTTTCCAACAGGTGAAGCTGCACGCCGACGGCGACCAGGGGCGGCTCGCCGCGAGCCTGAGCGCGCAGCAGGTCGTCGGAGGTCGAATCGACGGGGCTCTGACTCTCGAACGAAGCCAGAACAATCGCCTGCGAGCCTTCCTGACCGGCAAGAACGTCGACGTCGGCTTCGCGCGGCTCTTCTTGACCAATGTCCGCGAGCTGGGAGGCGTGGCGCAACTCTCTGCCTCGGCGGAGGGGACCTTGCAGGCGCCGAAGGTCCGCGCTTCGCTAACGCTCGACAAGGGGCGGATCGGCGTCACGGGACAGCCCACTTTCCACGACGTCCGCGTGAACGCCACACTTGAGCCCGGACGGGTCGATCTACATGACCTGCAGATGCAATCGGGCGGCGGACGGTTCGATGGCAAGGGCTGGGCACTGCTCGGCGGGCCGAGCGGTCTTTCGCCGCGGTCAGCCGTGTTCACGGCGCGGGCCCATCGCTTCCTGGTCGCGGCGGAGGGAAGCACGGGTGCCCGGATTGACGGAGATCTCGCGGTCAACGCCGCCCTGCGAGAGGATGTCCTCTCCGGCAAGGTCGAGATCCCGGACGCCAACGTCTGGCTGCCCAAGGGGCCACCCACCGGTAGCGGCCGCGCTCTGCAGAGGATCGGCCCCCACGCGGACGTCCACTTCGTCGATCCGACCGCTCTCGCGGCCGCCGAGCGCGATCGTGACAAGCGGCGACAGGCCGCCGCCTCCGCGCTGAAGCTGGCCGTGGTCGCGAGCGCGAAGCCGGTCTACATCCGTGGCAAGGATCTGGATATCGAGGTCCGCAGCGACGTCCAGATCGGGACGGTGCCGAGCGGGCCTCACGCCGGCGCGCCGACCATTTCGGGTGGAATCCACATCCCCCGCGGGCGAATCAACATTCAAGGCCAGCGATTCGACTTCGACCACGGCAACGTGACATTCAACGGATCGTACGAGCTGGATCCCGAGCTGGACCTGAAGCTGACCCACCAATACCCAGAGGCGCTGGTGATCATCGAGCTGCACGGCACGCCCAAGAAGCCGCAGTTGCGATTGACCAGCGATCCGGCTGTCTACGATCAGGCTCAAATAGTCAGCCTGATCCTCACCGGCCAGACCGGCGGACAGCCCTCGACGGGGAAATCTTTCGATCCGACCGCGGCCGTGGCCACGGCGGTCCTATCCAAGCTAGCCGACAAGATGGCGCCGGCTCTGGGCCTCGACGTGCTGCGCGTCGAAGGTCAGGAGGTCAAGAACGACAAAGGCGAGGCGACGGGAGACACGGATACCCGCGTCGAAGTGGGCAAGTACGTCACCGAGCGAATCTATCTATCCTACGCGCACATCTTCGGCGCTCCCGA
>CAZNCQ010000477.1:0-4094 GCA_964571275.1 uncultured Myxococcales bacterium
GCCCGTGGCGCCCGTGGCGCCCGTGGCGCCCGTGGCGCCCGTGGCGCCCGTGGCGAAAATCGCGGCACCAGCCCCGCTGGCCGTACCGGCACCGCACGACGCGCTCGCGGTCTCGAGCGCGGGACCGAGCAGCAGCGGCAACGCCGGTGTGGTGCTCGCGGGTATCGCCTTGCTGCTGATCGCGGGCGCTGCGTTCTACTTCTCGCGCCGGCGTGCCGTCGGGCATCGCCGCCACATCCAGATCATCGAGACGGCGAGCCTGGGGCCGAAGCGGTCGCTCGTGGTCGCGCGCGTCGGCGACGCCACGATGATCCTGGGCACGAGCGAGGCCGGCATCACGTTGCTGCAATCCGTGCCGGACGCCGACTCCGCGAGGCAAAGCCGCGGCTCGGCCGTTCCCGAGCTCTCCTTCGCCCTGCCGGCGGTCGTCGCGGACCCCGCGGTCGGTGCGCCCGACCCGGTGCCACCCAGGATCGTCGTCGAGGAGATGCTCTCGGGCGCACCGGTCGCGGTGGTCCCCGGCGCCGGCGGCAGCAACAGCTGGTCGCTCGACAAGTACGGCTTGCCCGCGATCGAGGAAGAGGTCGAGAGCCCTTCCTACGACCCGGGTCCGACCATCGGTCAGGCGGGATTGCTCTCGCGCCTCTTCAGGCGCGGCACGCCCGCGAATGATTCGCCCGTGCCGCGCTTCGAGGACATCCTCGAGGACAGCTTCGAGGACCAGGAGCTGCGCCGCAAGCTGGCGCTCGGCCTGTCGGGGAGGGTTCGTTGACCGCAGTGGCTCACGCCGGCGCCGCCGATGCGCTGACCCAGGCCGCGCGCAGCGGCGCCGAGCTGGCGCTCACGGCGGGCGGCGGCTCGGCGGCCGTGAAAGTCTTCCTGCTGGTGACGGCGCTGTCGTTCGCGTCCGCGCTGGTGATGTCGCTGACCTGCTTCACCCGCATCATCATCGTGATGTCGTTCCTGCGCCAGGCGCTGGGGACGCCGCAGCTGCCGCCCAGTCAGGTGATGGCGGGCCTGTCGCTCTTTCTCACGATCTTCATCATGGCGCCGACGGCTGAGCGCGTGCACCGCGATGCGCTCGGCCCCTACCTCGACGACAAGATCGACGCGCACACGGCGCTCGAGCGCGGCGAGATCCCGCTGCGCGAGTGGATGCTCAAGCAGACGCGCGACGACGATCTGCGCCTGTTCTTCGAAGTGGCCGGCCAGGCGCGGCCCGCGCGCGGCGACGCGATGCCGATGACCGTCGTGATCCCGGCCTTCATGATCTCCGAGCTCGGCACCGCGTTTCGCATGGGCTTGTTCCTGTTCATTCCCATGCTGCTCGTCGACATCCTGATCGCCTCGGTGCTCATGTCGCTCGGTATGATGATGGTGCCGCCACAGATGATCGCGCTGCCGCTCAAGATCGGGATCTTCCTGCTCGCGGGTGGCTGGCACCTGGTGGTGTCGTCGCTGGTGCGGAGCTTCGCCTGATGGGCGAGTTGCCGACCGGATTGATGCGCGAGGGTTTCACCCTCCTGGCGTCGACCGCGGGACCGTTCATCGGCGGTCTCCTGGTCGTCGGACTGATCGTCGGCATCTTGCAGGCTGCGACGCAGATCAACGATCCCGCCGTTGGCTTCCTGCCGCGCATCACCGTCGCGCTCCTCGGCGCGTGGGGCCTCGGCCACTGGGTGCTCGAGCGCTACGCGCACTTTCTGTCCGACGCGATGATGCGCATGGGATCGGGCTGATAGCAGCGCCGTTCGACTAACCGCCAAGACGCCGCGGAGCGAGGAGCCGAGTCCACCGGACTGCTGGTCGTCCGGATGATCTGTGCGCCTCCGCGATCGGTCATCCGACCGGCATGGCGCAAGACCGCGCTGGAACGTTTATGGCAAGGAAGACGTTCGTGCCCATCGACGCCGGCTTTTTGACACCGACCCTGTTCGGGTTCTTGCTGGTGTTGTTCCGGTGTGCGGCGCTCTGCTCCGTCGCGCCGCTGTTCGCGATGCGCACGGTTCCGATGCGCGCGCGCATGTCGATCGCGCTCGTGCTCGCGTTCACGGCCTTCGCGGGTGCCGGCTTTCCGGCGTTCGCGCCGCCTGGCGGCGGCACCGGCGCGCTGGTCGGCGCCGCGGTGCTCGAGACGCTCATCGGCCTCACGGCGGGGCTGTCGGCGATGTTCGCGATCGACGCCGCCGGCGCCGCGGGACAGATGGCGTCGGCGTCGATGGGGCTGTCGTACGGCTCGGTCATCGATCCGGTGCACGGCGCCGACTCGACGGCGGTCTCCGAGCTCATCACGATGTTCTCACTCGCGGCGCTGGTGTTCTCGGGGATGCACCGCGAGGCGGTCGCCTGGCTTTGCCGCTCGCTGATTCAGCTCCCGCCCGGTGCCGCGGTCAGCGGAGACGTCCGCTCCCTGGCCAGCACGGTCGTCACCCAGGCCATCGCATCGGGCGCGCTCGCGGTGCGCATGGCGTTCCCGATCCTGGTCGCAGTGTTCTTCGGCCACGTCTCGCTCGGCGTCGTGGGCCGCACGGCGCCGCAGCTCAACATCAACAGCGTGGGCTTCTCGGTCACGATCCTGGCCGGCGGCGCCGCGCTCTATCTGCTGGCGCCGCCCATCGCCGAGCTCGCGGCCCACACCGCGGCCGCCGCCTTCACCGGAGGGCGCTGATGGCCGACGAACCCGAAGAGGACAAGACAGAAACCAGCGCCAAACGCGTCAACGAGGCGATGGACGAGGGCCAGCTTCCGCTCGGCCGTGAGATCAACGCCGTCGCCGGGTTCTCCGTCGGCGCCGCGGCGCTGATGTCGGTCGGCACGCCGCTGCGCGATGCGCTGATTCGCCTGGTCGCCGCCAGCGCCGGCGGCCTGTCGTCGCCCGACGTCGCCCGCTTGCAGCCGCTGCTCGCGCGGCCGCTGATTCTGGCGCTGTCCGCGTGCGCGGCGGCCGGCGCGGCCGGCGCGGCGGCGTACTTGGTCCAGACCCGCGCACGCATCTGGCCGCATCTGGCCCTGCCCGATCTCAGCAAGGTGTTCAGCGGCGGCAAGCTCGGCCGCCTCTTCAGTAAGCAGCTGTGGGGCGATCTCGGCCTCTCGCTCGTCAAGCTCGTGACAGTCGGCTGGACCGTCTGGTCGGTCATGCGTGACGAGTTCATGACGCTGCCGTCGCTGCTGTACGCGCGCACGGACGCTCAGTTCGGCATGCTCTTCGGACCGCTCACGAAAGGCGCGGTCAAGGTCCTGACAGTGATGGCTCTCTGGGCCGGCGTGGACATTGCACTGACGCGCTATCGGTTCAACAAGAAGATGAAGATCTCCAAGGCGGACGCACGGCGCGAGGCGAAGGAGGACGAGGGCAACCCTCAGATCAAGGCCCGCCGACGCCGCCGCCACCGCGAGCTGTCGCGCGGCCGCGCGCGCATCGAGGTGCCGCGCGCCGACGCGGTGATCGTCAACCCGACCCACATCGCGATCGCCATCCGCTACCGCGCTGACGAGGACGCTGCGCCGCGCGTGACCGCCAAGGGCAAAGGCGTGCTCGCCGAGATGATGCGCGAGCTCGCGCGCGAACACGGCATCCCGATCGTCGAGAACATTCCGCTGGCGCGCCTGCTCTACAAGCGCGTCAAGGTCGGCAGGTCGGTGCCCGCCGACACGTTCAAGGCGGTTGCGGCCGTGCTCGCCTACGTCTACCGCCTGACCGGCCACCGTTCGAGCGCCAGCGCGCCGGCGAGGGGACGCTAGCCGATGGAGCCGCAGAAGAACACCGGTCAGGGCCTGCTCGCCGTCGCGGTGCTCGCCGTTTTGGCGATCCTGATCCTGCCGCTGCCGGCGTTCGCGCTCGACATCTTGCTGGCGTTCAACATCGGCATTTCCGTGTTGATCCTGCTCGTCGCGTTGAGCCTGGAGAAGCCACTCGATTTCTCGGTCTTTCCGTCCATGTTGTTGATCACGACGCTGTTCCGGCTGGGCCTGAACGTCGCGACCACGCGCCTCATCCTGCTCAAGGGCGGCGAGGGCGCGCGCGCCGCCGGCGACGTCATCGAGACCTTCGGCCGCTTCGCGGTCGGCGGCAGCCTGATCGTCGGCGCGGTCGT
>CAZNCQ010000478.1:0-4061 GCA_964571275.1 uncultured Myxococcales bacterium
CCGTAGCCGATGGTCGCCATGGTCTGCACGCTGAAGAAGAACGCGTCCTCGAACGAGCCCGGCCGCGCGTTGGAGACGGATCCCGGCGCCATCCAGTAGAAGAACGCGAACAGCGCATTGGCGCCAATGAACGCGAGGAAGAGCAGCAGGAAGAACTCGCTCCACGAGCGCGTGAGCACGTAGTGGTACAGGTCCTCGTGCGGCGCGAAGCGCTGGCCAATGGCGCGCACGCGCGGCCGCCCGCTGGTGCGCGGGGCCAGGTTCACCGACTTGCGCGGGGTCGCGGGGGCGCGCGTGGCGGCGGGCGCGGAAGAGGATGAGGATGATGACGGGGCGGCTCGTTCGGAACGTTCGGGCATGGGCGGCGTGAGTCTCCGCCCGCGAGCCTACCGCGAAGCGGGCCGGCTGCCGTTACCGTAGTCGGGCCGGTGCTGGAAGTGGTGGCGGGCGCGGATGAACCGGACGGTCCCCGAGCGCGAGCGCATCACGATCGAGTGGGTCTCGGCGCCGGTGCCGGTGAAGCGGACGCCGCGCAGCAGGAATCCGTCGGTGACGCCGGTCGCCGCGAACATGACGTCGCCGCGCGCCAGGTCCTCGATGCCGAAGACCCGGTTGCCGTCCTTGATGCCCATGCGGGCAGCGCGCGCCGCCTCGTCGTCGTTTCGGAACTTCAGCACCCCCTGCATGTCGCCGCCGACGCAGCGGAGCGCCGCCGCGGCCAGCACACCCTCGGGCGCGCCGCCGATGCCCAGCAGCACGTCGATACCGGTCGAGGGGTCGGCGGTCGCCAGCGCGCCGCCCACGTCGCCGTCGGTGATCAGGCGGATGCGCGCGCCGGCGCGGCGCACCTCGGCGATCAACTCGGCGTGCCGCGGGCGATCCAGGATGACCGCGGTCAGGTCGGCGATCGCCACCTGCTTGGCCTTGGCGATCGCGTGCAGGTTCTCGGTCGGGCTCTTGCGGATGTCGATCACTCCGCGGCCGATCGGGCCGACAGCGATCTTGTCCATGTAGGTATCCGGCGCATTCAGGAAGTTGCCATGCTCGGCCATCGCGACCACAGCCAGGGCGTCGTTGATGCCGTTCGCGCACGAGTTGGTCGCCTCGAGCGGGTCGACCGCGATGTCGATCTCGGGCGACGTGGGGTCGCCGTCGCCGAGGCGCTCGCCGATGTAGAGCATCGGGGCCTCGTCGCGCTCGCCTTCGCCGATGACCACCGTGCCGTTGATGTGCAGGACACCGAACGTACGGCGCATCTCTTCGGTCGCGGCCTGGTCGGCCGCATTGCGGTCGCCGAGCCCCACGTAACGCGCCGCCGCCAGCGCCGCCGCCTCGGTGACCCGAACCACCTCCAGCGCCAGGTTTCGGTCCATGCCATCAAATTTTACGCGAACCAGCCCGGCTCGACCATGGGCTTTCCGCGAGCCCAGCGGTGGATTTATGCGAAATCCCTACAAAATTAGCCGGGGGCGCCAGCGCGGTGCGTAGGGGCGGGTGCGTGTCCGCCATGTCACACTTGGGGGTGCTCTTCACGGAATTCGCCCGACGTTGGCGCGCCTCGATGGCTGGTCTGGCCCACCTGGAGGACTACGGAAAGGTCGAAGAAGGGAACCGAACCTACCCGCTGCTATCAGCGGCGGTCCCCGGCCGGCGGTCGGTATTGATCACCGGCGGCTTCCATGGCGACGAGAAGGCGGGACCCCTGACCTTGCTCGCGCACGGGCCGGAGATCGTCGACTACGCCCGCGCGCGCGATGTCGGCCTGCGCATCTATCCCTGTATCAATCCGTCGGGGTTCGAGGCGCATACCCGGTACAACCTCAGCGGCGAGCGGCCCAACAACGACTTCTTGGAGTACGAGGTCGAGCCGGGGCGTTGGAAGGGAGAGCTGCGCGCGGGCGAGCCGCACCTGCGCTGGTCGCCGAGCCGCGCCGTCGCCAAGGAAACCGGGGCGTTGCGCCAGTCGCTCGAACGGTTGCCGCTGCCGAACGCGGCGCTCGACCTGCACCAGGACAACTTCATCCACGGCTCGCTGTTCTACGTCTATCTCTTCGGTGACCGGAACGCCTACCGGCCGCTGCTGGCCCGGTCCGGCGCCAAGGTGCCGATCCTGCGCGACACAGTCGTCGACTCCGGGCACGAGCCCGGGACCGACGTCATGGCCGACGCCGACGGCGCCATCGAGTGTCACGACGGCAGCATCACCGACCACTACCACCGCGCCGGGGTGCCCTACGTCGCGGCGGTCGAAACCACCACCGAGACGCCGGCCGAGACCGCCGACGAGATCAACCTCATCTGGATTTACGGTTTCATCGACCTGGTGGTAGCGGATCGGGCGGCTGGGCGCTGCTGAGGGTCTTTTCGGGTTGAAAGGCGCCGGGATGGAGTATCCTTGCCGCCCGATTTGGGGTAGAACCCCGCCCTTTGAAGGAGATCCGTTCCATGTCGCAGAGCAGCCCGCTGTCGCGGGTCAAAGAGAAGTTCGGTGGTAAGGACAAGCTCGTCGATCAGATCGTGAGCTTGCTCGGCAGCACCGGTGACGAGCCCAAGGACGAGCTGCGCAAGCGGCTGCTGGGCGCGGCCAACCGCAAGCTGATCCGCCTGCACGACGTCGCCACCGGTCTCAAGCAGCACGGCGGCCACGACAAGCTGGCCGACGCGGCGGCGACCGGGGTCGGGCGCGCCAAGGACAAGGACTACGTCCAGAAGCTGACGACCTATTCGGCCGGACGCCTGCTCGACATGGTGCGCGTCTCCGAGCGCCGCGGCAAGACCGCCGCAGCCGCCAAGAGCGCGGCAGCCGCCAGGGCCGCCGCGCCGAAGGCCGAAAAGCCGGCCGCCAAGGCCAAGGCCCCCGGGAAGAAAGCCGCCGCCAAGAGCGCCTGATCGCGCGCCGCCCATGCTGATCGGCGAGGTCATCGGGCGACTCTGGGCCTCGCGCCAGGCCGGCGGCCTCGCGGGGCGCAAGCTCTTGCTGGTGCGGCCGCTCGCGGTGGCGGGCGGTGCGCCGGCACCAACCCGTGGCCTGGTGGTCGCGGTCGACGGCCTCGGCGCCGGGCCGGGTGAGCGGGTCATCGTGGCGCACGGCAGCCGCGTCCGCGACATCACCGTCGGCGCCGACGTCGCCGACAAGGACGTCGTCGTCGCGATCGTCGACGATTTGCACCTCGACGCGGGCTCACGATGATTCTGGGGCGCGTCGTCGGCGAAGTCTGGGCGACCCGCAAGGACGCGCGCCTCGAGCGAGCCAAGCTGTTGATCGTCAAGCCACACGGCTGGTACGAGCCGCGCTGGTCGACCGAGCACCTGGTGGCCGTCGACGACGTGCACGCCGGCGTCGGTGACGACGTCGTGGTTTGTTTGGGCCAGCCGGCGCGCTGGTCGCGTGGCGAGGAGAACGTCCCCGTCGACGCGGCGGTGATGGCCATCGTCGATCGCGTGGATCTGGACGCTGGCGCGGCGCAGGCGGCCCACGCCGCGCCGGGCATCCGGCGGCGCTGGACGCCACCCTCGCGGTGGGCGCGATGATCCGCGGCACCATCATCGGTCAGGTGTGGGGCGCGCGGCACGTCCCCGGCCTCGACGGGCGCAAGCTGGTGCTGGTCGCGGAGCGCGACGCTGCCCAGGCGGCGACCGGGCGCATCGTCGTCGCGATCGACACGCTCGACGCGCGCGGCGGCGAGGACGTCACCGTGGCGTTCGGCTCGGGCGCGCGCAACGTCGTGCGCGCCGGCCCCGACAACCGCGACCTGGTGTGCGATGCCGCGATCGCGGCGCTCGTCGAGGGAGCCGAATAGTGTTCCTGGGGCGGGTCGTCGGGTCGGTTTGGTCGACGGTGAAATGGCCGGAGGCCGTCGGGTTGAAGCTGCTGCTGGTGCGGCCCTACTGCCTGGCGGATCTGGCGGCGGGCGGCGGCGGGGGCGGTGGTGGGACGAACGCCAGCACCGGGGCGCAGCCGACCGATGATCTCGTCGTGTGCGCGGATCGCCTCGACGCAGGGCCTGGCGACGACGTGCTGGTCGCGTTCGGCCACGCGGCGCGCGTGGCGATGGCGGGTG
>CAZNCQ010000479.1:0-4054 GCA_964571275.1 uncultured Myxococcales bacterium
AGCCGCACGGTGAGTTGATTGTCCCGCTGGGCGAGCAGCGCTAAGACCGAGAGGGGCCCGCCCCGGTCGATGACGACGCACTCGAGCAGGGCCGCGCGGCCCGCCCGATTCAGGTACAGATCGGCGAGCCGTAGGATCTGCTCGTTGGTCCGCTCCGCGAAGGGCGCGAGGCCCCCAAAAACCGCCGCGAGATCAGGCGCATTTTCGATCACGACGTGCGGCATCCCACCTCTCCCCTCTCGACGCCCAACACGCGGCCGTCGCCCAGAGTCTGACCGGCCGCCCCCTCGTACGCTCGTTCGATCATCAGCCTTCGCCCGATTGCGCCCGTGATGGGAACCTGGCGACAGGTTGTCTGGCACCGTTCCAGGACACGCGTGCCCCGGATCGGTCGCGCCCCGCCGCGCATCGCCACCGCTGCGCCGGTCGGCACCCGCCTTGCTGGAACCATTGGCATGCGCGCGCGTATCGATCTCCTCCTCGGCCTCGTCTGCGCCTCGCTGACGTTTGTCGGCTGCGGAAACTCGGGCGTGGACGCCGCCGAGTGCCAAGGGGCACTCGGCGAGGTCGGTCAAGGCTGTCCCACGATGTTCGATGGCGCCCCGGAGAACGTCCCGCCTTGCAAGCGATTGGGGGTTCAGCAGGTGTGGACCTGCGACGACGTCATCGCGCTCAGCCTCGGCGCGGGCGCTTATGGCGTGGATTGCTACTACGGTTCATCGTCCCACGTGCTCATTGGGGCCATGGCGGTCAACGACACGAACACCTTGTGCGGGAATAGCTTCACGAGATCCGCCGGTGAGGTTCCGACGGCCGCCTGCCGCTTTCCGGTCATCGCGCCGACCTTCTACCGCTCGTGCGGAGGCGTCGATTCCGGCGTCAATTAGGCTCGCAATCGTAGACGTATCTGGTCGTTGCGACCAACAAGGACCAGGGCCCTTGCCACCGGCCGGGGCACGCCCACCATTGTCCAATGAGCAAGAACCGGGATGGGTTGGTGCGCCTCATCGGTGTGTTCAAGCTGGTGAAGGCGGCTTTTCTCATCGCGGTCGGCGTGGCGGCGCTGTGGTCCATGCCGCGCGACCTCGCGGCCTTCGCTCAGCGCGGCATCGCATGGATGGGCGGGGGGCTGTTGCCCGGTCATGAGGGGCCCCACCGCGCCATCGGCAAGCTACGCCACCTCGACCCCGCGACCGCCAAGAGGTTCGGGGTCTTGTGCCTCGGCTATGCCACGGTCTTCCTGGTCGAAGGCGTCGGACTGCTGCTCAGGCAACGCTGGGCCGAGTGGCTCACGGTGGTCGTGACGGGATCGTTCATCCCGATCGAGATCTACGAGCTCGTCAAGGAAGTGAGCGCCGGGAAAGTGGTCGCGCTGGTTCTGAACATCGCGATCCTGATTTACCTGATCACCCGTCGCGTCGCGGAACGGCATCAGATCGGCGCTCGAATTCTGCGCGCCGTCGGCGCGGCGTAAATCGTCACGCGCCTAAAATCGTCACGCGCGACGGGCACGGCAGTGTTTGAAGGCTCTCGCTTGAGCCGGATATGAGCCGAAGAACTCCACCCTCAGCGAGCAGGCTCGAAAATCAACCTGGGAGGGGCCACGGGGCTGGGAGCCGGGTCAGGATGTATCCTGCGCGACGTGAGATCTCGCATGCGCACCGTGCTTCGCTGGCTGCTGACCATTTTCATGGTCGTCGCGGGCGCCAACCACTTCGTCGCCGCGGGCGTGTATGTCGCCATGATGCCGAGAGCCCTGCCTGCTGCGACCGCTCTGGTCTACATCTCGGGCGCGGCGGAGATCCTGGGCGGCCTCGGTTTGATCCTGCCCGCGACGCGCCGGCTCGCCGGCTGGGGGCTGATGGCCCTGTTCGCGGCGATCTTCCCCGCCAACATCAACATGGCTGTCCATCACCTCTCCCTCGGCGGCCGCGCGGTCCCCGCCTGGGCGCTCTGGGCGCGATTGCCGCTGCAAGCCGTGCTGGTGGCGTGGGCTTACTGGTGCTCCCAGCGAACGAGGTCCGCTGATGGCGAGAGCGCAAGTCAAGCGAGGTGAGTCTCCCGGAGCCATCGCCCCAGCGCCGAGCTTCGACGAAGTGCTGGCCTCCTGCCCAGAGATCGCCCAGATGCGTCCCGACTCGAGACGCTGCTCGGCATTGCCTCCTGCCGCATAGACCTTAAGTCAGAGGGAGGTCGCCTCCCGGCGACGAAAGGACTCCATGCGATTGAGATCCGACTTCCTGTCTCTGGTGATGGTGGCGGGTTTTGCGGGCGGGGGCATCGGCTGTGCCCATCGCGCCGAACCCCGCGTCGCGCACCACGAGCACGTCCCGGCGGCCCATGGCGATTGGACCATGCTCGGCGAACGATGGGTCGATGGCGGCCACGATCGCGATGTCATCACGGTGGGCGCTCGCGAGGGGACGTACCGTCGCGCCATGATCGTTGTGGAGCACAGCGCCCTCGAGATGTTCGAGGTGGTGTTCACCTTCGGAGACGGCACGCGCTTTTCGCCGGCGACCCGCCATGTCTTCAGCGCCGACACGCGCTCGCACGTGATCGATCTGCCGGGCAGTGATCGCGTCATCCGCACGGTCGAATTCCGCTACGGCAACCTACCGGGCGGGGGTCGCGCGCAGGCCCAACTCTGGGCGCAGTAGCCAGGGCCGACCCGAAGAGCCCTCCCAGGTTGGTCTTCGACGCTGGCGCGCCAGGATCCTGTCCGTCCGGACGGCCACCGTCCCGATCTGGGACGCTCAGCGACGAGGGATCAACCAGTTAGCTGAGTCCGATCGCCCGCGTGTCCGGACACGATTTGTGCCAGGTGTCTCGGCGAGAGAGCCGGCGCGAGCCGCTACGGCTGCTGCGCGCGCGCCCGCCTGATCCCGAACGCCGCTCCGAGTGCGGCGCCGACACCCGTGAACCCCGCCGACAGCTCGATTCCCTTGAAGTGAAGGAGAATGATCGCGATCGAAACCCCGAAGGCAGCAACCAACGAGTACCCGGCAATCACCTTCACCGCGTGCCGCCCCGCCTTGACGATCTGGTCGTCGACGTCGGGGAGGTGCGACGTTCCCGAACGCACCACCTCCGCAATCGCATCTCGCTCCACATCCCAGAACGCACGCTCGGATTCGAGCAGCGCCATGTGTCCGGTCGTGTTCACGTCTAGCTCGACGCCGTAGGCGTCGCCCACCGGCTCGAAGACCGTCACCTTGGCGCCCCAACGAGCTTCATTCGCGCGCCGCTATGACTGACGTAAGTACGCGCAGACGTCGGGCGTCCAGGGGAAAAGCACGGCGGTGTTCGAGGGCCTCTCGCTCGAGTCGGGATATCGATCGACGAAATCACGGGACTTGGTGTCTGCCACGAGCGTAACCTGCGCCGGATCCCGGGCGCTGCAGCTACTGAGTTGCCGGGTCGCCTCTAAACCAAAAGCACCGCGAAGCGCCGCAAGCAACCTACGAGAGGTACCATGACCGTCGACGTTCAGAAGCTGTTCAACGAGGAACTTCCCGCCGCGCTCGCCAGGCACCCCGATCAGGCAAAGGAAATCGGCGCCAAGTACCAGATCAACATAACGGGCGAAGGTGGCGGCTCGTGGTTCATCGACGTCTCTGAGTCGGGCCCCAGCACCGAGGAGGGCGACCTCGGCGGAGCGGACTGCAGCCTCAGCATCAGCGTCGAGGATTTCCAGAAGCTCCACGAGAATCCCCAGGTCTACGGGGTGCAGCTCTTCTTCGCCGGCGCGATCAAGGTCACCGGCAATCAGCTGCTGCTCACGAAGTTGCAGAAGCTGTTCTCGCTCGGCTAGTTCAAGAGGGCATCCTCGACCAGATGGATTCGGCTCAAAGTTGGGAGCCGAGCAGGCCGGCAAACCAATCACCCATCCGGTCGTACCACGGTCGGGCGCGCCACTCGTCGAGGGTGATTCGTCGAGACCTGAGCAAATCCTTCGCGAATGCGCGTCGCTCCTGCAGCGCGAGCCCACGATCGATCACGTTGAGATTGGCCTCGGCGTTCAGCCTGAACGAGCGGCTGTCGAAGTTGGTAG
>CAZNCQ010000480.1:0-4048 GCA_964571275.1 uncultured Myxococcales bacterium
AACGTCGTCGAGGCACAACGCTTGATTCGAAAGATCTGCGCCAACTGTAAGGAGCCGATCCCGACGCCGAAGGACGAGCTGCGCACGTTGCTCTCCGCCAAGGACGAGGAGATCGACACCGCGACCTGCTTCAAGGGCGCCGGCTGCAACGTCTGCAACGGCACGGGCTACAAGGGACGCATCGCCGTCTACGAGGTGATGCTGTTCGCGGATGCGCTCAAGGAGCTGGTGCTGCAGGGCGCGTCGTCGACCGAGGTCAAGGCGGAGGCGATCAGGCAGGGAATGCGCACGCTGCGCATGTGCGGGATCACCAAGGTCTGCACCGGGACCAGCACGATCGAAGAAGTCGCCCGCATCACCGCGGCGGATTGAGCACACCCAATTTGAGCACATCCAACATGGCAACCTCATCCCCCCCGCAAAGCGTCACGCTGCAACAGCTCCTGAAGGCGATGGTCGACAAGGGAGCGTCCGACTTGCACCTGTCGATCAACTCTCCGCCGCAGCTGCGCATCGACGGCGATCTCGTGCCGCTGCGTGTGAACCCGCTCGGTCCAGTCGACATCAAGCAGCTCTGTTACTCGATCCTCACCGACGCGCAGAAGATGAAGTTCGAGGAGGAGCATGAGCTGGATCTGTCGTTCGGCGTGAAGAACCTGTGCCGCTTCCGCGCCAACGTGTTCATGCAAAAGGGGGCGGTGGGCGCGGTCTTCCGCACCATCCCCTTCAAGATCCGCACGTTCGAGGAGCTGGGTCTGCCGCCCGTGATCGAGGAGCTGTGCAACAAGCCGCGCGGCCTGGTGCTGGTGACCGGCCCGACCGGCTCCGGCAAATCGACGACGCTGGCCGCGATGATCGACAAGATCAACACCGAGCGCCACGAGCACATCATCACCCTCGAAGATCCGATCGAGTTCCTGCACCAGCACAAGAGCTGCGTGGTCAACCAGCGCGAGATCGGCACCGACACGCACTCGTTCAAGAAGGCGCTCCGTTCGGTGCTGCGGCAGGACCCGGACGTCGTGCTCGTCGGCGAAATGCGCGACCTCGAGACGATCGAGGCGGCGCTGACCACGGCCGAGACCGGCCACCTTTGCTTCGGCACGCTGCACACCAACTCGGCGCCGCAGACCATCAACCGCGTGATCGACGTCTTTCCGCCGCACCAGCAGTCGCAGATCCGCGCGCAGCTGTCGTTCGTGCTCGAAGGCGTCGTGTGCCAGACGCTGCTGCCCAAGGCGTCGGGCGAAGGCCGCGTCGCCGCGCTCGAGGTGATGATCCCCAACTCGGCGATCCGAAACCTGATCCGCGAGGACAAGCTGCACCAGATCTACTCGCAGATGCAGCTCGGTCAGGGGACGTCCGGTATGCAGACATTGAACCAGTGCCTGGCGGGCCTGTATTTGAAGCGGCTGGTCACGCTCGAGGATGCGATCGGCGCCAGCTCCGACCCCAATGAGCTGCAACAGATCATCGCCTCGGGCGGCGGCGCGGCGGCCAGCAAGGCCGGACCATCGTCGCGCCCGCCGGGGCCGCGGGGTTAGCCGATGGCGGCGGCGCTGCAAGCGTACCTCTGGGAGGCCCGGGCCCGTAGCGGCGAGGTCAAGAAGGGCGTGATGGAGGCCGACAGCGAGGAGGCTGTCCACGAGAGGCTCAAGATGCAGCTGCTGTCACCGGTGTCGGTGAAGAAGCAGCCCAGGCAGTACTCCTTCACGATCGGCACCGGCGTGAAGACGACCGACATCGTGATCTTCACGCGCATGTTCGCGACCATGATCGACGCCGGCCTGCCCATCGTTCAATGCCTGGAGATCCTGTCGAGCCAGGCCGACAACAGAGCATTCGGCAAGGTGCTGGGCCAGGTCAAGGTCAGCGTCGAGGGCGGGCTCACGCTGTCCGACGCGCTGGCCAAGCACCCCAAGATCTTCGACGGCCTGTTCGTCAACCTGGTCGCCGCAGGCGAGGCGGGCGGCATCCTCGACAGCATCCTCCAGCGGCTGGCGATCTACATGGAGAAGGCGGTCAAGCTGCAGCGCCGGGTCAAGGGAGCGATGGTCTACCCGGTCTCGATCGTCTGCATCGCCGCTCTGGTGGTGACGATCTTGCTGACCAAGGTCATCCCGGTGTTCGAGAAGATGTTCAAGGACTTCGGCGGGGGCAAGCTGCCGGCGCCGACGCGCGTCGTGATCGAAATCTCGCACGCGCTGGCGCAGTTCCTGCCGTTCATCGTCGCAGGGCTGATCGTCGCCGGCTTCGCGCTTCGCGCGGTGCTGAGGACGCCCAAGGGGCGGCTCAGGTTCGACGGCATGTTGCTGAAGTTGCCGGTGCTCGGCGCGGTGCTGCGCAAAGTCGTGGTCGCGCGCTTCACGCGCACGATGGGCACCTTGTTGACGTCGGGCGTGCCCATCCTCGACGCGATGGAGATCGTGGCCAAGACCGCGGGCAACACCGTGGTGCAGGCCGGCATCATGTATGCGCGCGAGCAGATCTCCGAGGGCAAGGACATGGCGACGCCGCTGATGGAGACCGGCCTCATGCCACCGATGGTGGTGCAGATGATCGGCGTCGGAGAGCAGACCGGCGCCCTCGACAACATGCTGTCGAAGATCGCCGACTTTTACGAAGAAGAGGTCGACGTCGCCGTCGCGTCGATGACCAGCCTCATCGAACCCATCATGATGGTGTTCCTGGGAGGCGTGATCGGCGGAATGGTCGTCGCGATGTACCTGCCGATCTTCGAGATGGCCGGCAACATCAAAGCGGGGTGACCGCACCATGAACGCGCGCGCCGCGCTGCCCGAGGTCGTTGCACAGGACTCGGCACAGGACTCGGCACAGGACTTGGCACAGGACTTGGCGCCGCTGCCGCCGACGGGCTCGGTGACCGCGACGACAGCCGCGACGGCGAACGCACCGCTCGGACCGGCGGTCCGCGAATCGTCGACGACACCGCGCCGGCGGCGGGTGGAGACGCTGCGCACGATCCAGTACCTGATGGTGTTTCGCGTCGCGCTGGCGACCCTGCTGCTGGGCACCGTGGTCGTCACCGCGCTGGGCAACGGCGGCGTCGACAGCCTCAGCGGTCCATTCGCCCGCTTCGGGTTCGGTCTGCTGTTCGCGACGTACCTGGCCAGCGTCGGTTACGGCATCGCCTTCCGTCGCGTGCGCCACCTGATCCGCTTCGCATATCTGCAGATCACCGGCGACCTGGCGCTGGCGACGCTGCTGATCCACGCGACCGGCGGCGGACAGAGCCCGTTCTTCTTTCTCTACTTCCTCGACGTGGTCGCGGTCGCGTTGCTGGCGCAGCGACGTGGCGCCGCGGTTGCCGCCGGCGCCAGCGCGGTGCTGATGGTAGCGGTCTCGGCCGCGGGCTACTGGCGGCTCTTGCCACTGGTCCCGGGGCAAAGCTGGCTGCCGTGGGAGATCAGCCGCGACGATCTGATGATGCGGCTCGCGCTCAACGTGCTGGCGCTGGCCGCGGTCGGCGTGCTGGCCACCAACCTCGCGCGCCAAACGCGACAGGCGGGCGAGCGGCTCACCCGCCACGAGCGCTATGCCGGCGACCTCGCGACGCTGCACGAGAACACGATCCGCTCGATGACGTCGGGCCTGGTGACGCTGGATCTCGAGGGGCGCGTCACGTCGATCAACGAAGCGGGCTGCGAGATTCTCGGCCTCGCGCGCCTGCACCTGGTGGGCGAGCCGCTCGAGGTGCACCTGCCCCAGCTCGCGCTGCTGCTGCTCGAGGCCGGGCCGCAGGGCACCTTGCGCCGCGCCGAGATCACGGCGCTGCGCGACGACGGCGCCGTCCGCAACCTGGGGATCTCGGCGGCGCCGCTCGCCGACCACGCGGGCAACGTCATCGGCCGCGTGATTCACTTTCAGGACCTGACCGAGCTGCGCCGCATGCAGCTGGAAGTCGAACGCGCCGAGCGGCTGGCGAGCATCGGGCGCCTCGCGGCCGGCATCGCGCACGAGATCCGCAACCCCCTGGCCAGCATCTCGGGATCGATCGAGATGCTGAAGACGACGCCCGGCGCCGACG
>CAZNCQ010000481.1:0-4031 GCA_964571275.1 uncultured Myxococcales bacterium
CCGTGCTTGTCGCCGGTCTGGGACACGGTGATCGCCAGCTATTCCCTGGCCCAGGCGGGACTTGGCCCGGAGCATCCCGCCCTGCGGCGCGCGGCATCCTGGCTGCTCGACAAGCAGACCAGCCGGCCCGGTGATTGGTCGCAGCGCAACCCTGCGGAGCCCGGCGGCTGGTACTTCGAGCACCGGAACGAGCTCTACCCGGACGTCGACGACACCTGCATGGCGTTGATGGTGTTGCGGCACGCGCGCGCCGACGTGCCGGAGGCGGTTCAGGATGCGGCCGTGAGCCGCGGGTTGACCTGGATGCTGGGCATGCAAAACGCCGATGGCGGCTGGGCCAGCTTCGATCGCGACAACGACAAGCAGTGGCTCACCCAGGTGCCCTTCGCCGACCACAACGCCATGATCGATCCCAGCACCGCCGACATCACGGGACGGGTGCTGGAGGCTCTCAGTCACTTCCCCGCGTTCACGACGGCGCATCCCGTGGTGCGGCGGGCGCTGGATTTCGTGCGCCGGGATCAGACCTCCGACGGCGCCTGGTACGGGCGCTGGGGCGTGAACTACATCTATGGAACCTGGCAGGTTCTGCGGGGCGTGGCGTGCATTGGCGAGAGCCTCGACGCGCCCTACGTCCGGCGCGGCGTGCGCTGGCTGCAGGATCACCAGAACACCGACGGCGGCTGGGGCGAGAGCATCGCGAGCTACGACGATCCTTCCCAGCGGGGAGTCGGCGTCTCGACGCCCAGCCAGACCGCCTGGGCCATCATGGGCCTCATCGCGGGCGGCGAGCCCGACAGCCACGCCGTGCGCCGGGGCGTCTGCTGGCTGCTCGACAGGCAAGACGCCGAGGGGACCTGGGAGCAGGAGGCCTGGACCGGCACCGGCTTTCCCAAGGTCTTCTATTTGAATTACCACTACTACCGGCACTACTTCCCGCTGATGGCGCTGGCCCAGTACGCAAAGGCGCGCAAGGCGGGCGCGGGGAGCTAGGATGGATGACGAAGACGACTATCTCCCTGCCCCCTCGCGCAGCCGTCCTGTGCTGGTGGCGTTCTTCACGTCGTTGCTGACGACGGTCGCGGCCTTCGTCGTATTGACCGTCGCCGACGGGCACGGGCTGCTCGGCTTCCTGCACTCCGACCAACGGGCCGACGTCGAAGTGCCGACCATCGACGGCGTCTCGGTCGAGCAGGCGCGCGAGCTGCTGCGCGCCAAGGACCTCTTGCTGACGCTGCAGGGCGAGCGCGCCGACCCGGTCATCCAGGCCGGCAAGGTGGCGGGCCAGGTCCCGCTCGCGGGCTCGCGCGCGCCGCGCGGCTCGGCGGTCCAGGCGTTCGTCTCATCCGGCGCCGGCGCCATCAGCATTCCCGCGCTGGCCGGCGAGCGGCCCGACGACGCGATCGAGCAACTGCACGCCTTGAAGCTCGCGCCCGGGCATCGCCGCGAGCAGGCGAGCGAGACCATCGCGGCGGGGCTGGTGATCAACACCGACCCGCCGGCCGGCCGCGCCGTGAGCGCGGACGCCCTGGTCACGCTCGTGATCTCGACTGGCCCCGCCCCGCGACCGGTTCCCAAGGTGCTCGGCCTCGGGCTGACCAGGGCCAAGAAGACGCTCGAGGAGGCGGGTTTCAAGGTCGGCACGACCCGAATCGGATCATCCGATCGCTACGACGACGACCTCGTCATCAAGCAGGAGCCGGCCGAGAACACACCCGCGGTGCCCGGCAGCGCGGTCGACCTCATCATCAACGACTAGATCTTCCCGAATTACGTGTAAGGGGCGCCCAGCGGTTGGGCGCGTAGGGTGAACGAGTTGTCCGTGCCGGCCTGGCAGGCAATCAACTCGCTCGGGGGATGGCAAGCGCATGGAATGGAACCGCGTCGCTCTCATTGCGATTCTCTGCAATTCATTTCTGGTCTTTGCGGGATGCAAGAATACGACGGCCCCGAAGACCGGGATCGATGTTGGCCAGGACGCGAGCGGTCCCGACACCGGGGCTGACGCGGGAGCCGATGCAGAGGCCGATCTGGAGACCGGCACGGTTGCCGTCACGCTCAGCGAGTCGGCATTCACGCTGGATACGCCCGATCTGTCACACGCGCTGACCGCCAGTGTCACCGGAACCGCGACGACGACCGTCACCTGGGCTTCGAGCAACACCTATATCGCCACGGTCAGCGCCGCCGGGATCGTCACCTCCGTCAGCGGTGGCGACGCGATCATCACCGCGACGTCCACGGTCGACACGACGAAGAGCGCCGCTTGCACGGTGACGGTCGCCGAGCCGAACCGCGCGCGGGCCACGACGTACGTCGACGCCAAGACGATCACCTCGGGACCCATCGCCATCTTCACGGCCGGCGATTCGCTGACCCGCACCTACGCCGCGAACGCCGCGGACCAGGCTGGCTGGGGCCAGCTGCTCGGCCAGTTCCTGAGCAGCGACGCCACCGTGGACAACTCGCTCTCGGACGGCGGCCGAAGCAGCCGCAGCTTTTACAACGAAGTCGGGCGCTGGGACCAGGTCAAGGCGCGCGTCATGGCCGCGACAACCGCGGGTATCCCGGCGTTCGTGTTCATCATGTTCGGCCACAACGACGAGAAGAAGACCACCGACACCGATGGCCCGCTCTATTTGACGTTCGCCAGCAACAATCAAAACGGAACCGTCGCCGGCACCTACTACGATTACCTGGAGCGGTACATCGTCGAAACGCGCGAGCTCGGCGGCATTCCGATCCTCTTCACGCCGTTCGTCCGGGAGTACCTGCAAGGGACGCCGGCGACCGTCACGCTCGAGGGCCAGCATGACATCACGGTGCCCTACGCGGGCGAGACGACCGCGCGCGGCGACTACCCCGCCGCCGCGAAGGCGATCGCGGCCAAACACGACGTGCCCATCGTCGACACGACGGCCTGGAGCAAGACGATGGTGGAAGCGTACGCCGCGTCCGGGTCCCTTCCCTTTGTCTATATTTCAGGTGACCAGACGCATACGAGAAATCTCGGAGCGTTGCTCATCGCCCAGGCCGCCGTCGAGGCGCTCAATGCGCAGGGCATCCTCACCAGCTATGGAAGGCCGGCGGCGCCGAGATTGATGCTGGACAACAGCACCCTGTCTTTCGGCGGAATCTTCGACGGAAACACGCTCGACAAGTCGTTCATGATCAGCGCGTTCGAGGATGTCTCGGGCACGATCACCGTGACCGCGCCGGCCGGCTATACGGTTGCGACCAACGGCGGCGACTTTGGCCCGTCCGCGACCATCACGGCCGACTCGTCGTTCGTGGGCAGCGTCGTGTCGGTGAGGTTCTCTCCAACCGATTCGATTCCTTACAACGGCGATCTGACCGTCGGGCACTCGAGCCTCACCCCCGACTACGGCAACACGGTCCCCAATGCCAGTGCCGGAACGATCTCGCTGACCGGCAACGGAAAGGTGATCGTCGCCGGCACCCCCGCCACCGCCACCTGGCCGATGTACGCGGGGACGGCCATCGTCCTCGACGCCACCACGGATGGCGCGATCAGCGCGACCTCGGCGACCTTGACCGGCCTCGTGAACAAGAACGTCGCCAACGGTGCGGCGCGGTTCGACACGCCCGACGGTGTGTGGCCGGCCGAAGCCGCGCGCAACGAGACCCGATACGTCGAGGTCACGGTCCCGGTGACGGCCGGTTCGCTCACGCTCGACACGATCTCCGTGGGCGCGGGTTCGGGCGGCGGCAGCAACATGCGCTGGGACATCGTGTACTCCCTGGCCTCGGACTTCAGCTCGCCCACAGCCCTCGGAACCGCGTTGAGCGGCACCAAGGACACGCTCACGACCAGCAGCTATCCGAGCCTGGGTGTGAGCGTCGCGGCGGGACAGACTCTCACCTTGCGGATCTACCCGTACAACACGAGCGGAGCGGCCTCGGGCAAGAGCATCATGCTGGCGAACGTCGTCATATCCGCCGTGACGAACTGAGACTAGTGTCCTGCCTCAGAAATCCGCCTGCATTCGGGCGCGCCTGCGGCCCGCTCG
>CAZNCQ010000482.1:0-4020 GCA_964571275.1 uncultured Myxococcales bacterium
CGACCAGCTCCATCGCGATGAAGAACTCGCCGTCGACCTCGCCGGCGTCGAACGTGACCACCAGATTGGCGTGCGACAGCTTGAGCACGACCTTGGCCTCGTCGAGGAAACGGTTCGCCTTGCCCTGGTCGGCCTTCTCGGGCAGCACCTTCTTGATGACGCAGAGCTTTTCGAAGCCGTCGATGTCGCCGCTGACCGCAACATAGATCTCGCCCATCCCCCCGCGAGCGAGCGGTTTGAGCAGGATGTATTTCCCGAATCTCTTTGGATAACGATCGAGCATCAACGCAGGCTCAGCGGTCCGCAAAATAGTCAGCTAGACGGGCGAAGCGTAGGCTGGTCGAAACTGAAGAGTCTATCAGGACCGCTCGGTGTCGGGAGACCCCAAACGTCGCTATGGGCGAATCTTATCCGAACCAATTCGAACTTTTGATGCGATCTGGTGCCTGCTCGGCGGTGGTTTGCGCACCCGCGGAGGGTCGTTCCAGGGCCGCAGCGCCGATCATCAAATCGACGCGCGACGCCGAACCGGCGGTTTCGACCAGGGCCGTCATCTGGATAGGCGGACGCCTCGAAACGAAACGCAGAGCCACGAGCGCGGTCACTCGCCGATGTCGATCGCGGCCGCGACGGCGGCGACGCGCAGCGCTTGCAGCGCGGCCGGCGCGGGCGCGACCACCGCGGCCGGCGGCAGCGCGGCGCGCACCCGGTCGACAGCGGCCTGCCGTTCGCGCGCGCGGTCCTCGTTGGGATCGTAAGCGCGGAGGGCGGACCCGGGTGGCGGCCCGGGCAGGGCCAGCGATGGAATCAGCCGCCCGAGCGCGCGAGCGGCGAGGTGGCGCACGGCCGGGTAAGCGTCGTCGGCCATCGCGTCGAGGAGCAGGCCGGCGCGCACCGCGAGCGCCGACGCCGAGGCGGGCGCACCCGTCCGTCCCAGCGCGTCGGCGGCGACGGCGCGCTCGATCGGGTCGCCCGAGAACAGCTTGGCTCGCGGACCGGCGGCGACGGCCAGCACGGCGGCCTCGGCCGGCGACGCAGCCGACCCGCCCGGGTGGCCCCACCAGCGCCCCACCGCCTCGGCGGCCCACGCCGGGGTCCGATCGGCGTGACAGCCGGTGCAGGCGTCGGGCCGCCCGTAGGCCGCCGCGCGCGCCGGGTCGGGCACCTCGATGCGGTGGCTGCGATGAATGTCGAGCACGCCGTAGACGATGCGCGGCATGTGGCAGTCGACGCACGCGACGCTCGGTTTGCCGGCGGCGCCGTGGTTGTGACGGCTGTGGCGCGCGCCCGCATCGACGGCAGCGAGCTCGCGATGGCAGCCGGTGCAGGCGCCGTCGGCGACGGCGGTCGGACGTAGCTGACCGCGCGGATCACCGTCGTGCATGCCGTGACAGCTGGTGCAGGTCAGCGTGCCGCGCTGGCTGCACGGCGACTGCAACAGCCCCTGGTATTCGTACGCGGTCAATCGTGCCGTGCCATCGGCCCAGAAGCGGGGCGCGAACGGAGCGCGCGCCGAGCCGAGCGGCGTGTCCTGCCAGAGCGGCGCGCTCCACAGCGCCAGGTCGTCGCCGGGCACGAACGGATCGCCGTGATCCAGGAAGCGGTCGACGTGGTCGGCGATGCGCTGGCCGTGGCAGCGGCCACACAGGTCCGCGGAGCGCGCCGGCGAGAGCCGCGACGGGTTCACGATCGTCGGATCGCCGCGGGTCCCGAGGTGCAAGACGTAGCGACGCACCGGGTCGGCGTTCGCGCGCGCGTGCGCCGCGCCCGGACCGTGGCAGGCCTCGCAGGCGATCCCCATCTCGGCCACCTCGGTGCGGAACGTTTCGCCCCTCCCGTCCCGCCCGGGGTTGGGCGCGACGTTGTGGCAGAAGACGCAGTTGTCGTTCCAGCGCGTGACGTGGCGCGGGTAGTCCGGCCCGCCCAGGCGAGCGAGCCCGTCGACGAAGGCTTGCAACGCGTCTCGCGGCGCGGCGGAGCGCTCATCGGCCGGTACCGCCGGCTCTGCGTCTCGTTCTGAAAATAGAAACGCGCCGTTCATGTGGATCCAGCGCCGTTCCTCGACGTGGTAGGCGACGGGCAGGCGATACTCCGCGTCTCCGATGCGCGTCAGGTACTGTTGATAGCGGCGCGAGCCGATCGCGCGCGACACGATCGCGGTGATCGCGGTGATCGGAGGTCGGGTCGTTCCGGCGCGTGCGTCGCCGGCAGCCGTGAACGTCATGCGAAACGCGCCGCTCACGTCGCGATCCATGCGCGCGTCCACGCCGGCGTGGCGATAGGTGACGCCCGAAAAATCGCCCAGCACCGCGCTTGCGTTCCGCGCGGAGACCTCCTGGGTCATCGTGCGATGAAACGTGCGGTGCCAGCTGCGGTAGTGCTCCTCATGACAGCCGCGGCACGCGAGCGACCCGACGTAGGCCTGGCCGTGCAGGTCGCGCTCGGTCGCGAGGTCGAGCGCCACGGCGCGCCGCTCCACGCGCGCGAACACGAGGACCAGAACCAGTGCGAGCGCCAAACTTCCAGCGACCGCGAGCCGCTTCACGCGGTCGCTACGCTACATCCGTTTGTTGGCGAGGGCCAGGCCACTGCGCGCGCTCGGGTTCTTGGGATCGAGCTTGAGCGCGCCTTCGTAGGCCTTGGCCGCCTCTTTGAATTGATTGAGGCGGAAGTGCGCGTCGCCGAGCAGCACGCGGGCGCGCACGCCGCCACCGCGATCGGCGGCGCGCGTCGCCGAGCGCACCGCCTCGGTGTAGTTCTTCTCCTGGAACGAGATCTCCGCCAGGCCGACCAGCGCCGGCCCGCGGTCGCGCCGCGACTTGGCCAGGCGTGTGAAGATGCCGCGCGCCTCGACGAACCGCTCGGCGCGCAGCAGGCGCTCCGCTTCCTCCAGCTGCTTGCGGCTGTCGGCTGCCGAGACCCCGGCGCTGCGCGCGCTGCGCCCCGACCCGTTCGCGCGAGTCTCGGTTTCGGGCTCCGCATGCTCCTCGGGCTTGCTGTCGCTGTCGTCCCCGTCGTTGCCCGCGGTCTTGTCGCCCGACGGCGTCTCGTCGGTGGTCTTCGCCGACGTCAGCGTGTCGGTCGGCACCGGCGCCAGTGGCGGAGCTGGCGCCGGCGGCGCCACGACGGGCGCGAGGCCCACCCCGGGCAGCGGCGACGCGATCGCCACGGCGCGCGCGGCGTTCTTGTGGCCGTGCCCCGCAGTCGCTGCCAGCACCACCGCGCCGAGCAACAGCGCGAACGCGCCGCCCGCCGCCATCGCGAGCTTCTTGCGCTCCCAGGTGCGGACCCGCCGCAGCAATCGGCCCGCGCCGTTGTAGGTGACCGAGTCCGACCCCGACCCGAGCGGGCTGGCGGCCGGCACGATCGGCAGGCGCCCGAGGCTGGCGGCGGCAAGACCGCCCGCGCCGGCGACGATCGCCAGATCCTGCTCCGTCCGCGGCGGGAAAAAGCGCGACGCGATCTGCTGGATCTCGCGCTCGAGCTCTTCCATGGTCTGCGGCCGCGCCGCCGGGTTCTTGGCCAGCGTGCGCGTGATCAAGGCCTCCAGCTCGACCGGCACGTCCGAGCGCACGCTGCTCAGCGGTGCCGGCAGCGTGTTCGCCTTCTTGTTCAAGATCTCCATGAAATTCGCCCCTTCGTAGGGCGGCTTTCCCGAGAGCATCTCGTACAAGATTCCGCCGACCGCGTAGACGTCGGAGCGCGGATCGGCCGGGTGCCCGGTCGCTTGCTCGGGCGCCATGTACTCGGGCGTGCCCATCGTCATCCCCGGGTGGGTGAGACGCCGCGAACGGCTCTGGCTGCTGTTGCTGTCGTCCGCGTCGCCGCTCTTCGCGATGCCGAAGTCCAGCACCTTGATGAAGTCGCGCTGGCCGTCGCGCGACAGGATCAGCACGTTTTCAGGCTTGAGATCGCGGTGGATCACGTTGACCTGGTGAGCGGCGTGCAACGCGCGGCAGACCTGCGCCGTGATCACCAGCGCGCGCGGCACCTCGAGCCGCTTCTCGCGGAAGATCATCT
>CAZNCQ010000483.1:0-3997 GCA_964571275.1 uncultured Myxococcales bacterium
TCTCGCTGGAAGAGAACTTCAAGCAGAGCATCATCGGCTTCGCGCACGCGCTCGAAGAATCCGACCGCTACACGCGCGGCCACTCGGAGCGCGTGGCCATGTACGCGCGGCTGATCGGTCTCGGGCTGCGCATGAGCGAGCCGGACATCGACACCATCGTCAAGGTCGGTCTCATGCACGACGTCGGCAAGATCGGCGTGCGGAACGACAAGCTGAACAAGCCGGGCAAGCTCACCCCCGAAGAGCTGGCGATGTTTCGATCGCATCCGGCCAAGGGCAAGCGCATCCTCGAGCCGATCCCGTTCATGCGCGACATCGTGCCGGGTTGCTACTGCCACCACGAGGCGTGGGACGGATCGGGCTACCCGCAGGGTCTGATGTCCGACAACATCCCGATCATCGGCCGCATCGTCGCGATCGCCGACGCGTACGACGCGATGACGTCGGACCGCGCCTATCGCAAGGCGCTGCCTCACGAGGTCGCGTGCGGCGAGCTGGAACGCTGCATGGGCTCGCAGTTCGACCCCGAGATCGTGCCGGTGTTCCTGGCGCAGATCGAGGAGTTTCGAAAGCTGGAAGCGACCGCCGGCCGCTTCATTCCCCGCTGAAGTCCTTCACGCACCCGTTTCCCGGTTCCCGGCGAGCGCGGATTGGGCGATACTATCTCGCGCTGATGCGCTACTCGAGAGCACTGCTCACTGTCGTCGTGTTGGCCGGGCTCGCGCCTGCGTGGTCGTCGTTCGCGGCCGACGAGACGTCGTCGGCCCGCGAGCACGCGCAAAAAGGCAACGCGTTCATGGACCTGGGAAAGTACCCCGAGGCCGCCGCCGAGTACGAAGCCGCCTACGCCGACAAGCCCGACCCGGCGCTGCTGCTGAACCTGGCGCAGGCCTATCGGCTGGCGGGGAACGGCGAAAAGGCGGTGTTCTTCTACCGCAAGTATCTGCAGCACGTCCCCAAGTCGCCCTATCGCGCCGATATCGAGGAAAAGATCGCCGCGCTGGAGAAGACCGGGCCGACCGGCACCGGCGCCAGTCCCGACAAGAGCCACGCGGGCGCGCTGGCTCCTCCACCCGCTGGTGAGACGGCGGGCACGCCACCGAGCGCGCCGCCGCCGGCGACTCCGGCGCCGATGACTTCGCCGCCGCCCGGCCCGACCGCGACGCCCGCGCCAGGCGGACCAGGCGCGGGACCGGCAGCGCCCGGAACCAACCCGATGGTCGCGCCCAACCCGTCCCCTGGCCCCGAAACGCCCGGCCCGCCGCCGCCCGCCGCCGCGGCGCCGATCGATCATGGCAAGAACTTGCGCCTCGCGGGGATGGTGACCGGCGGTGCTGGCGTGCTCTCCTTCGTGGTCGCGGCGATCTTCGGCGGGCAGGCCAAGGACGCCGCCAAGAACGTCGAGAAGACCGCCAGCAACGGCGGCACGTTCGACCCCAGCGAGGATCAACGCGGGCGCAGCGCGCAGACCCGGGAGGTCACGTTCATCGTCGTGGGCACCGCGGCGCTGGCGGCGGGCGGCGTGATCTACTACCTGGGCGCGCGTCACCCGTCAGAGGGCGGGTCGCCGCCTCCGGGAAGCGTGGCGCTGCTGCCGGCCGCCGCTCCGGATCGCGTGGGCGCCGCGCTGCGGGTGACGTTCTGATGCGCGCGCTCTTGCGGCGGCGAACCGACGGCATGCTTCTGGTCACGGTGGTCGTGCTCGGCGGCGCCGTCGGGTCGTGCACCTACTCGCCCGACTTCGCCAACGACAAGCTCGTCTGTGGTCCCGCGATGGCCTGCCCCAAGGGCTACGCCTGCGCAACCGATAACAAGTGCTGGAAAATCGGAGAGACCCTGGGCGGCGCCGGCGGGTCCGACGGGGGCACGCCACACATGGACGCCAGCAGCGACGTGCCCACGAGCAACGATCCCCGCCAGGGGTTCGTCGGCACCTGGACCTTCAGCGGCGGCACGCTCGACGCCACCTGCACCGACGGCTCGGTGCTTCACCGCGCTCTCACCGGCGACTACATCGTGATGAAGCTGGGAACGGTGGCAGCGACCGTGCTGGCTCAGTACTACTGCGACACCGGCTGGACGATGCAGCTGTCGGGCGGAGACACGATGGCCGTGGCCACGTCGAACCAGAAATGCACGGAGAAGACCACCGACTCGACAGTGACGCCGGCGGTTACCACGACCTACACTTGGTCGGCGGTTGTGTTCACGTTCACGAAGACCGCCGCCCAGGCGGGAATGTCGACCGGTCATTTCATGGGCCCGTTCTCGGCGACCGACGGCACCAGCGGAAGCTGCGACGTCATGTTCACCGGGCCGATGACCAAGAATTGATCGCGGCCGGCAAGCGACCCAGGCGCTGCCGCAGGCCCGCGCGCGCACGCTGAAAACGCCCCAAAAGAGGCGGCGGAATGCATGGAACCGGCGGGGGCTTTCACGTATAAAAGTGGGCCATGCATGGCTCGGATGAACGGCTTCGATGAGCGCTGACGGCACCGCACCACCGCCTCCGGCGTTCGGCAATCGCATCCCGATCGCCATCGAAGAGGAGATGAAGTCGTCGTTCATGGACTACGCCATGAGCGTCATCGTCTCGCGCGCTCTGCCCGACGTGCGCGACGGCTTGAAGCCGGTCCACAGGCGGATTCTCTATACCCAGCATCTGACCAACAACGTCTGGAACCGCGCCTACATCAAGTGCGCGCGCGTGGTCGGCGAGGTGCTCGGCCGCTTCCACCCGCACGGCGATTCCGCCGCCTACGACGCGCTCGTGCGCCTCGCGCAGGACTTCGCGATGCGCTACACGCTCATCGACGGCCAGGGCAACTTCGGCTCGATCGACGGCGATCCGCCGGCCGCCTACCGTTACACCGAGTGCCGCATGGAGCGCATCGGCGGCGAGCTGCTGGCCGACATCGACAAGGAGACCGTCGACTTCCAGCCCAACTACGACGACAAGGAGGTCGAGCCGACGGTTCTACCGGCGCGCTTTCCCAACCTTCTGGTCAACGGCGCCACGGGTATCGCGGTCGGCATGGCGACCAACATCCCGCCGCACAACCTGACCGAGATCGTCAACGCCGCGATCGCCGTCGCCAAGAACCCCGACGTCACGACCGACGAGCTGTGCGAGATCGTACCGGGCCCCGACTTTCCGACGGGCGGCTTCATCTGCGGGCAGGCCGGCATCCGGGCCGCCTACGAGACCGGGCGCGGCGCGTTGCTGATGCGTGCCCGCACCAACATCGAAGAGCACCCGAAGACGGGCCGCAAATCGATCGTCACCACCGAGATCCCCTATCAGGTCAACAAGGCCAAGCTGATCGAGAAGATCGCCGAGCTGGTGCGCGACAAGCGCATCGACGGCATCGCCGACATCCGCGACGAGTCGGACCGCGACGGCATGCGGATGGTGATCGATCTCAAGAAGGACGCCGTTCCAGAGGTGCTGCTCAACAACCTCTGGAAGATGACGCAGATGCAGGACTCGTTCGGCATCAACATGCTGGCGATCGTCGACGGCCGGCCGCAGACGCTGTCGCTGAAGAAGCTGCTGCAGCACTTCATCGCGCACCGCCGCGACGTGGTCGGCCGGCGCACGATGTTCGATCTTCGCCAGGCGAAAGATCGGATGCACATCCTCGAGGGGCTGCAGATCGCCGTCGACAACATCGATGCGGTCATCAGCCTCATCCGATCGTCGCAGGACACCGCGGCCGCCAAGAGCGGGCTCATGGAGGCGTTCGAGCTGTCGGCGCGCCAGGCGCAGGCGATCCTCGACATGCGGCTCGCCAAGCTGACCGGGCTCGAGCGCGACGCGCTGATCGCCGAGATCAAGGAGCTGGCGGTCCTGATCGCGCGCCTCGAGGAGATCCTCGGCAGCGAGACGGTGCTGATGGCGGTCGTCGTGTCGGAGCTCGAAGAGATCAAGGCGGCCTACGCCGACGCGCGGCGCTCCGAGATCATCGACATCGCCGCCGACATCGACATCGAGGAC
>CAZNCQ010000484.1:0-3970 GCA_964571275.1 uncultured Myxococcales bacterium
ATCGTGACGGGGACGCCGAGTCGGCTGTTCCCCCCGGGGTTGTTGCACAGCTGACCAGCGCATTCGACATGGACGCCGTCAGCGGCGCAGGAAGCCGACCTCGCCGATCGAGTAGAAGCCGTCGCCCCCCTCGGGGGTGAGCTCGATCGAGCGGCAGGCCGCGAGGCCGTCCGCGAACACCATCCGTGTCCGCATGCCGGCGCCCTCCTTGTCGCCCAGCGCGGGGGACGGGGTCACGCCGAGCCGCGACGACGATCCATCCGCGCCCAGGCAGCGCAGCACGTAGGTGTCATTGCCGTCGGCGCAGACGAACAGCCCCGCCAGATCCCCGGACGGAACCGCCACCTCCACCGTGTTGACGCTGGCAGTGCCGAGCACGACCGACAGCGGCGACTGCCAGTCGGTGCCGTCGGGTGGGATCACGCCGTCCACGATACGGCGTGGATCGCCGAGCGCGCCCGACGTGGACAGCAGCACGATCGGGCCGGCCACACGATGGCTCTGCAGGTAGTCCGGATCGTCGAGGTAGACGTTGAGATCGCCGGAGGCCGCCACCAGGGTGCGGTCCCGGCGCGCGGCTGCGATCTTGCCGAACGCCGCGTCGCCGACCAGGAGGTGACGATGAGGGCGCGTGTCGGCCGCCAGCTGGTTGCCGAACACGTACAGCCAGTCGCGGTCGACGTACACCGGGACCTGGTGCTTCTCGAGCCAGAGCACGAGGCCGACGGTCTCGGCCCAGATGTCGTGGCTCGCGATCGAGACGATGGGGTGGTCGATCGTCTGGGCGCGCAGGTACGCCTCCACCTCGCGCGCCAGGCGCTCGAGCTTCTCGTCGCGTCTGTAGACCAGCGGGATGCGCCCGGCGCCGGCCCACACGGCGACGACGACCAGCAGGACGGCCGGCACCCCGAGCGCGAGGCCGGCGGCGCGCGGGCCGAGCCGGCGCACGGCCGCCCCGACCAAGCCGGCAGCGATCGCGGCATGACCGACCAGCCCGAGCACCGAGATCCACACCAGGAGATAGTCGAGGAGGGGGCCGCGGATGGCGCGCACCGCGAGCACGGCGACCACGATCTGCCCCAGCGCCGCGAGCGACAGGAACGCGGTGAGGCCGTCGCGCCGTCTGGCGGCGAGCGCCAGCGTGGCGATGAGCGCCGCCAGCTGGAGCGAGACCAGCGTGTACACGACGGTCGAGCTCGGGGCGGCGACGGCGGCGAACAGCCGCGCGAAGGCGAGCGGCATCACCGTCAGCTGGCCCGCCACGGTGTCGATCGACGCTTGCCAGGTGTGCTCGGACCGATAACGGCTGGTGAAGAACTCGTAGAGCAAGTGCAGGTTGCCCGGGCGTCGCGTGGCGTTCTCGTAGATGGGCGGCAGCCACACGACCACCAGGACCGCGGCCGCCGCCACAACGGCTCGCAGGATCCGCCTCCTCTCTCGCGCATCGGCACGCGGCGACAGGAGCCGGCGCCCGCCGTAGAAGCCGCCGCCCAGCCCGAGGAGCAGCAGGGCGCCCGGCGCGTAGCCGACGTGGGTCTGTACGATGACCGAGGCCACGAAGCACACCCCCGCCAGGGCGGTGATGCCGCCCGAGCCGAGGCGCGCGGCCAGAAACAACAGCAACGCCAGCGGCAGCACGGGCACGATGGGGTTCCACTCTTGCCACAGAGCGATCGGCGGGCCCGTCATCTCGAAGACCGCCAGCAACGCCGCCACCACCAGCGCGTAGACGTTGCCGAGCAGGCGGCGCGCGATCAGCACCAGCGTCCCCATGGCGACGAAGTGCCCGACCAGCACGAACACGTGCAGCGCGGGGCCGCGCTGGCGAAAGGCCTCGTAGAACGGGGTCGCGAGGTAGAAGAACGCCGGCCCGGGGTGGCTCCAGTTGAAGCGCGAGTACGGCCCGACGAGCTGCGTGCCGCGCGCGGCGAAGAGGGTCCGCAGCTCGAGGGCGCCCATGTCGCCCTCGAAGAGGATGTCGGGCATGCCGGCCCGGATCATCTCCAGCCCGGCGGGAACGAACGGCGCGGCCACGACGGCGAGGAGCAGCAGGCGAGGCCACCGCGCGACGACGTTGAGGCACCTCGCCGCGGCGCGCAGGGGGCCACCCTGGTTCATGAGAGCCCGCGCGCCAGCATTCGTGGGACGCGACTATCGCAGGAGCATCCTGGCCCATCAAGGGATGGAACCGCGCCCTGGAACCGCCTCCCCCTCAGCGCGTCGTGAGGGGGGCGATGAAGAGCAGGATCTCGTCCCAAAGAAGATGAGCGAGGATCGGTGCGACCAGGCCTGCCGTCATGGCACGTAGGGCGCCCCAGACCAGCCCGCACCCGAGGGCCGCGATCATCAGCACGGGCGCCCCGATGGGCGCGTGGCAGACGGCGTAGAGCGCGGCACCGGCGAGGATCGCGACGGCGGTCCCGAATCGCGCGGTCAGCGTCGCCTGCACGGCGCCCCGCCAGACCACCTCCTCCGCGATGGCGATCGGCATCAGCAGCAGCCCGAAGGCGAGGCGCGGCCGCGACGCGTTCTCGAGGTAAAGCTGGGCCGTTCCGGTCTTCACGAAGGGAGCGAGCGCGCTGATGGGGCCGTAGGAGAGGTGGGTCGCGACGGCCATCAGCAGCCCGGCCGCGAGCCCGATGAGGATCGGCGTCGGATGCGGGCGCAGCATCTCGCGCAGCGCCTGCCATCGGGTCGCCAGCACGCCGAGCCCGACGACCACCGCCGTCGTGCCCATTCCGGACCACAGCCCCAGGGTCGCCGCGATCGCGGCGCCTGCGATCCACGCCCCGACGGCGACGAGGGCAACGGGCTCGGCCCCGAATCGGTTCGAGGCTGTCCCTTCGGCCCCCGCGGCGGCGACCGGGTCAGGACGCGGCATGATGAGGGCCTCCCCGGCGCAGCCGCTCGACCAGGCCCCAAGCCCCGGGCGCGGGGCCTTCGTCGTGCTCGGCGACGATCGCGCGCCGCGCCGCCTCGAGCAGGGAGATGAGCGTCGGGTGTCCGATCGCCCGCCAGAAGGCATCGTCGCGGGCCAGCAGATCCTGCGTCAACCCGACCACGACCTCGCGCGCGACGGACCACTGGGCGCGCGTGACGAAGCGAACCCAGTGGGACGACAGGCGCGGCGTGAGGATCGGCAGCTCGAGCACGCGCGGCACGGGCAAGCCCATGACCCGCGCCGCCACCTCGAGGATCTCGCGGCAAGACACCACCTGCGGACCAGGGAGATCGAACGAGGCGCTGCCCTCGGTCTTCAGCTCCAGCGCCGCGACGAGCGCGACCACGACGTCGTCGATCGCGATGGGCTGCGTGCGCGAGCGAAGCCAGGAGGGCAGCACCATCACGGGCAGGCGCGCCGCGAGGTCGCGCACGATGAGCCAGCTCAGGCTGCCGTGGCCGATGATCATGCTCGCGCGCAGCTCGATCGCCGAGACCGGTCCGGCACGCAGCGCCTCCCCGACGGCGAGGCGGCCGCGCAGGTGTGACGACGCATCACCGGCCGGCGCGAGCCCCCCGAGGTAGACGATGCGCGCGAGGTTGGCCTGCGCCGCGGCCCGCGCGAATCCCTGAGCGGCGACGAGCTCCCGCTCCGCGAATCTCGCCCCTTCCCCGATCGAGTGAACGAGGTACATCGCGGCCGTACAACCCGCGAGGGCCCGCGAGAGGGAAGGCGTGTCCTCGACGTTGCCCTGCACCCAGTCGAGCCGGGGGAGCTGTGCGGCCGCGCGCTTCGCGTCGCGCGTGAAGCAGCGCACCTGCCAGCCGGCGGCCACGAGGGCGGGCAGGACGGCCCGGCCCACGAAGCCGGTCGCGCCCGTCAGCAGGAGGGTGCGCGGGTGCCCTTCGCGCGTCGGCCCGGCCGGTGTTGCGGGCGTCATGGCAGATAGTCCTGCAGGTTGGTCTTGCCAAAGTGGCTCGCGGGAACGAGGTCGCGAACGCGCACGGCGATCAGCGCGAGCAGCCGTTT
>CAZNCQ010000485.1:0-3947 GCA_964571275.1 uncultured Myxococcales bacterium
GCGGCAGCATCGACTGTGAGTTGTCGACCATGAACAGGATGTCGATCTCGCGGTTGAGCGTTGCCTGGAACGTGTTGTTCACGACGCGCACCGGATTGGGCGTCGGAGCCTCCAGAGTCCGCGCGTTGCAAGCCCAGATCAGCGGGAGCGCCGAAGCGACCGCAACCCAGCGAGTCACAGCCCAGACGCGGCGCCAACGGTGCGGAACGAGACCCTTCATTTGATCCTCCTCAGACGAAAGCCACTAGGGACGGGGACGACGAGACGGGGGGCGAAAAATCGGCCCGGGGAGCGGCCTGAAAAACCGGGCGATTATAGGGAGTTCTATTTTCCACTGCAATCATGCAATCGGCGATCGATAGAGCCCTCGCCGCACCTGGATACAGCAAGGCGCGGGCCGCTGCTCCGTGACCTAAGACTACAGGATCTCAGGAGTTCCGTTGAGGCAATGACAACTTTGTTGGCGTTCGCTTCAACCTGGTTGACGAGAGCCCGATCGCCGCGCGTGCGCGTTGGCACGGCCGTCACCGGTCCAGGCGCACGCGCGCGACGCCGCACAGCATCTCGCCCGCGAAGTAGCGCGTTCCGTCGGGATCGCTGAGGCGCTTGGGGCGCAGGAAACTGTTGACGATCTCGCCGCTGTCGTCGCGGCGGGCCAGTGGCTGGTGCGGATCGACGAAGCCGCGGTAGAGCTGTCCGCCGCGCGCTTCGAGGAACGTGATGCGCCCGCCGCCGTCGACCGATTCGACCAGGCCGACGCGGTCGGCGCAGTCGAGATCCTCCTCGCCGCGGCTGCGCGTGTCGAAGAAGACCACATCGCCGGCGCGCGCTTCGCGCGGATCGACGAGCTCGTGCGACGTGCGCATGTAGCCCCAGAGCGCGCCCGGGGTGCCGTCGGTGCCAAACCGGAAGCCGGCCGCGTGGATGCGTTCGATGACGATGGCCGAGGTCTCGTCGCCCGGCGGCGGACGGCGCGCCAGCGGATGCCCGACGTGCCGCGCTGAACGGAAGATCGCCGACGGAAAGCGCCGGGTTCGCGGCCAAGAAGCGGGCGATGTCGCGCAGCCACCGGGCAGGAGCTCCAGCAGACACAACCCCAGGAGCAGGCTCGGCATCGAGCGAGTGCGACAGGGGTTCATGCGCACGATGCTAGAGCATGTAGGTCGAAAGTCTACATTTTGGCCCTCCAGAGCCAGCTGTGCCGCGGAGGGCGTAGGTGACTCCGCCACCGGCGCCCGTCGCGGTCCGAGCTACTTCGAAGCGCTATGATGACTGTGATGAGAGATGTGGTGATCATCGGAAGTGCCCGTACCCCCATCGGCGCGTTCCAGGGGGACCTCGGTTCGATCCCTGCGCCGCAACTGGGAGCGGCCGCCATACGGGCTGCCCTGGAGCGGGCGCGCGTATCGGCGGACGCGGTCGGGGAGGTCTATATGGGGTGCGTGTTGCCGGCGGGCCTCGGACAAGCCCCGGCGCGGCAGGCGGCGATCGCGGCCGGCCTGCCCCAGTCAGTGGGTGCCGTCACCATCAACAAGGTGTGCGGCTCCGGGCTGAAGGCGGTGGTCTTCGGCGCCAACGCCCTGGCCACCGGTGAGCACGATGTCGTCGTCGCTGGCGGGATGGAGTCGATGACCAACTCGCCCTACGTGCTCCCCAAGGCGCGCGAGGGGTTGCGCCTGGGTCACGCCCAGCTCCTGGATTCGATGATCCACGATGGCCTCTGGGATGCTTACGGAAACGTCCACATGGGCGAGTGTGGCGAGCTCTGCGCGCGCGAGAACAAGATCACCCGCGAGGAGCAGGACGCGTTCGCCGCCGAGTCCTACCGGCGCGCGCGCGCCGCCGAAGCGGCGGGGAAGTTCCGCGCCGAGATCGTGCCGGTCGAAGTGCCGCAGCGAAAGGGCCCGCCGCGCTCCATCACCAGCGACGAGGGGCCGCGACGGGGCGACGTCGAGAAGCTCGGCAGCCTCCGCCCCGCGTTCCGCAAGGACGGAACGATCACCGCGGGGAACGCGTCGTCGATCAACGACGGTGCCGCCGCGGTGGTGCTCGCGTCGGCCGACGTCGCCAAGGTCCGTGGGCTGACGCCGATCGCACGCATCGTCGGCTCGGCGGGGCACGCTCAGGCCCCCGAGTGGTTCACGACCGCACCCGCGGGTGCGATTGGCCGGCTGCTCGAGAAAATTGGCTGGCGCGTCTCGGATGTGGATCTCTGGGAGATCAATGAGGCGTTTGCGGTCGTGGCGCTGGTGAACAACCGGATGCTCGGGCTCGACCCGGCGCGGGTCAACGTGTGGGGCGGCGCGGTTGCGCTCGGCCACCCGATCGGCGCCAGCGGCGCGCGATTGCTGGTCACGCTCCTGTCGGCGCTGCGCGACGCCGGCAAGCGCCGCGGGGTCGTCTCGCTGTGCATCGGCGGCGGCGAGGCGATCGCGGTGGCCGTGGAGCTGGCAGCGTGACCGCGCCGTTGTCGCCGCCGTCGCCGTCCATCGAGCGGCTGGGCGTCATCGGCGCGGGCCAGATGGGCCGCGGCATCGCGCAGCTCGCGGCCGTGCGCGGAATGGCGGTGACGCTGGTCGATTCGGGGCGCGACATCGCGGATCGCGGGCGGTCGACGATTGCCGCGCAGCTCGGGCAGCTGGTCGAAAAGAAGAAGCTCACCAGCGAGGAGCGCGACGCCGCGCTGGCGCGGATCGCGCCCGCCGACATCTACGGCGGCGATCTCGAGAATGTCGACTTCGTCGTAGAGGCGGCCATCGAGAGCCCCGACGTCAAGCGCGAGATCTTCACGCTGCTCGATCAATCCTGTCGTCCCGGCGTGATCCTGGCGACCAACACGTCATCGATCAGCATCACCGCGATCGGCTCGGCGGTGACGCGGCCGGATCGCGTGATCGGCATGCACTTCATGAATCCGCCGCCGATCATGAAGCTGGTCGAGATCATCCGCGGCCTGCCGACGTCGGACGCGACCTACGAGACGACGCGCGCGCTCGCCGAGCGGCTGGGCAAGACCACGGTCGTCTCGCGCGACATTCCCGGCTTCATCGTGAACCGCATCCTCATGCCGATGCTCAACGAGGCCTGCTTCGCGCTGTTCGAAGGGATCGCCTGCGAGAAGGACATCGACGTCGCGATCAACCTCGGGCTCAACCACCCGATGGGGCCGTGCGCGCTGATGGATCTCATCGGGCTCGACACGACGCTCGCGATCCTCGAGGTGCTGCACCGCGAGCTCGGCGATCCGAAGTACCGCCCGTGTCCGTTGCTGCGCCAGTACGTGGCGGCTGGATGGCTCGGCCGCAAGACCGGCCGCGGCTTTTACCACTATCCCCCGACGGGAACGGCGGCGGCCGCACCAGCGCCGCCCGCGCCCGGCGGCGCCGAGGAGAAGCGATGAGCGAACACCGGGAGCCGCATGGCGTCGGATAGCGGCGTCTTCGTCGACGCTGGTGGGCCGGTCGCCACCGTGACGATCGATCGGCCCAAGGTGCTGAACGCGCTCGACGAGGTCACGCTGCGCGAGCTCGGGGCGGCGTTCGCGGGACTGGCGGGGGCGGCGGGCCTGCGCTGCGTGATCGTCACCGGCGCGGGGCCCAAGGCGTTCGTCGCCGGCGCCGACATCAGCGGGATGTCCAGCCTGGGACCGCGCGAGGCGCGCGCGTTTGCCGAGCTCGGCCACGAGATCGGCGATGCGATCGAGGCGCTGCCGGTGCCGGTGATCGCCGCGGTCGGCGGCTTTGCGCTCGGCGCCGGGTGTGAGCTCGCGCTCGCCTGCGACTTCATTTACGCGTCGTCGGCGGCCAGGTTCGGCCAGCCCGAGGTGAACCTGGGTGTGATCCCCGGCTTCGGCGGAACGCAGCGGCTGGCGCGGCGGGTGGGCCTGGGCGTGGCGCGCGAGCTGGTCTACACCGGCGCGATCATCTCGGCGGCGGAGGCGCTGCGCA